>DAOUAB010000188.1:0-8256 GCA_034434015.1 Anaerolineales bacterium
CTGCAGACCATCCCAAGCAGCTACCTCGGCCCGGTGGTGCGCGCCCGAACCGGCCAGCGCGTGCGCGTCAACTTCATCAACGACCTGCCCGACCTCAAACAAGAGTCGGTCATCCACTGGCACGGCCTGGTCCTACCGGAGGACATGGACGGCCACCCGCGCTACGTCATCCAGCCGCGCCAGACCTATGTCTACGAATTTGAGATCGCCAATCGCGCCGGCACCTACTGGTTCCACCCCCATCCGCATGGGCGGACCGGCCCCCAGGTTTACGCGGGCCTGGCCGGCCTGTTCCTCGTGAGCGATGACGAGGAGCAGGCGCTCGAACTGCCGCGCGGCGAGTATGACGTGCCGCTGGTCATTCAGGATCGGCGGCTGGACGCCGACAACCAGTTCGTCTACCTCACCGGGCCCATCGGCGCCACCGGGCAGATGATGCCGTCTGGCGGGATGGGCGGCATGGATCACGGGGGCATGATGGGTGGCAGCGGCACGGAGCAGCCGGGCGGACCCTCGATGGATATGGGCGGCATGATGGACGCCATGATGGGCTTCCTGGGCGACCGGGTGCTGGTCAACGGCCAGCCCGACTATCTGCTCCGGGTCGCCACGCGCGTCTACCGCCTGCGGCTGCTCAACGGGTCGAACGCCCGCATCTATAAGCTGGGCTGGAGCACCGGCGACGCGCTCATCGTCATCGGCACGGATGGTGGCTTGTTGGAGAAACCGGTCGAGAAGCCGTACGTCATGCTCGCACCCGGCGAGCGCGTGGAATTGTGGGCGGACTTCAGCCGCCTGGCGGTGGGCACCGAGCTCACGCTCACAAGCCTGGAGTTCTTCGGAGCCGAAGATCCCGGAGGAATGATGGGCAGCATGAGCACCGGGCCGGCGCTGGGGACGCCGATGCCGATCTTCAAGGTCCGGGTCGAGCGAGACGAGCCGGAGACGCTGGCCCTGCCGCCAACCCTGGCCAGCCTCACCCGGTTGAAAGCTGACGAGGCCGTCAACGCGGCCAGCCCGCGCCCGCTGGCGATCTCGCTGAAGAACATGACCTGGTTGCTCAACGGCCAGCAGTTTGAGATGACGGGCGCCACCGCAGACGAGACGGTGCAAGCCAATACGCTCGAAGTATGGGAGATCGTCAACCAGCTCAACCCGGGTGAGATGATGGACGCGAACGGCATGGCCCACCCCATCCACCTGCACGGCGTGCAGTTCCAAGTGGTCGACCGGGAGGTGCTGTCGCAGCTCAAAGCCGGATGGGAGACGGTCAGCCAGGGCTACACCGATGAGGGCTGGAAGGACACGGTGTTGGTCATGCCTGGCGAGCGCGTGAAGCTGGCGATGCGCTTCGCCGATCACCCCGGTCTGTTCGTCTATCACTGCCACAACCTGGAGCACGAAGACCAGGGCATGATGCGCAACTATCGCGTGCAAGCCTGAGGCCGCGCGCCAACCCCAAGGAGAAAAAGATGCTCAAGCGATTGCTACCGGTGCTGTTCGTGGCGCTGCTGGCGCTCACGGTGGCGGCGTGCGCCCCGACCGTGACCCCCGCTGCGGCAGACCCAGTGAAGATTGAACTGGTGGCAAGCCCTAACCTGCCTGCGATGGGTGACGTGGAACTTATCATCACGCTCACCGATCCGTCCGGCCAGCCGGTCGACGATGCCCAGGTGGACCTGCTGGCCAGCCACACCAGCATGGCCGGGATGGATATGCAGGGCCAGGCCACCGGCCAGGGCAACGGCCGTTACACTCTGACCGCTAACTTCGGTATGAGTGGGGATTGGAAGGTGACGGTGGAAGTGCGGGGGGTGACCAGCCAGACCATCCGCAAGGACTTCGACCTGTCGGTCAAGTGAGCAGGACCGCCTGCTATAATCCGCCGCAGGAGGCCGAGGATGCACATCCAAAGTTATCGCTTGAACCAGCACGGCCTGGCCCGGCTGTTCGGTGAACTGGAGGCCAAGGTCATGAACGCCGTCTGGTCCCTGGAGGAGCCAACCGTCCACGACGTGGTGAAACGCCTGGGCAAGAAGGCCAACTACAAGACCGTCATGACGGTCATGAACCGGCTGGTCGACAAGGGTTTCCTGGAGCGGCGCAAGGTCTCGCGCGCATTCGTGTACCTGCCGCGCTATTCACGCGACGCTTTGACCCAGCATCTCTCCCGGCAGGTGCTGGACGGGTTGATCACCGATTTCGGCCCGGCCGTGTTGGCCCAGTTCGTGGAGGCCGTGGACGAGACTGACAGTGCGCGCCTGGCCGATCTGGCGGCGCTGGTCGAGTCCCGGCTGGCGGCTCGGCAGAGAGCGTCGGGTGGTTAGCCAGCAGCTCTGGCGCAAGGCCGATACGGCGTTCGCGCTCCTGGCCGTGATCGCCCTCGCCGTTGGCCTGACAGCGATCCTGTTGGCTGACCGCTGGCTGATGGCCGTGCTGGCTCTGGTGGTGAGCGTCTGTGGCCGGACGCTCTCGGAAGTCACTCAGCATAGTGTCGATTTCGGACGTCTGATCCTGCTGGTTCCACTTGCGGTTGGTCTGACCCTGGCGCTGCATCAGGCCGCTCGCCTGCTTCGGGCCACCCGGCAGCTGGTGGGCGGGTTTCGCCTGACGCAGTGCCGGCCGACGGCCCGGTTGCGCCACTTGGCGCGCAGAGCGAGCCTGGCCGAGCCTCCCATCCTGGTCCGTGCGAAAGCGCCCCTGGTCTTCACCCACGGCCTGTGGCGGCCGAGGATCTGGCTGTCCACGGGCCTTCTGCACATTCTGGGCAACGCCGAACTGGAGGCCGTCCTCCGCCATGAGGCCCGCCATGTCCAGGCCCGCGATCCATTCAGGATGCTGATGGCGCGTTGTCTGTCTCAAGCTTTGTTCTTCATCCCCATCGCTCGTGACCTCTCCGAACGCTATTGTGTTGCCAAGGAAATCGCGGCCGACGAGGCCGCCGTCCAGGCCATGAGCGATGCCCGGCCGCTGGCCCGTGCCATCCGCAAGCTGCTGACGAGCCGCGCCATCACCCCGGCGCTGCCCCTGGCGGCGTTTGTTGGCGAACTGAACGTCGTCGAAGCACGGCTGCAGGTCCTGCTCGATCCCAAACATCCTCTGCCTCTCCTGAAGCGGCAACGTCTCGGTACCAGCCTGGCCTGGGCCCTGCTGGGCGTGGCCCTGTTTTTCGCTCCGGCTGCCGGGCACCTTCCGTCCCTCAGCGAATGCACCCCGCCGGCGGCTTACAACCTCCTGCGGCTGTTCGGGGCGTGATCAAGGCCCAGGCCCGGCTTAGGCAGACGCGATAGCGGCCGTGGCCTCGTCACCTTGTCTCTCATCAGACCCATACAGGCGGTGCCCCGAAACAGTCTGGTTTTTGATATAATGTCTTACGACACGTAAGATATAAAATCAAGCCATGTCCCAGCCGCAAGCCACCCCTGGGCCGCCCGCCCGGCTCTCTAAGCGAGAGAAGCGCCAGCGCGTGAGCGCACGCCGGCGCCTACTCATGCGACTCCTGGGAGGCTCAGCTGCTCTCACGCTTCTCGCCCTGGTGAGTTACGGCGCCTGGAATCTGCTCCGACCCAAATTGGGTGAGGCCGTACCAGAACAGGCGCGGACCCACATCCAGGTAGACGACCCACACGAGCCGTACAACTCGGATCCGCCTACCTCCGGCGCCCACGCCGCGCCGGCGCGTGAGGGGTTTTACGACACGGCGCTGCCCGACGAAAACCTGGTTCACAACCTCGAACACGGTTACATCGTCATCTGGTACGACTGCTCTTCATTAAGCGGCACGGACTGCCAGGCGTTGAAGAGCCAGATCAAGATGGTGATAGACAGCGCTCCCTCAGTGTCGGTCTTCGGCGGCGCAAAGAAACTCGTCGCCGTGTCTCGGCCGGGTATGGACACTGTCCTGGCCCTGACGTCCTGGGGACGTCGCTACGCCCTGGAGTCATTTGATGAGCCGAACATGCTCCAGTTCATCCAAGACTTCCGCGGTCAGGCGCCCGAAGGCGGCGCGCCGTAGTCAAGCTAACGCTGTATGCGTTCAGAGCCAGAAGTGCGGATGATAGTGCTGATGGGGGCGGGGTTGGTCACGGGCCTGCTGATCGGCCTGTTCATGTTTGTCTGGCGTCCGGCCTCAGCCCGGCTGGCGCTCGACGCGCCGCAGGCGTCGGCGCAATCCACCTCACCTTTATCAGCGGCGGGCGCGGACACGCCGGTTGTCCTGGCGACGCAAGCCCCGGCCCTGCCTGGATTTGGGGCTCTCAACACGGGCAGCGCGGCCCCGGATTTCACGCTCAAGGCGCTGGATGGGAGCGACGTGACCCTCTCGCAGTTTCGCGGCCAGCCGGTCTTGATCAACTTCTGGGCCAGCTGGTGCCTGCCCTGTCGCGCCGAAATGCCGGAACTGGTGCGCGCCTATGACGCCCACAAGGCCGAGGACCTCGTCATCCTGGCGGTGAATTTCACTGTGGGCGATGCCTTACCCGACGTCCAGGCTTTCGTAGACGAATTCAAGATGACGTTCCCGGTCTTGCTCGACGAGGACGGCGCGGTCGCCGACCTGTACCGTGTGCGAGGCCTGCCCCTGAGCGTCTTCATCAACCGCGAGGGCGCCATCAGCCACATCCAGATCGGCGCCATGACCGGCGAACAGGCGGATGAGTTCGTGGGGGAAATCCTGAAGTGACTTGTGGAGGTGTGCGATGACCACGGCTCAACCTGCACAGACCACGTCGCCGGCTTCCGTCTCGCTGATGACGCGGCGCGAGTTCCTGAACTACATCTGGTTGGCGTCCATGGCCCTGATCAGTGCCCAGACGGGCGCCGTGCTGCTGTGGTTCGCCTACCCCCGCTTCAAGGCCGGATCGTTTGGCGGTCTATTCCGCCTTGGGCTCGAAGAGCTCCCGCCCGCCGACGCGCCGGACCCGGTTCCGTACGCCGGCGGCCGCTTCTGGATCGTCAACGTCGGCGAGAAGATCGCCAGCGATCCGCGCACGCCGGCCGGCTACCAGACCGCCCCGGGCCTCGTGGCGTTCTACATGGTCTGTGTGCATCTCGGCTGCCTGTACAAATGGGTGCCGACGAACGCGCGCTATGAGTGCCCGTGCCATGGCTCCAAGTTCCTGCCGAACGGCGTCCGCACCGAGGGGCCAGCCCTGCGCAACCTGGACCGCTTCGTCATTCAAGCTGTGGACGCCACCGAGACGGTGTTGGCTGAGACCTGGAGCGGAGACGTGAACGGCGATCCAGCGGTCGGCCTTCCCATTCAGCTTCCGGCGGGCACGGCGGCCGTCATCGTGGATACAGGCCGGCGCATCCTCGGCGAACGCAACCCCAAGTAACCCAGGGGATGTCCTTCTCAGGGAGTGTGACCTATGGTCGTCAACCTCGGGCTGATCGCCCTCCTCCTGAGCTTCCTGTGCGCAGTCTACGCGGCGGCAGCGGCCGTTTACGGCGCCCGCGCCCGCCGTCCGGCCTGGACCGCCAGCGCCAGCAGCGCCCTTTTCCTGACCTGGCCCCTGCTGACCCTGGTCGGTCTCACTATCATGGTTGCGCTGCTGACCGCCGATTACAACCTGGTCTACGCCTATAACACTTCCAGCCGTGCCATGCCCGTGTACCTGCGGATCACGTCCTGGTGGGGCGGGCAGGCCGGCAGCCTGACATTCTGGTCCTGGCTTATGGCCGCCTTCGGCGCGGCGGCGACGTTGCGCCAGCGGGAGCAAGACGACGACCTGCGGTCCTATGCCGTCGCCGTGATCGCCATTACCCTGGCGTTCTTCCTCAGCCTGTCGGTGTTTTTCGAGAATCCCTTCGCGCGCTGGTGGCAGGTGGGAAACGCCGAGCCGGTGGCCGCCGTACTCCGACCTGCGGGCGCCGTTCCGTTCCTCCCCGCCGACGGCCGCGGCCTGAACCCCCTGTTGCGGCATCCGGGCATGATCATCCACCCGCCGCTCCTGTACACGGGCTTCGTCGGCTTCGTCGTGCCGTACGCCTTTGCCATCGCGGCGCTCCTCACCGGGCGCGCCGATGACCGCTGGATCCGCCTGACACGCCGTTGGACGTTAGTGGCCTGGCTGTTCCTCTCGCTTGGCCTGATCGTCGGCGGGCGCTGGGCTTACGACGTCCTGGGCTGGGGAGGCTATTGGGGCTGGGACCCGGTGGAGAACGCCGCGTTCATCCCCTGGCTCACGGGGACGGCCTTCCTGCACTCGGTCATGATCCAGGAGAAGCGCGGGATGTTCAAGGTCTGGAACATGATCCTGGTCATCCTGACCTACGCCCTGGTGATCTTCGGGACCTTCCTCACCCGATCCGGCGTGCTGTCTTCGGTGCATGCCTTTGCACGCTCCAGCATCGCCCTGCCGTTCTTCGTATTTATCGCAGCAACATTCCTTGGGTCACTCGCCTTGCTGTTCCGGCGGTGGGAGGCGCTGCGGGAGGACAGCCAACTGGAGGGCTGGCTGTCGCGCGAAGCGGCGTTTCTGCTCAACAACCTGTTCTTCATCGGGATCCTGGCGACCGTCTTCTGGGGCACGATCTTCCCGCTCATCTCTGAGCTGGTGACCGGGCAGAAGGTGTCGGTCGGTCCGCCGTTTTACCAGCAGACCACCGGGCCGCAGTTCCTGGCCCTGCTGGTGCTGATGGGCATCGGCCCGCTGATGGCCTGGCGCCGTGCTTCGGCGCAGCGGCTCTGGAAACTGCTCTGGACCTCCCTGGCCGGGAGCCTGCTGACGGTCGCCGGGCTGTGGCTGGCCGGGGTCCGGATTCCGTGGGCGCTGGTCGGGTTCTGGGCGGCGGCCTTCAGCGGCCTAACCACCCTCTTCGAATACGGGCGGGGTGTGCTGGCGCGCCGGCGCGCCCAGGGCGAGCCGATGTGGCAGGCGCTGCTCAACCTGGTCGCCCGAAACAGGCGGCGCTATGGCGGTTACGTGATCCATTTGGGCGTGACAGTCATGGCGCTCGGCATCGTCGCCACGCAGTTTTACCAGGAGGAGACGCAGGGCGCATTGGCGCAGGGCGAGTCGCTTGCGCTGGGGCCCTATACGCTGACCTACACCGACCTGGCGGAGTTTCCCACTGAGGACGGGCGGCAGGTGGCCCGGGCGGTGGTGCAGGTGCATCGGGACGGAGCGTTCGTGGGTGAGCTTTACCCACGGCGCGACTATTACGTGGCGCAGCAGCAGCCGATGACTATCCCGGGCGTGCGCTCCAGCCTGGCCGACGACTTCTACGTGCTGCTGGTAAGTTGGGAGCCCGTCAGTGCCGGCCGCGCGACCTTCAAGGTCTATCTCAACCCGCTCGTGAACTTTGTCTGGCTGGGCGGGCTGATCTTCATCATCGGCACCCTGGTCGCCGCCTGGCCGGAGCCCGAGCCCAGCCCGGTGCGGGCACGCACCGCGAGCCGGGCACGTCCGGCGGCGGCAGACTGAGAAAGGCGACCGATGATCGCGTCGCTTCCGCGTGATACTCGCCGCTGGAACGTGTTGACGATCCTGGCCCTCGGCTTCGCCACGCTGTGGACGTTCGCGTCCCGCGTGCCCGTTGCCGCCACAACCGGGGGCCCGCCGCCCGCCAGCCCGCGGGAGGGCTTCTCCGCACCTGATTTCACTCTGGACCTGCTCGGCGGGGGATCGGTGACGCTCTCCGAGCTGCGCGGGAAGGTCGTCATGATCAACCTGTGGGCCTCCTGGTGCATCCCCTGCCGGGTCGAGATGCCTGAGATCGAGCGCGTGTATCAGGCCTATCAGGATCAGGGGCTGGTGGTGCTCGCCGTCAACTCCACGTTCCAGGACAGCGAACGTGACGCCGCCGCCTTTGTGCAGGAGCTGGGGCTGACCTTCCCCGTCCCACTCGATCGCACCGGCGCCGTCGGCCAGCGCTACCGGCTGCGGGCCCTGCCGTCCACCTTCTTCGTGGACCGCCAGGGGGTCATCCGTTCGGCCGTGTTCGGGACCATGAACGCGGCGCTGATCCAAGCGGAGGTCGAAACCTTGATCGAGGAGGCGCCGTAATGCTGCCGATCCTGCGTTTGGGTCCGCTGACGCTCCAGGCGCCAGGGCTCGCGCTGCTGGCTGGCGTGTGGCTCGGCGCCTGGCTGGCTGAAAAGCAGGCGGCACAACTGAAACTGGACCCGGCTGCCATCAGCAACCTGATCTATGTCGGGCTGTTCACCGGCCTGCTCGGCGCACGCCTGGCGTATGCGGCTCGCAACCTGAGCGCTTACCTGGCCAGCCCGCTTGGGTTGTTCGCGTTGACACC
>DAOUAB010000189.1:0-49696 GCA_034434015.1 Anaerolineales bacterium
CCTCCGCCAGTTGCTCCATCGGCCGGGGCCGGGCCCCCCACCGGGCGGCCAATTCCGCGGCCCGCGCCAGGGTGCGGTTCACCACGGTCAGCTGGCCGGCGCCGCGCTGGCGCAAGGCGCCCACTGCCAGTTCGGCCATCTCGCCAGCGCCCAGGACGGCGATGTGCGCGGCGCGCAGGTCGCCGATCGTCTGCTCGGCCAGTTTCACGGCGACGGAGCTGATCGTGGCCGGGTCGCGGCCGATGGCCGTCTCGGCGCGGACCCGTTTGCCAGCGCGCAGGGCGGCCTGGAACAGGCCGGAAAGCAGCGGGCCGGCCGCGCCCTGGCCCCGCGCCATTTCATAGGCGTCCGCCACCTGTCCCAGGATTTGCGGCTCGCCCAGCACAAGCGAGTCCAGGCCGGCCGCCACCCGGAAGAGGTGTCGGCTGGCGGCCTCATCCTGATGTCGGTACAGGTGCGGCTCGAACAGCGCGCGCGGCGCGCCGGTGGTCTCGGCCAGGAAAGCGCTCAGCCCGGCAAAGTCCGCGGTCTGGGTGACGGCGTAGACCTCCAGCCGGTTGCAGGTGGAGAGTATCGCCAGTTCTTCAAAGCGGGACGTCAGAGCGCGGCCGGGGCCGCAACGCGCCAGCGCCGCCTGGAGGACGGCTGGCGTGCAGGCCAGGCGCTCGCGCACGGCGACCGGAGTGGTGTGGTGGCTGAGGCCAAGACACAGGAGGGGCATAAGCGGAGACTGGACGTGGACGACAACGCTGGATCGGCCGGGAGCGGCGCGCGGCTCACCGGACAGCGATGTACCGCTCGACCAGGCCGCGCTGGACAAAATTCAGCACGACGCTGACGCGCCGCAGCAGATTTCGATTGGCCTCTGGACGGACCGGGGCCGTCTCCGGCAGATAGAGCGAGACCTCAACCAGGGTCTCGCGGAAGAACTCGAGGATCTGCAACGCGTCAGCCAGGCTCAGGCCCATGCTCAGGGCGTTGTCGGCGTGGGCCTGCCCGATGGCCTGCGCCTCGGTCAACAGCGCCTCATCCGGGTGCGCAGCGGCGAGGTATTGCATCAGGAGACCCATCAATCGCCGGCCCAACTGCCGCTTGTGCTCCCGGTCCGCATCGCTGAACGGCGTGAGCCAACCCGTGTCCTGAGCCTGGACCAGCCTCTGCCGGGTCTCTACCATGGCCTGCTGGGTCCAGACCTGCTCTAACCCGCCCACCGTTTTGAGCCGGCGGTGTTCTGCAGCAAACATCTCCAGGTCGGCGCGCTGGAAGCGTCGATGGCCGCCAGGCGTCAGCGTTATGGGGATGTCCCCCTGGTTGGCCCAACGCCGAAGAGTCGTGCTGTGGACACCCAGATATTTCGCCGCCTCCGTCAGAGTGAACCACTGACGATCTGGCTCGTTTTCATTATGTTCTGTCATTAATTTGTTCAATAGATATCAAATCTAGTTATTTCTGGGCAATTGTGACGAATATATCTTTATGACCCGGGTTGATCAAGTGAGATTCATCTAGATTCTTTGTGACTTCCAAGAAGCGTACGGCCAATGGGAAGAGATGGGCCAGGGATGAGGCTGGCCGATGCTGTGGCCCGTCGTGGTACATTCTCTTCGCCGCACCGGGGCGCGCGACGCGTCGCCAACCTGCTGCCCAATCGCCGGACGACCTTTTCACTCAACCGGCGCGCACGCGCGCCGTGGCCGTGGCCGACCTGGACGGCGGCGGCGATATGGATGCGTTTCTGGCCAACGCCAAAAACGACATCCCGCCGCGGGATACGGTCTGGCTCAACGATGGGGCCGGGACGTTCCACCAGCGCAGCCAGCGCCTGGGGCAGGGCGTGAGCCTTGCGGTTGCGGCCGGCGATCTGGACGGCGACGGTGACCTCGACGCTATGGCGGACACCCAGGGCGGGGCGTGGGTGTGGGTCAACGACGGCCTGGGCGTTTTCACGGGCGGGCGGTCCTGTCACACAGCCCGGATTGCGCCGCCGCCCCGGGCGACGTGGACGGCGA
Source organism: Anaerolineales bacterium (assembly GCA_034434015.1). GTDB lineage: Bacteria > Chloroflexota > Anaerolineae > Anaerolineales > UBA6663 > SpSt-583. Next base: position 2,010 of record DAOUAB010000189.1, read on the forward strand.
CGGCGACCTGGACCTTCTGGCCGGGTGCGTCGACCGCGAGGTGACGGTGTGGCTGAATGACGGCGCGGGCGATTGGACGCGCCGGGATTGATCGCGATCCCCCTGCTTATCCCCGATAGTTCGTAACGGCCGTCTGGCTGTATCGGTCCCCTCACAATATCGTCCGACGCGCACACCCGCTGGACGGCATTTCAGGTCTGGATTGTTTGGGAATGGCCCCGGGAAGCCGGGGCCGTCAGCCCATGGCCCCGGCGCTAATAAAAAACACATCCTGTCTTTGCAATTTCTTTATCACCTGCTTCTAAGATCGAGATGCGCCGGCAGACAATCGGGCGCCCGGAGGTCGCGCCCGCTGAAGGAGGAACTGCTGTGAATAAACGCATTCTCGTGATCGCCGCGGCGGTGATTCTGGCCGTCGGGCTAAGCGGATATTACGTATATACCCGGATGGCCGCCGCCCGCGCGAGCGCTGACACCCTGCAAACGGCCGAGGTGACGCGCGGCACCCTGGTCGTCAGCGTGAGCGCAGCCGGCACCCTGGCTTCGCCCCAGACGGCCACAGTCACCTGGCAGACCAGCGGCACGGTCGGCCAGGTCAATGTGACCGTCGGACAGGTCGTGGAAGCCGGCGCCGTGCTGATGGAGCTCGACCCCGATCGGGCGACGCCCGCCATGCTCCAGGCTCAGGCCGATCTGCTGACCGCCCAGGCGGAGCTGGACACGCTGCTGGCCGGCCCGACGGCCCAACAACTGGCCGATGCCCGGCTGGCCGTGATCCAGGCGCAGCAGGCGATCACTACCGCCCAGCGCAACCTGAACAGCGTGCTGAACCCCGTGAGCGCCAGCCTGTTGGATCAGGTGGAGGACGCCCGGGTGGCCCTGGAGACTGCGCAGGCCAACCTGCAATTGCTCAACGCCAGCCCGGACATCGCGGCATTGCAGAACCAGACCTTCATCACCAACTGGTATCTAAACCGGCTCAACCAGATCAAAGCCGAGTCTCAGGGCTACGAAAGCAACCCTGACATCCGCGATAAGATCGAGCGGGCGCAGATCGACTACCAGGCGCAGCTGGACAAGCTGTACACCCTGCAGTTGCAGATCGACACGACGCGCAACTCTAAGGCCAACGAGGTGCGCAACGCTCAGTCCGCCTATGACCAGGCCGTCGCCAACCTGGCCGCCGCCCAGCAGGGTCCGGACAATGCCAGGGTGAGGCTTTACCAGGCGCAGTTGGAGGTGGCGCAGGCGAATCTGAAGCAGGCCGAGGCCAATCTGGCCGAGCTGGAGGCCGGCCCGGACCCTGTCAGTGTGGCCGCTGCGCGGGCCAAGCTGGCCAAGGCGCAGGCCGTGGTGGATGCCGCCCGCCTGACGGCGCCCTTCCGGGGCACGGTGGTGGCGGTGTTGAGCCAGCCGGGGGACAGTGTGACGGCCAACCAGGCCGCCGTAGAGCTGGCCGATCTTAGCCGGTTCGAGCTCGAAGTGAACGTAGCCGAAATCGACATCAACTCGATCGTGGTCGGCCAGACGGCTGAGCTCACGGTGGATGCGGCGCCGGACCAGACCTTCCAGGGCCAGGTGACGGCCGTGGCCTACGTGGGGACAGCACAGCAAGGCGTGGTGAATTTCCCGGTCACCATCGTCATCACGGATCCGGATCCGGCGCTCAAGCCGGGGATGACGGCGGGGGTGGCCATCGTCACCGAACGGCATGAGAACGTCCTGCTGGTGCCCAACCGCGCGCTGCGGACCAGCGCCGGCCAGCGTGCGGTGACGGTGCTGTACGAAGGACAGCCGATTGCGGTGCCGGTGACGGTGGGGCTGAGCAATGACACGTTCAGCGAAATCCTGGCAGGCTCATTGCGCGAGGGCGACGCCGTGGTGATAAACACGACCACCACGGCCACCACCGCCACGCGCCAAAACTTCGGCGGCCCGGGGGGAGGCGGTTTCTTTATAGTAAATGACGGCGGGCCGCCCGGCCCGTGACGGCGGCGCCGGCATCTTGAAAACGAGTCCGGGCAGGTCTTATAACGCGGGGAGATCAAAATATGGGCAAACGGATTCTGATGCTGGTAGCCGCCCTGCTGGTCCTGCTGGGAGTGGCGGGCGGCGCCTTCTACGCGGGCACGCTGTATCAACAATCGCGGGCCGCCGATATTCAGGAGCGATTCTTCGCCGACCGCGGTGGAAACCCGCCGGCCGGATTCGCCGGGGGAGGGCCGGGCGGAAACATTGCCGGCGGTCCCGAGTTGGTGGCCGAGCGTGGCGCCGTGGGCGATATCAAAAGCATTGACGGGCAGGTGCTGACCCTGAGCACACCACAAAGCGAAGTCACGGTGACCCTCACCGGCGACACCCGGATCATGAAGCTGGTGGCGGGCAGCCTGACGGACTTGCAAGTGGGCCAGCGCATCACGGTGCGCGGCGAGGCCGACTCGGCCGGCAACGTCACGGCCAGCGCCATCCAGATCACGGACCAGGCGCCGGCGCAGCCATGACGGACCGCCTCGTCGAGACCGCCCCGGATGCGGCTGCGACGGCTGGCCGCAGCATGATCGAGATCGAGGCGATCACCAAGAGCTACCCTCTCGGGAGGGTGGCAGTGGCGGCCCTGCGCGGCGTGTCGCTGCGCGTGGAGCGGGGCGAGGTGGTGGCCATCATGGGGCCTTCGGGCTCCGGCAAGAGCACGCTCATGAACGTGATCGGCTGCCTGGATAAACCGACCTCTGGCCGGTACTGGCTCGACGGCGTTATGGTCGAGACGCTGTCGGACGACCAGCTGGCCGCCATCCGTAACCGCAAGATCGGTTTCGTCTTTCAGAGCTTCAACCTTCTCCCGCGCGCCACGGCCCGACGCAACGTGGAGTTGCCGCTGCTATACGCCGGCGCGGAGCGCGGCCGGCGGCAGCGGGCTGAGGCCGCGCTGGCGGCGGTGGGCCTGGCGGACCGTCTGGACCATCGCCCGGGCGAGCTCTCCGGCGGCCAGCAGCAACGCGTCGCCATCGCCCGGGCGCTGGTCAACGACCCGGCCCTGATCCTGGCCGACGAGCCGACCGGCAACCTGGATACTCACGCCGGCGCGGAAATTATCCGCCTGTTGCTCCGATTGAACCGGGAGCGCGGCATCACGCTCATCTTCGTCACCCACGATCCGGGCGTGGCGGCGCAGGCCCGGCGCGTGGTCCACATGCGCGACGGCCTCATTGAGGACGGGACTCCATGAACCTGTGGCAAGGCGCGCTAACCGCGCTCGAGAGTTTGAGCACTCACAAGCTGCGCTCGGCGTTGACGATCCTGGGCATCGTCATCGGCGTGGCGGCCGTGATTGCCCTGGTGTCCGTCGGCCGGGGGGCCCAGGCCCAGGTCACGGCCCAGGTCGAGAGCGTCGGCACCAATTTGCTTTTCGTCCAGCCGGGCAGCATTCAGCAGGCCGGGGTGGCTTCCGCGCCGGGTTCGGCCGCCACGCTCACGCTCAAAGACGCCGAAGCCCTGTATGCGGTGGCCGGCGTCGTGGGCGTCGCGCCGGAGGTGAACGGCCGGGCGCAGGTCGTCTATCAGGGCGTCAATATGAACGCGCGCGTGGTCGGTGTGACCGCCGATTACCTGACCGTGCGCAATTATGAACTGGCGGACGGCGAGTTCATCTCGGACGCCAATGTCACGGCGCGCTCTTCGGTGGCGGTGCTGGGCAGCGGGGTGGCCGAGGCGCTCTTTGGCGGAACGGGCGGGGTGGTGGGCCAGCGCGTGCGCCTCAACGGGGCCGCCTATCGCGTCATCGGCGTGCTGGTCAGCAAGGGTGGCAGCGGCTTCGGCAGCCAGGACGACCAGGTGCTGGTGCCGCTCACCACGGCCCAGACCCGCCTGTTGGGGACCAGCCGTTTCCGCGGCGCCAACGTCATCAGCCAGATCACGGTCAAGGTCGCCAGCGCTGGCGAGGTGGAGCAGGCGATCGAAGGCGTCACGGCCGTGCTGCGCGAGCGCCACGGCACGGTGGAGGGCGAGGATGATTTCAGCGTGCAGAACCAGCAGGACACCCTGGACGCGATCACCGCAGTGACCAATACGCTGACGTTGTTCCTGGGCGGCATCGCCGCCATCTCCCTGCTGGTGGGCGGCATCGGCATCATGAACATCATGCTGGTCTCGGTCACCGAGCGCACGCGCGAGATCGGTATCCGCAAAGCGCTGGGCGCCCGCCGCCGGGATATCCTCTACCAGTTTCTCGTCGAATCGGCCGTGCTCAGCTTCGTGGGCGGCCTGATCGGGGTGGCCGTGGGCTGGCTGATCGCCAGCCTGGTGGGCCGGGTGCAGTTGGGTGGCTCCTCCATCGCGCCGGTCGTCAGCGTGGACTCGCTGGTGATGGCGACCGGTTTCTCGATTGCGGTCGGCCTGTTCTTCGGCATCTACCCGGCCACGCGGGCCGCGGGTCTGGAGCCGGTGGAGGCGCTGCGCTACGAGTGAGCCGGGCAGGCCGGAGGCTCGCCGAGGTCCTGCCGAGCGGCCGAGGCCCGCCTCCCTCGACAGGCTCGGGGTGGGCGCCTGTCGGTCGTTCGTAAACAACAAGGCCGGAGTGTTATACTCCGGCCTGTAAGGACGACACTGTGTCGTCCGACTCTGTCGGGGCGGGCGGATTTGAACCGCCGGCCTCTCAGTCCCGAACCGAGTGCTCTAGCCAAACTGAGCCACGCCCCGAAACCGTGTTCACGCGGCAACGCGTGAACGCCCATGATTATAGCACAACCCAAAGCGTCAGCCAGTGTCAACCGAAAGCCTGCTGTGGATCCTCGGTTCGGCCGGCCTGCATGTCGTCGCCCATGTCGCCCTTAAGCGGACCGAGGATCGGAACGCTTTCGTCTGGTGGGTCCTGGCCTGGGGCGGCGTGCTGTTCCTGCCGCTGGCCATCTGGCGCTGGCAGCCGGTCCCGCCGCCGGCCTGGGGGATCATGGCGCTCAGCGCCGTCTTCGAGGCCGGCTACTTCCTGGCCATCGCCCGGGCCTATCAATCCGCCGACCTGTCGGTCGTCTATCCCCTGGCGCGCGGCACGGCGCCGGTCTTCCTGGCGCTGTGGGCGACCGCTTTCCTGGGCGAACAGCTGCGGCCGGGCGGCCTGGCCGGCATCGGGCTGATCGCGGCCGGCCTGTACCTCATCAACCTGCCGAACCTGAGCGCGTGGCGCGCGCCGCTGGCCGCGCTGCGCCGGGCCGGGCCGCGCTGGGCGCTCCTCGCCGGGTTGTGCATCTCGTTTTACACGGCCGTGGACCGCGTCGGCATCCGCTACCTCGACCCGTTCCTGTACACCTACCTGGCATTATGGCTGACCTGGGCCCTGATCACGCCGCTGGCCCTGCGCGAACTGGGCCGCGCGCGCCTGGCGCGCGAGTTGCGTCTGACCGGCTGGCGCAGCGCGCTCTCGGGCTTCACCACCCTGGCCGCTTACGCGATCGTGCTGTACGCGATCCAGGCCGGGACGCCGGCCAGCTACGCCGGCGCGGTGCGCGAGGTGAGCGTGGTCTTCGGCGTCGCCCTGGGCGTCTGGGTGCTCAAGGAGCCGGGTCCGCCCGTCCGCGTGTTGGGCGCGGTCCTGGTGGCGGCCGGCGTGGCCGGCATCCGGTTGCTCGGCTGACGGTATAATAGACGGGTTCGCTCCCTGGCCATCTTTTCGCTTCAGCTGAAGCGGTATCTCTTCTGGAGGCTTGTGTGGCAAAGAAAAGCAGCAAGAAAGTGCGCGTGGCGATCATCGGCGTGGGCAATTGCGCCTCGTCGCTGGTGCAGGGCATCGAGTTCTACCGGAACGCCAAGGAAACCGATCATGTGCCCGGCCTGATGCACGTCAACCTGGGGGGGTATCACATCCGCGATATCGAGTTCTCAGCCGCGTTCGACGTGGTGGACACCAAGGTCGGCCTGGACCTCGGGGACGCGATCTTCGCCCATCCGAACAACACGTACAAGTTCGCGGATGTGCCCCGGCTGAACGTCGCGGTCGAGCGCGGCATGACGCATGACGGCATCGGCAAGTACCTGAGCCAGATGGTGAAGAAGGCGCCCGGCCCGACGGCCGACATCGTCCGCATCCTGCGCGAGACCAAGACCGATGTCGTCGTCAGCTATCTGCCGGTCGGCTCGGAGATGGCCACCAAATGGTACGTGGAGCAGGTGCTGGAGGCCGGCTGCGCGTTCGTCAACTGCATCCCGGTCTTCATCGCCTCGCAGCCTTACTGGCAGAAGCGCTTCGAGGAGCGCGGGCTGCCCATCATCGGCGACGACATCAAGAGCCAGGTCGGCGCCACCATCACGCACCGCGTGCTGACCAACCTGTTCCGCGAGCGCGGCGTCCGGCTGGACCGCACCTACCAGCTCAATTTCGGCGGCAACACCGATTTCTTCAACATGCTCGAGCGCGAGCGGCTGGAGTCCAAGAAGATCTCCAAGACCAACGCCGTCACCTCGCAACTCGACTTCGAGATCGACGAGCAGAACGTGCACGTCGGCCCGTCGGACTATGTGCCCTGGTTGAGCGACCGCAAGTGGTGCTACATCCGTATGGAGGGCACCACCTTCGGCAATGTCCCGCTCAATCTGGAACTCAAGCTGGAGGTCTGGGACAGCCCGAACTCGGCCGGCGTGGTGATCGACGCCGTGCGCTGCGCCAAGCTGGCGCTGGACCGCGGGATCGCCGGCGCGATCAAGGGGCCGTCGGCCTACTTCATGAAGACGCCCCCGGAGCAGTACACGGACGACCTGGCGCGGCGGAAGACGGAAGAGTTCATCGCGGGGAAGTAAGGGCGAGTCGCGACTCGCCCTTACGGCTCGCTCTTGCTCGCCGGAGCCGCCTATGCACGCCGACAAGCCCAATCCCAAGCCGTTGACCCCCACCGACTGGATGCGCGCCCGCTTCAAGGGGGTGGTCGAGCCGCTGGCCGATTTCTTCATCCGCCTGGGCGTCACGCCCAACATGATGACGTTGGCCGGGCTGGGCCTGAACGTGGCCGGCGCGATGCTGGTGGCCGGCGGGGCGATGACGGCCGGCGGCCTGTTCATCCTCATCGGCGGCCCGTTCGACGGCCTGGACGGCGCCATGGCCCGGCGCCTCGGCCAGCCGACCAGGTTCGGCGCCTTCGTCGACTCGGTCACCGACCGCTGGAGCGAGATGCTCATTTTTATGGGGCTGCTGTTCTACTACCTGAGCAGCGCTCACCCGCAGGCGCTCCTGTACAGCCTGCTGGTTTTCCTGGCGACCATGGGCAGTGTGATGGTCTCGTACACCAAGGCGCGGGCCGAGACGCTCGGCTTCGACTGCAACGTCGGCGTGCTCACGCGCATGGAACGCTATCTGGTGATGGCGCCGGCCCTGGTGCTCAACCTGCCGTGGCTGGCGCTGTGGATCGTGGCGATCCTGGCCAACGTTACCGCGCTGCAACGCGTCTGGCATGTGCGCCAGCAGGCGCGCCGTCTCTGATCCGTCGCCGCGTGGCGGGAGTGGGCTATGACCTTCGATCAACTCGGTATCCATTTTGGCGATCTGTTTTACCTGCGCTACTATGGCTTGATCCTGGTGGCCGGCGCTTTTGCCGCCGGCTACCTGGCCGCGCTGGAGGCCCAGCGCCGCGGGATCAACCCGGATCATGTCTGGGATGGCCTGATCTGGGCCCTGGTCGGCGGCATCGTCGGCGCCCGGCTGTGGCATGTCTTCACGCCGCCGCCCAGCATGGTGGCGCAAGGCCTGACCACGCAATACTATCTGGAGCACCCCATCGAGATCCTCACCGTCTGGAACGGCGGCCTGGGCATCCCCGGCGCCATCCTGGGCGGCCTGCTGGGCATCTACGTGTTTACCCGAACCGTCAAGCTGGATTTTGTGGCTCTGCTGGACATCGCCGCGCCGGCGGTGCCCCTCGGCCAGGCCATCGGGCGTTGGGGGAATTTCGTCAACCAGGAACTGTACGGTTTGCCGACCACCTTGCCCTGGGGATTGACCATCGACGCCCCCTACCGGCTGCCGGGCTACACCGATCCGGCCCTGCGCTTCCACCCGCTGTTCTTGTATGAGTCCATCGGGACGTTGCTGATCTGCCTGGGCCTGCTGTATGTCGGCCGGCGCTACGCCGACCGCCTGCGCAAGGGCGATCTCTTCTTCATCTACCTGATCGCGTATCCGGTGCTGCGTTTCCTGCTCGACTTCATCCGGCTGGACAACGCCCAGATTCTCGGCCTGAACGCCAACCAGACCGTGATGCTGCTCGTGGCCGGCGGCGCGCTGCTGGCCCTGGCCGCGCGCCATCGCCGGCCGCGCCGGCACGAGATCAAGGCGCAGGCCATCGAATCGTCCGCCTCACAGCCTGAGGAAGCTGCGGCCGATCGCTGAGGGCGACCGTTCGCGGGCGGCGATGATCAGGCGGAACGAGCCATCAGGCCGGTCCGCCTGTTTTGTTGTCGCGGATGTATTCGCCCGGTCAGCGCGGGCGCGGGCGTGGACGCAGTCCGCTCTTACGGGAGGGCGGGGGCGGAGCGGGTGAACGTGAAGAGGGCCCAGCCCAGCGCGCGCAGGGCCGCGCTGACCAGCAGGGCGCCGTCCAGGCCGATCTGGTCGGCCAGCGCCGTGCCGACCAGCGGCGCCGCCACGCCGGAAAGGTATTGCAGGCTCTGGGCCAGCGCCACGAAGATCGCGGTCCGCTCCGGGGGCACCGTCTTCATCAGCTCGTCGAAGAACACCAGGTCCAACCCGGCCTGAAAGATGCCGGCCAGGCCGGCCAGCAGCGCGATCACGCGCACGTCGTGGGTGGCCGCCACCAGCGCCGGGTACAGCGCCAGCCCGAACGTCGTCCCGGCCAGCACGAAGCGCGAGCCGCGCCGCTTGGAGGCGCGCGACCACAGGAAGTAGCCCACTACCATGACGAAGGTCTGCGCCGTGTTGATGAACCCGATCCAGGCGTCGGAGGCCTGCGCCTCGCGCACGAAATACAATGGGAACAGCGGCAGGCCCAGGCTGAGGCCGGACAGGAACACGAAACGCTTGGCCGTGAAGGCCACGTAGTCCGGGTGCCGGCTGATCTCGCGCACACTGTCGCGCAGACGCCGCCGCCAGGCCTGGCCGGCCGCCGGCGCGGCGGGCGGTGTGTCCGGGATGAGGATGCGGCTGGAGAAGGTCAGGCTGATCAGGCCGCCGGCGGAGAGCGCCAGGAACGTCAACTGGTAGTTGACCGGGAAGTCCAGGCGATCCAGCACCTGGCCGGCGGCGGCCACGGCCGCGGCCGTGGTCAGGCCGAGGATGGACCAGCGGCGGCTCAACAGCTCGTAGCGCAGCTTCGGCCCGGCGACGGCGTTCATCACCACCGAGAAGCCGACGTTGACCATGATCTGCGGCAGGGTGACGGCGGCCCAGATGGCCAGGATGACGGGGATCACCCAGGCCTCCGGCGCCAGGAACGGCACCAGGCCGGTGACTGCGTAAGCCGAGATCGCCAGGAAACGCGCCCGGCTGAACCAGGGCACGATCTGGCGCTGATTTTGCAGGAAGCGCCCGACCAGCACCCCCAGGGCCAGGCCCGTGATCGAAGGCATGGCGGTCAGCAGCCCGACCTGGACGTTGCTGGCGCCCAGGCGCGTCAGGAAGACTGGCAGGAACGTGGCCGCCGCGGCCGACATGCCGATGCCGATGGCGTCGATCTGGACGTAGGTGAAGTTGCGGCGTTGGACGGGGGTGGCCTCGGCCGGCGCGACGGCGCGGCTCAGACGGGCAAACCAGTGATTCACGCCGTTGATGATAATATACTTCTGGAAGGGCGACGACCCATGATCGAGATGCACGCGCTCACCAAGCAATTCGACGCATTCCTGGCCGTGGACGCCGTCTCGCTGACGGTCCGGCCGGGCGAAGTGCTGGCCCTGCTCGGCCCGAACGGCGCCGGGAAAACGACGACCGTGCGGATGCTCATGTCGATCCTCAGGCCCACTTCCGGCTGGGCGCGCGTGGCCGGCTACGATGTGACGGAGGCGCCGGAGGCCGTGCGCCGCAGCGTCGGCGTGCTGACCGAGCACCACGGCCTGTACTTCCGCATGAAGTCGGAGGAGTACCTGGATTTCTACGGCGAACTGTACGGCCTGCCGCCGGCTGTGCGCCGGGCGCGCGCCGCGGACCTGATCGACCGGTTCGGCATGCGCGAGGCCGTCGGCAAGCGCCTGGGGGAGTACTCCAAGGGCATGCGCCAGAAGCTCGCCCTCATCCGGTCCATGCTGCACGACCCGCCCGTCCTGCTGCTGGATGAGCCGACCTCAGCCATGGACCCGCAGTCGGCGCGCCTGGTGCGGGACGCCATCGCCCAACTGCGCTCGGAGCAGCGGACCATCATCCTGTGCACGCACAACCTGCCGGAGGCCGAGGCGCTGGCTGACCAGATCGCCATCATCCGCCGGGGCCGCATCATCGCCTGCGGCACGCCGGCCGCGCTCAAGCGCGAGCTGCTCGGCGCGGCCCTGCTGGAGCTGCGCGCCGCCGCGCCGCTGGATGGCGTCGTCGCCGACTTGGCCGACCTGATCGAGGTGGTGGCCGCCGGGCCGGACTGGATCCGTTACCGGGCCGCCGATCCAACCGTCACCAACCCCGCGCTCCTCCAGCGCCTGGCGGAACGGCGCGTGCCGGTGGTGACGCTCTCCGAGGTCCCGCGCAGCCTGGAGGACGTTTACTTGCAGGTGGTACAGGAAATATGACTCTGGTCGAAACCCGTCACATGCTCGGCCGCGCCCTGATCATCACCCGGCGCGAAGTCCGCGACCAGCTCCGCGACTGGCGCATTATCGCGCCGGTGGTCACGCTGACGTTGTTTTTTCCGTTGCTCATGAACTTCACGGCCGGCCAGATCCTGGACTTCGTCGGCCAGTTCGGCGCAGACATCGTCGGCGAGCGCCTGATCCCGTTCCTGCTCATGGTGGTCGGCTTCTTCCCGATCTCGGTCTCGCTGGTCATCGCCCTGGAGAGTTTCGTGGGCGAGAAGGAGCGCCACAGCCTGGAGCCGCTGCTGGCCTCGCCGCTTTCGGACACCGAGCTGTACATCGGCAAGATGCTGGCGGCCACCCTCCCGCCGCTGTTCTCGAGCTACCTGGGTATCGCCGTTTACCTGATCGGGCTGGCGCTCACCATCCAGTGGTACGCCGAGCCCATTTTGCTGGTGCAAATCGTGGCGCTGACCACGATCCAGGCGCTGGTGATGGTGGCCGGCGCGGTGGTGGTCTCCTCCCAGACGACGTCGGTGCGGGCCGCCAACCTGCTGGCTTCGTTCATCGTCATCCCCTTCGCCCTGCTGGTGCAGGGCGAGAGCGTGATCATGTTCTGGGCCCAGTACGATGTGCTGTGGTGGGTGCTGCTCGGCCTGGTGTTGATCCTGTTCGTGCTGGTGCGGATGGGCGTGCAGTTGTTCAACCGGGAGGAGCTGCTCGGGCGCGACCTGGACGAGATCAATCTGCGGGCGAGCTGGCTCACCTTTGCGGCGGCCTTCGCCGGGGCGGGGCGCGGCCAGGGCCTGCTCGGCTGGTACCGGCGTGAGATGCCGGCCGCCGTGCGCCGGCTGGCGCGCCCGCTCGTGGTCATGGCCCTGGCGCTCGGCGCGGCGTTCGCCTTCGGCTACAGCCAGGCGCCGGCTTACCCGCTGCCCTTGCGCTCAGGCGAGTTCGAGCTGCTCGAGGGGGTCGGAGAGAATCTGGCGCAGTTTGGTTTCATGTCCCCGCTGGGCGCGGCCTGGGTGTTCGTCACCAACGTGCGCGCGCTGGCGATCGCGTCGGCGGTGGGCGCCTTCTCGTGGGGTGTGCTGGCGATCGTGCTGCTGATGATCCCCCTCGGCCTGGTGGGCTTCTTCGCCGGGCAGATGGCGCTGGCCGGGATCAGCCCGCTGCTCTTCCTGGCGGCCTTCATCCTGCCGCACGGCATCCTGGAGGTGCCGGCCGCGCTGCTGGCCGGCGCGTCTATCCTGCGCCTGGGCACCAGCATCATCGCGCCGCCGCCCGGCAAGACGCTGGGCGACAGCTGGCTGATCGCCCTGGCAGATTGGGCTAAAGTCGGGATCGGCCTGGTCGTGCCGCTGCTGCTGGCCGCCGCCGCGCTGGAGGCGTTCGTCACCCCGCGCGTCGTGCTGGCGGTGTTTGGAGGGTGAGCGGACAGCGGATGGGGCCGCCTCTCAGCTTACGGTCATCTCCCCGCGCAAATCCGTCTCCATGAGCGCCTTCACCTCGTCCAGTGGACGCCCGCTGCCGAGCAGGTAGTACAGCTTGGCCAGCGCGGCCTCGGTCGTCAGGTCGTGGCCGCTGATGACGCCGGCCGGCAGCAGCCAGGCCCCGGACGAGTAGCTGTCCAGGGTGACGGTCCCCTTGAGGCATTGCGTGCAGTCGACGATGACGACGCCGCGCGCCGCGGCCGCCTCGAAGGCCTGGCGCAGCGCCTCGTCGCGGTCCGGCATCGTGCCGACGCCGTACGCCTCCAGCACCACGCCCGCCACCGGCGGCTCGAGGAAGGCGCGCGCCATGCCGGCCGTCAGCCCCGGGAACACTTTGAGCACGCCCACGACCGGGTCGCCGAGATGGGTCAGGGTCAGCCCGCGGCCGAGGGTGGGCTGGGGGCGCACCGTGTTCCAGTGGATGTCCATGCGGATGCCGCCGACCCCCAGGGGCGGGGCGTTGGGCGAGTCGAAGGCGTCCAGGCCGCTGCCGCTCACTTTCACGGTCCGGCAGCCGCGCAGCAGGCGGTGGCCGAAGTAGACGCAGACTTCGGGGATGGGGGAATGGGCGGCGAGGAGCAGCGAATTCACCAGGTTGTCGACGGCGTCGCTGCGCACCTCGTCCAGCGGGATCTGCGAGCCGGTGAAGACGACCGGCTTGGCCAGGTCCTCCAGCAGGAAAGACACGGCCGAGGCCGAGTAGGCCAGGGTGTCGGTGCCGTGCAGGACCACGAAGCCGGCGTAATCGTCGTACCGGTCGGCCACGCCGCGCGCGATCCGCACCCAATCGGCCGGAACCATGTTGGCTGAGTCCAGCAGCGGGTCGCACTGGATGAGGTCATACGCGGGCAGGGCCGGGCTGTGGAAGGTGCTGATGGCGGCCAGCTGCGCCTCGAGGTAGCCGGGCGCCGGGGCGTAGCCGGCCGGGGTCTTGCGCATGCCGATGGTGCCGCCGGTGTACAGGATACAGACGCGGGGAGAAGTCATAGTCGCTGTTTGCGGGTTTCTTCAGAACCGATTAAACTCTGCTCCGCCATGCCCACTGTTCAAGAACTTATGACCGCGCTCGACCGCCTGCGCCAGAACGACCGCGTCTCGCTGATCCGGGTCTCCGTCCCGGCCGACGCCTGCCCGGTCTGCCACTCTCTCCAGGGCGCGTATCCCAAGGACGCTGTGCCGGCCTTGCCGCCGGACGGCTGCTCGTGCCCCTTCGGCCGCACCCGGGCGTTCTACGAACCGGTGCTGACAGAAATATATCCGTGAGAGAGGCGCGACACGTCGCGTCTCGGCCGGGCGTGCCGCCCCCCAACGACAGGCCGCGCCGTTACGAACGCCCCGTCATTCGTTTGGCGTAGTCGAGCGCGGCCTCGCGGTCGGCGACCTCGCCCGTCGCCTGCGCCTCGCGCACGGCCTCCAGCAGCCGCCCCACCTGCGGCCCGGGCGACAGGCCGAGCGCCCGCATCAGGTCATCGCCTGTGATGAGCGGCGGCGGCGCCACCTGGCTCTCCCGCCGTTCGTAATAAGCCTCGAGCAGTTTGAAGCACCCGGCCACGTGCGCGGCCCACTCGTCCTGCGGCGGCGGCCCGCCGCCGAACTTGCCCAGGTAATCGGCCAGCGACAGCAACACGATCTCGACGCCCGCCGCGCCGGCGTCGCGCCAGAAACGGTAGACGGCCCGCCGGCTCGGCTCGCCGTTCCGGGCGGCGGCTTCTTTCGAAAGCTGGCGCGGGCGCATGTGCTCGGCTACGATGGCGCGCGCGCGTTTGATCTCGTCGCCGCTGAAGCGCAGGCGCGTCAGGACCTGCGACGTGAGCGTCGCGCCTTCGCTTTCATGGTTGAAGAACCGGATGCGCCCGTCCGGATCCACGCTGCGGGTGGCCGGCTTGGCGGCGTCGTGCAGCAGGGCGGCCAGCATCAGGAGCCAGCCTGCCGGGCGGTCGCCGCCGACGGCCTGCCGCAGATGCGCGCTGATCTGGGTCCGGTAACGGCCCAGGCGCACGGTCAGCAGGCCGAGCGTCAGGTCGGAGGCGGCGTCCACATCGTGGACCGGTCTGAGGACGGCGAGGATATCCGTCAATCGCGCCAGGACGTCCAGCGTGTGTTCCCACACATCCAGCGTGTGCGGCGGCGATTGCTCCACGCCCTTGAGCGCGGCCAGCTCCGGCACGATCTGGGCCAGCAGGCCGGCGGCGTCCAGCGCGCGCACGGCGCCGGCCGGGTTGGGGCCGCCCAGGCAGCGGATGAACTCGTCCCGCTGGCGCTCCGCCGAGACGCGGTTCAGCGAGGCGGCCTCGGCTTTCACGGCGGCGCGCGTGGCCGGGTCGAGCCGGAAGTTGAGCTGCGCAGCCAGCCGCACGGCGCGGATGGCGCGCACCGGGTCGTCGGCGATGGCGGCCGGGGCGCAGACGCGGATTATTTTGGCGCGCAGATCGGCGGCGCCGCGCAGGGGATCGATCAGGACATCCGGCGCGGCGAGCGGCACGGCCAGCGCGTTGATCGTGAAATCGCGCGCCGCCAGGTCGGCGTACAGGTCAGGCCCGCGCAGCCGGGCGAAGTCCAGGGTGAGCGTCTCGTCGTTGCCGGGCAGCACCACGCGGCCCACGCCGCGCTCGGCGTCCAGCGGGTAGAAGGCCGCGCCCAGCGCCTCGGCGGCCCGGCGGGCGGCGGCCAGGCCGTCGCCGTCCACGGCGAAATCCAGGTCGTGAAAGCGGCGGCCGAGCAGCAGGTCGCGCACGGGGCCGCCCACCAGCCAGACGCGGCCGGGGTCCGGCAATGCCTGGCAGACGCGCGCGACGATCTCGGGCAGCGCGTGCGGGAACGGCTCCGGCACGAACTCGACGCGCGCGCGCTCCTTGGGTCGGGCGAGCTGGGCGCTGGCGCGGGCCTCGTCGGCGGTGGCGCCGACGCCGGCGACGCGGTCCTGCACGAACGCCACCCAGCGGCCGGCGTAGGGCTGGAGTTCCTCCGGGATCGCCATCGGCGCCGCCTCAACCGTCCAGGCTGAAGCCCTCTTTGACGATGCCGATGTAGGGCAGGTGGCGGTAGTATTCGTCCACGTCCAGGCCGTAGCCGACCACGAAGTGGTTGGGGATGGTGAAGCCGACGTAGTCGATGGGCACCGGCACCTCGCGGCGCTCGGCCTTGTCCAGGAGCGTGCAGATCTTGAGCGACGCCGGGCGGCGCGTGGCCAGCAGTTCGATGACGGCCGCGATGGTGTGGCCGGTGTCCACGATGTCCTCGACGATCAGCACGTGGCGGCCCTCGATGTTCTGGCTGACGTCCAGCGCGATGCGCACCTGGCCGGAGGACTTGCGGACGCCGGGATCGTACGAGGAGATCGCCATGAAGTCCAGCGTGTGCAGGACCGTCAGATGGCGCATGAGGTCGGTCAGGAACATGATGCCGCCGCGCAGGATGCACAGGAGCAGCAGCTTCTCGCCCGCGTAGTCGCGGCTGACGGCCGCGCCCAGCTCGCGGATGCGCGCCTGGAGCTGCTCCTCGCTGATCAGGATGCCGGCCAGCATCTCGGGCTGGCCGGCGGGCGGCGGGGCGCCGGGCGCCTTGGCCGGGGCGGAGACGGCGCGGCGCGGGACGATATGGTGCTCGCGGCAGCGCGCCTCGTACAGCTCGCTGGCGCCGACGACGACCACGGGGTCGTCGTACTGGGCCGGCTCGCCGTTGATCAGGCGCTGGGTGCGCGAGGCCTCGCCGCCGCACACGGCGCAGATGGCGTGCAGCTTATCCACGTGCTCGGCCAGCGAGAACAACTGCGGCATGGAGCCGAACGGCTCGCCGCGGAAATCCTGGTCGAGCCCGGCGATGATGACGCGCACGCCGCGGGCGGCCAGCGCGCGGCAGACGTCCACCACCTCGGGGCCGAAGAACTGGGCCTCGTCCAGGGCGACCACGGTGGTGTCGGGGCGGACCTGGGCGAGGATGTCGGCGGCCTGGGCGGTGGGCGTGGCCTCGAACTCGCTGCCGGCGTGGGATTTCACCTTCTCGGCGGCGTAGCGCGTGTCGATCATGGGCTTGAAGACCTGGATGCTCTGCCGGGCGATGCGGGCGCGGCGCAGGCGGCGGATGAGCTCCTCGGTCTTGCCGCTGAACATGGAGCCGGTGACGATCTCGATGGAGCCGTGGGAATGTTTCATAGACCGGTATTTTACCTGGAAAAGAAAAGGGCAGACGCGGCGAGGCGTCTGCCCTGGGGCAAGCGGGCGGTCTGTGTCAGGCGGCGGCTTCGGTCGCCTCGGCGCCTTCCTCCTCCTTGAGGAAGCCGCGCGCGCGCAGGCGCTTCTTCAGGTCGATCAGGTTCTTGCGGCCCATGCCGTCGATCGCCAGCATGGCCTCGTCGCCGGCGGCCAGGCGTTCGAGCACCTGGGTGACGGTGTTCAACTCGGCGGCGGCCAGGACCTTCACCACGCGCTCGTCTAGGCCCAGCGTGGACACGGCCTGGTCGAGCGACGACCGGGCGGCGTCGCGCGCGGCCTGGGCCTGCTGGAACTGGGTGCGCGCCTCGAGTTTCTTGTAGAAGCGGTCCACCTGGCCTTCGGTGTCCACGATGCGCTGCTCGCCGGTGAAGAACGGGTGGCACTTGGAGCAGACGTCGGTGTGGATGACTTCTTTGGTGGAGCCGGTGGTCCAGGTGTTGCCGCAGGCGCAGATCACCTTGGCGTTGGCGAAGTACTTGGGATGGATTTTTTCTTTCATATTGGCCTCGAGCCCCGTCGCGTCGCTTCTGCTCCTTCGATGGCGTGATCCGGGGCCGGGACTCACGCCACTCCTGGGAAGCAGCCGGGCGGGCGGGTCGGCGCGTTTACGCGTCGGCCGTCGCCTCGCTGGGCAACACACTGACCTGTTTCTGGCCGCTGGGCAGGGTCTCGTACTTGACGACGCCGTCGGCCACGGCAAAGAGCGTATCGTCCCTGCCGATCATCACGTTCTGGCCGGGCCGGATGCGCGAGCCGCGCTGGCGGACCAGGATGTGGCCGGAGCGCACGGCCTCGCCGCCGTATTTCTTGACGCCCAGGCGCTGCGAGTTGCTGTCACGACCGTTGCGGCTGGAGCCGCCGCCTTTTTTGTGAGCCATGTCCGTTACCCTTCGATCGACTCAATCTTCAGCCGGGTGTAGATCTGCCGGTGGCCGCGGCGCTTGCGCTGGCGTTCCTTGGGTTTGTAGCGGAAGGAGAAGGTCTTCTCGCCCTTGACCTCGCCCAGCACGGTGGCCTTCACCTGCGCCCCGGCCACATGCGGGGCGCCGACCTGGACGGCGGCGCCGTCCGAGATGAGCAGCACTTCCTTGAAGGCGTAATCGCTGCCCGGTTCGACGTGGAGGCGCTGCACCTCCACCGTCGCGCCTTCTTCGCAGCGGTACTGGTTCCCGCCGCTCTGCACGATGGCGTACTTCATGTCCGGTGTCTCCAATCTTCGCTTCGCCGCCGCGCCCGGACGTTGGCGCTGGGGCCAGGCCGGCGGGGAATCTTGGACGCCCATATATCCGGGCGTTCTACATGGTGTTGCCCCGGCCATGTAGCCCCGGGGCAACGGAAGGAAATTATAGCCAGCCCCGCCGGGTTTGTCAACGTAAAACGAAACGCCTTGGGTCAGGCCGGATCTGCCCACTCCAGCCGCTCACGGTGGTAACGCGCCTCGTCGGGCGGGAACCCCAGGGCCGCGACGACCTCCTCCGGGCGGCCGGTGGCGCCCTCGCGTGCCACGAGCTGCATGTCCAGGAGATGAACGTCGCCGGCCGAGCGCAGCCGTTCCAGTTTCTCGATCAGCGGCCGCAGGTCGTAGGCCTTGTCGCGGCGCACGCGCCTGATCTCGGCCCGGTCCAGGAGGTCGGCCACGCGCGCGTCCACCGTTTCCGGGGGCAGAGGGCTGGTGAGGGTGACGCGATAGCGGGCGGCGCGCACCCGCGTCTGCAGCGCGGGTGCGTCCAGCGGCGCCTCGGCCACCTCGACCAGGCCGAGGCCGGGCGGCATGGCCGGCTCGAGGGCGGCGCGCACCTCGTCCAGCGGGAGCGCTTTCTCCAGCCAGATGTCGGCCACCTCCGCGCTGGCCGTGAAGCCGAGGGGCAGGGCGGCGGCGAGCTGGATTTTGGGTTGCGGGTGAAAGCCCTGCGAGTACGCCAGCGGCAGGCGCGCGCGCCGGAAGGTGCGCTCCCAGGCCAGGTGCGTGTCCAGGTGGCCGGTGTACTGCATGGCCGCGGTCTTGGCGAAGGTCAGGCGCAGGCGTTGCATGGACGGCAGAGTCGAAGCGCTCAGACGGCGGTCTTGGGCCGCAGCGCCAGCAGCAGGCCGAGCACGATGACGGCGATGGCGATGAAGGCCGCCAGCTTGAGTTCGCGCGATTCGATCAGCAGCGCCGCCGCGCCGTACAGCCCGCACATCGCCCAGTAGCCGAGCACGATCTGGCGCTGCGAGGCGCCCAGGTCGGCCAGGCGGAAATGCAGGTGCGCGCGGTCGCCCTGCAGCGGCGAGCGTCCGCGCCGCCAGCGGTCCACGATCAGGAAGGCCACGTCCGCGATCGGGATGAGCAGGACGAGCAGCGCCGTCATCACCCGGGCCGGCGCGATGATGGACAGGGCGGCGAGCGCGAAGCCGAGCGTCATGGCGCCGGCCGATCCCAGGAAGACGCGCGCCGGGTGAAAGTTGAAGACCAGGAAACCCAGGCAGGCGCCGGCCAGCGCCAGCGAGTAGAGCGCGACCTCGGGTTGGCCGAGCTTCTGAGAGTGCAGGGCAAAGAACACCGCCGCGATCGCGCCGACGCCGGCGGCCAGCCCGTCCAGGCCATCCAGCCAGTTGACGGTGTTCAGCATGCCCATCACCCAGAAGAGGGTCAACGGATAGGCGATGACCAGCGGGATCCGCCAGGGGCCGAAGAACGGCAGCGTCACCTCGCCGATGAACACGTCGGTCAGGATCGCCACGACCGCCGTCAGCGCCTGGGCCGCGAACTGGGGCGCGGCCTTGAGCTCGAAACGGTCATCGGCCAGGCCGGCCAGGGCGGCGCAGGCCGCGCCCGCCAGCACGCCGAGCAATGGCAGGTGCAGGTTCTGATCGGCGGGGCGCGGGCCGAACAGGTACAGCCCCAACCCGGTCAGGAAGAAGCCTGCGAACAGGCCCAGGCCGCCCAGCCGCGAGAGCGGGCGCGTGTGCCGGCGGCGCCCCCCCGGGGCCTGCACCAGGCCCAGGCGCTCGCCGGCCCGCATGGCGATGAAGGTGCCGGCCGCCGATAGCAGGGCGGCGGTGATGAGGACGAGGAATTCCATTTGGGACGGCGGACGGAGGGCGAGCGACGAACCCGGCCGCGGCCGGCTCGCTGTCGTCGGCGGTCCTCCGTCTTTCGTCAGATCAGCCGGTCCCGAACTGCCGGTCGCCGGCGTCGCCCAGGCCGGGCACGATGTAGCCGATGTCGTTCAGGTGGTCGTCCACGGCGCCGACGTGGATGGGGACGTCCGGGTGGTCGGTCTGCAGGCGCCGGAGGCCCTCCGGCGCCGCGATCAGGCCGATGTACTTGATGCGGCGCACGCCCCAGCTTTTGAGCAGCGCGCAGGCGGCCGAGGCCGAGCCGCCGGTGGCCAGCATCGGGTCCAGGATCAGGCACAACTGCACGCGCGGCTCGACCGGTTTGTTGGCGTAATACTGCATCGGCTCCAGCGTGCGCTCGTCGCGCTTCAAGCCGATGTGCCAGACTTCGGCGCCCGGGATCATCTCCCAGATGCCCTCGACCATGCCCAGCCCGGCGCGCAGGATGGGCACCAGGCCGATGTCCTGTTGCAGGGTGTGGCCGGCCGTCTGGCCCATCGGCGTGGTGACCGGGATCGGTTGAAGCTGCAGGTCGGTGGTGGCTTCGTAGGCCAGCAGGATGCTGATCTCGCGCACCAATTCACGGAACTTCTTGGGCTTGGTCTCAACGCTGCGCAGCAGGGCGAGCTTATGCGCCACCAGGGGATGGCGCGAGGGGAAGACGTTCTCGGGCATGGCGTGCTCCGGGGGTGAGATAGGGCCATTGTAGATGAAGACTCCGCCGGACGCCATCGGCCGCCGGCGGGGCCAATTGCTATATAATCCCCGGCATGTCTGGAACTGATGAGCGCTTGCTGTCGCCGCAGCGCAAGCCGGAAGATCAGGCCGACCACGCCCTGCGCCCCAAGCGCCTGGCCGACATGGTCGGGCAGGACAAGGTCCGCGAGAACCTGCAGATCCTGATCGAGGCGGCCCGGAAGCGCGGCGAGGCCCTGGACCACGTGCTGTTCTACGGCCCGCCCGGGCTCGGCAAGACCACCCTGGCCCAGGTCCTGGGCAACGAGATGGGCGTCAACGTCAAGGTGACGGCCGGGCCGGCCATCGAGCGCGCCGGCGACCTGGCGGCCATCCTCACCAACCTGCGCGCCGGCGACATCCTGTTCATCGACGAAGTCCACCGGCTGGGCCGCGCTGTGGAAGAAGTGCTCTATCCGGCTATGGAGGACTTCGCGCTCGACATCGTCATCGGCAAAGGGCCGAGCGCGCGCAGCATCCGGCTCAGCCTGCCCAAGTTCTCGGTCGTCGGCGCCACCACGCGCCTGGCGCTGCTCACCGCCCCGCTGCGCGCCCGCTTCGGCGCGGTCTTCCGCCTGGACTATTACGACCAGGCGGCGATGGAGGCGATTGTGGCCCGGGCCGCGCGCCTGCTGACGGTGCCGGCCGACCCGGACGGCGTGGCCGAGATCGCGCGCCGGGCGCGCGGCACGCCGCGCGTGGCCCTGCGTCTGCTCAAGCGCGTGCGCGACTTCGCCCAGGTGCGGGCCGCCGGGACGATCACGCTGGAGGTCGGCCGGGCCGCGCTGGACCTGCTGGAGGTGGACCCGCTCGGCCTGGACGAGATCGACCGGCGCGTCCTGCGCACGATCATCGAAAAATACAACGGCGGGCCGGTCGGCCTGGAGACCATCGCCGCCGCCATCAGCGAGGAGGCCGACACGATTATGGACGTGGTCGAGCCTTACCTGCTCCAGCAGGGGTTCCTGGACCGGACGCCGCGCGGCCGCACGGCGACGCGCGCCGCCTATGCCCACCTGGGGCTGACGCCGCCAGAGAACGGCGAACAGCCGAAATTGATTTGAGGGCAGGCGAAGGACGGGCGACCGGAGCCGGCTGCCGTCTCCCGTTCGTTGTTCTTCGTCTGATTGTCTTATGCCTGACCTGACGACCCTCGGCAAATGGCTCTTTTTCGCCGGCCTGGCGCTGGCTGTGGCCGGCGGCGCGGTCTGGCTGGCGGGCCGCTTCGGGCTGCCGCTGGGCCGGCTGCCCGGCGATCTCCGCATCGAGCGTGACGGCTTCTCGCTCTACATCCCGATCACGTCCTCGCTCCTGGTGAGCCTGGGCCTGACGCTGCTGATCAACCTGATCGGGCGGCTCTTCCAGAACCGCTGAGGGCAGCATGCCCGCCTACTTCTTCGTCCTGCTCTCGAACTGGCCCGTAGTCCCCATCGCGCTGATGGACCTGGTCGGCGTCGGCGTGGGCGTCGCCCTGTTCCTGCGCCGGCGCGACTGGATCGCGGCGCTGGTCATCGGCGCGTTCGGCGTGCGCGCCCTCTCCAGCCTGGCGCGCTTCGCGTTCTACCTGGCCGGCTTCTATGCCCGCGGCGCGAACCAGTTCAACGACTATGATCCGGTGTCCGGCGACCTCATCCAGCAGACGCTGAATTGTGTGGTGGCGGCGGGCGGCCTGGCGACGCTGGCCGCCCTGCAGGCGGCGCTCTGGTTCGGGCTGAAGGACAGACCGGCCCGGCCGACGGTCGACGAGGCATGAGCCTGGCCGATTTCGACTACGATCTGCCCGAGGCCTTTATCGCGCAGACGCCGGTCGAGCCGCGCGACGCGTCGCGGCTGCTCCGGCTGGACCGCCGGACCGGCGCGGTGAGTCACCATATCTTCCGCGACCTCGGCCAGTGGTTGCGCGCCGGCGACCTCCTGGTCTTCAACGACACGCGCGTGCTGCCCGCCCGGCTGGCGGCGCGCAAAGCCCGCTCCGGCGGCCACGCCGAGATCCTGATGCTCAAACGCCTGGCCCCGTTGACCTGGGAGGTGATCGTCGGCGGCAAACACATCCATCTCGGCTCGGTGCTGGAGGTAGAAGGCTGGCCGGACCTGCGCGCGGTGGTGATGGACGTGCTGGATGGGCCGCGGCGCGTGATGCAGTTCTCGCAGCCGATCACGCCGCTGCTCGACCGGGTGGGGCATGTGCCGTTGCCGCCGTACATTCATACTCCGCTGGCGGACCCCGAACGTTACCAGACCGTCTACGCCGAGAACCCGGGATCGGCCGCTGCGCCCACCGCCGGCCTGCACTTCACGCCGGCGCTGCTGGCGGCGCTCCAGGCGCAGGGGGTGCAGCTGGCGTTCGTCACGCTGCACATCGGCCTGGACACCTTCGCCCCGGTGACGGACGAGCAGGTGCGGGCGCGGACCTTACATGGCGAGTGGTGCGAGGTCACGGAGGCCGCCGCCGCCCTGGTCAACGCCGCCAAACACGACGGCCGGCGCGTGATCGCGGTCGGCACAACGGCCGTGCGGACGCTGGAGGCGGCGGCGGAACGCGCGCCGGAAGGACGGGCCGTGGCGGCCTTTCAGGATACGGTGCAGCTCTTTATTCAGCCCGGCCACGTTTTCCGCGTCGTGGACGGCCTGATCACCAATTTTCACCTGCCGCGCACCACACTGCTCATGCTGGTCTCGGCGCTGGCCGGGCGCGAGAACGTGCTGGCGGCCTACGAGGTCGCCAAGCGCGAGGGCTACCGGTTCTATTCATTTGGCGACGCGATGTTGATTGAATGAAACGGGAACGAGCGCAGGGTATGACGACGCCGGAAACGCATTCGATCATCGAGATGGTGCAGCATCTGATCGCCGCCCGTCTGACCCCCCACGACCTGATGGCCCAAATCGTCCGGGCGCTGGGCGAGGCGTTTGATTTCATCGACGTCGGTGTGCTGCTGCTCGACCCGGCGCAGCCCGCCTGGCTCGTCCTGCGGGCCTCCAATTATCCCGGCCTCCCGGACGCCGTTGACCGATACCGGCAACCGGCGGGCGACGGCGTTGTCGGACGCGCCCTGCGCTCCGGCCGGCAGGTGTTGGTGCCGGATGTCCGCCAGGACCCGGATTACCGGCCGCTGCCGGGGGCGGCGGTCGTGGCCGAGCTGGCGACGCCGATCCGGGTGGGTGGAGAAGTGGTCGGCGTGCTCAACGTCGAGTCGTTGCATCCGATCTCGCCGGAAGAGGCCGCGGCGACGGCGACCGTGGCGACGCTGCTCGGTTCGGCGCTGGAGGCGGAGCGATGACGGCGCCGGCTCAGGTGCGCGCGGCCGTCATCGGCACCAGCGGGTGGGCCGACAGCGCACACCTGCCGGGGCTGCAGGCCCGCGGCGACGTGGAGGTGGCGGCGCTGTGCGGGCGCAACCCGGAGCGCCTGGCCGCGCTGGCGGGCAAATACCGGATCCCGCGGACTTTTACGGATTACCGCCAGCTGCTGGCGGAGGTCCGCCCCGAGGTGGTGGTGATTGCCACGCCTAACCATACGCACGCGCCGATGGCCCGGGCGGCGCTGGAGGCCGGCGCGCATGTCATCTGCGAGAAGCCCCTGGCGCTGGACGCCGGCGAGGCGGCCCAGATGCTGGCGCAGGCGGAGGCGCTTGGCCGCCGCCACCTCACTTTCCTCACCTATCGCGGCCTGCCCGCGACGCGCTACCTCAAGACCCTGATTGACGAGGGTTATTTAGGCCGGTTGCATCATGTCCAGGGGTGCTATCTGCACGCCTCCTGGCTGGACCCGGCGCGGCCGGCCAGCTGGAAGACCATCCGGGCCGAGGGCGGCAGCGGCGTCCTGCACGACCTGGGCGCGCACGTCATCGACCTGCTGCAATGGTGGTTTGGGCCGGTGGCGCGGGCGGCCGGCAGCCTGCAGACCTTCATCGGCGAGCGCCAGCGCGACGGCGTGCGGGTGCGCGTCGAGACCGACGATGCGACCGCCTGCGCGCTGGAGTTTGAGGGCGGCGGCCAGGCCACGCTCCAGCTCTCGCGCGTGGCGCCGGGTCGGCACAATTATCAGCGCTTCGAGTTGTACGGCGACCGGGGCGTCCTGGTGTACGAGTATGACCAGCCGTGGGCGCACATCGGCCGGATCTGGGGGGCGCGGGCAGGCGCTTACGACCTCGAGCCGATCCCGATCCCGGCGGCGCTGACGGATGGGTTCGCGGGCCAGGAGACGTTCCCGGCGATCTATCGCGCGGTGACGGACCCGTTCTTCGCGGCGCTGGACGCTCCCGGCCCCAGTCCGGCGCCGAGCTTCGCCGAGGGCCTGGCCGCACAACGCGTCATCGACGCCGTCGCGCGCTCGGCGGCCAGCGGGCGCTGGGAAGCGGCCGCGTTCGCCTGAGGCCGAGGCCGTCTTGAGTTGCGTCCGACCCGCGCCGGAGGGGCGTTGGCCCTGAGCGGGTCGCTGCGTTGGGGGGCGCGCACGCCCGGCGGGGCAGGGGTCAGCCGGTCTTCTGGCGCAGGCGCTCGGCCGTGCGCGCGGCGCGGGTGGCGATGGAGCGGGCCGGGGCTTCGCTCGCCAGGCGCTCTATCGCCGGCAGGGCGGCCGGATCGCCGAGTTTTTCCAATACTTCGAGCGCAGTCGTGCAGGTGGTCCAGACGACCTGGACGGGTTCGTCGTCCTCGTAACCGTGGCGGTTGGGCGGCGCCCAATCGACGGCGGGCAGCGTCAGCAACGCCTCCATCACATGGAGGATGGGCTGAACGGCCCGCCGGTCGCCGAGCTGGCCGAGGGCGCGCATGGCCATCCAGCGCGGCCCCGGCTGGCCGTCCACCTGCATGACGCGGATCAAGGCGTCCACGGCCCGCCGGTCGCCCTGCCGCCCCAACGCCTCGGCGGCGTCGGCGCGAATGTCGGCGTTGAAGCTGCCGAGCGCCTCCAACAGCGGTTCCACGGCGCGCGCCTCCGGGCGCTTGCCGAGCGCCAGCGCCGCGCTATGCCGCACCAGTTCCTCCGGATCGCGAGTCGCCGCCAGCAACGCGTCGGCGGCGCGCGGATCGTCCAGCTCACCCAGGAGGCCGGCCGCCCGGCGGCGCGCCTCCCGCTCCAACTCGGCCGGGTTCGGTCCCAGGCCGAGGAGACCGGTGACCCGTCTCGGCCTGGGCCAGACGAACTGCCGGCTGAGCACGGCGATCAGCGGTTCCAGCGCGGCGGCGCCGGCGGCGCGCAGGCCGGCCACGGCCTCCTCGCGGCGGCGCTCCTCGGGATGGTACAACGCCTCCACCAGTTGACGAGTGTCTGTCATAGGCACCTAAACTGTGTCCACCAGCCGAGCGTGAGTCGCCGCGATCAGATCGGTCACCTGCAAGCGCAAGTTTGCGCCGCGCTGGCCGGCGCTGAGATGGAGATGGGTCAGGCCAAGCGCCGCCCGGTCCAGGCAGATTTCAAAGCCTTTGTTCAACAGCGCCAGCGCCGATATGCCGCCGACCTGGAGGCGGGTGAGGGCCTCCGCCTCGGCCTGCGTGGCCATGCGCAGTTTCTTCTTCTCCCCCAGGGAGGCGGCCAGCGTCTTCAGACTGATCTCGCGCCCGGCCGGCGCCATCACCAGGATGGGCTTCTTGCCCTTGTCCTCGCGCAGCACCACCAGGGTCTTGTAGACGTGGTCCTCCGGCGCGCCGAGCAGGGCGGCGGTCTCTTCCGCCGAATACTTTTCGGCCGGGAACTCGTGGACGGTATAGGCGATGCCGCGGGCCTCCAGCCAGCGCGTGACGTTGTTGCGGAAGGGCATGGAGGCAGGGTAGCATGCGGCTGCGCCGAGCGTCAAGGCCGTTTGACCTGAGCTCCGGGGTGACATCTAACCCGTTTCTGCCAGGCCCGGTTGACGCCGCCGCAATCCCGGTTACACTTCGGCGATAACGCCGCCGCTTATGCCCAAGCTCCAGCACGTCTCGGCCGCCCCCACCAACCCGCACGCCGCCCCGCCGGTGAAGCGCTTTGATGTCGCCGACCTGTACCAGGGGCCGGCGGCGGTGGAGCGCCCGGGGACCGCCCCGGAGGCGCCCTACGACGAGAAGTTGCGCCAGGCCTATTTCTGGATCGTCAACAACGCGATCATCAGCCCGCACTACGATATCGAGTACAACGACGGCCCGAACGCGTCCTTTGTCGTCGGCGACAGCCAGTCGCGCTTCACCCTGCCGTCCGGCCAGAGCTACTCCAGTTTCGTGCTGCTGCCGCTCCTGAATTTCGCCGTGCGCCGCCGCTGTCTGCTGGTGGGCGGCCCGGGGCGCGGCAAGACCGCCAGCGCCATCCTCATGGCGGTGCTGGCCGGCTACTCCCTGCGCGACGTCCGGCGCGGCATGCAGCACGGCCAGCCGCAGATGACCATCGCCGATCTGCTGGGCAACCCGCTGCCGGCCGATCTGGTGGGGGCGCAGAGCATGGACAGCGTGCGCATCGCCTGGCGCAAGTGGCTGGGGATGCGGGTCAAGATCATCGATGAGTACAACCGCATCCCGACCCGCACGCAGAGCGCGCTGCTGACGCTGATGGCCGACAACTACGCCGAGGTGCTGGACCAGATTTACGAGGCGCCGGAATCGGCCTGGTACCTGACGGCCAACGATGACCTGGGCGGCGGCACCTACCAGGTGATCGAGGCCCTGCGCGACCGGATCGACATCGTCGTCCGCGCGCTGGCCTTCAACACCCGCTTCCTGAAGGTCTTGCTCGACCGCATCGAGCAGGGGCTGCGGCCGGAGGAACTCGTCCCGCTGCAGCTGGTCTTCAGCCAGGCCGATTGGGACGCCATGTACGCCGAGATCCTGGCCGTGGCGCTGCCCGCGGAAGTGCGCCGGCGGCTGGAATTCTTCGCCAGCCAGTTTGAATTCTTCGAGCCGGCTGCCGAGCAGTTGGAGTATAAGACGAAGGACACGGCCAAGCTGGCCGGCGCCGACTGGCGCGCCCTGGCCTCGGCCGAGACGGGCAAGGACAAGCTTAAGGACCTGGGGGCCCAGACCCGGAACGGCCTCTCCGTCCGGGCGCTGATGACGGTGCTGATCTTCGCCAAGGCGCTGGCCTACTTCCGCGGCAACCGGTTGGTGGAACTGGAAGACCTGCGCCAGATCATCCCCTTTGTCCTGCACGACAAGCTGACGCCGGACCTGGATGCGCCGTTCTTCGAGCAGCCCGGCCACGGCGTGTACCGGGCGGACCGCATCGGCTGGATCCGCAGGCTGTTCGACCTGGCCTGCGCCGAGTATGACCGCCTGGACCTGGACCGCGACGACCCGGTGGCCGCCCTGCAGGCCGAGTTCGAGGCGGGCCTGGAGGGTCTGGGCGAGGCCGAGGTGCGGAGCCGGCTGGTGAAGATCGAGCGCCTGATCGGCCAGTGGAGCGGCGGGCGCAAACTCTACGGGCATGTGTACGACGACCTGTTGAAGCTCAAGTATCTGCACCAGCGCTACACCAACTACCGGCGCTGGCTGAAATCCCGGTGACAGTATGGCCGCGGCCCTCACCGGACCCTTCGCCCGGGAACTGGAGAACAACCGCAGCCGCTTCAACGCGAAGTTCGCGGAGGCCAGGTGGGAGCGCCCACACCTGGACCCGGCGGCTTTCCGCGATGTGCTGGTGGTCGTGGTGGCGCCTATCGTGGAGGCGGTGCATGCGGCCGCGCCGGACCGGACCACCCAGGCGGCCGAGGCGTTGTATGACCTGGCGCTCGACCTGACCGGCCAGGACCTGCTCGGACCGGCGGCCCGATCAGCGCCGGTGGCGGCCGGGTGGACGGCGCTGCTCCCGCGTCTGGGCCGGTTCCTGGCCGAGGCGCCCCGCGCCGTAGCCGGCGCGGTCACCAACGCGCTCTACAACCTCGCGAACACGTCGGGCGCGCGCCCCGAGGCGTGGCTGGGCCGGATGTCGGCGCTGGCCGATCACTGCCCGGACGCCGAGACGCTGCTCACAGCCGGCCAGGTGGCGGCCTGGCGCGCGGGCATGGCGCACTATCGCGCCGGCGCGCTCGACCTGTGCCAGCGCCTGCCTCCGCCCCTCGCCCGGATCGCTCTGGGGTTGCCGGCCGAACCCGAACCGCTGGAGAGCCTGATCGAGGCGCTGG
The DNA here is from genome assembly GCA_034434015.1 of Anaerolineales bacterium. Lineage (GTDB taxonomy): Bacteria > Chloroflexota > Anaerolineae > Anaerolineales > UBA6663 > SpSt-583. The sequence goes on from DAOUAB010000189.1 coordinate 30,351, forward strand.
CCGCGGACCCCTGGCTTGCGCCGGATCGTTTCGGTCACTCGTCCCCCGGCCCGCGTTCCCTCTCCATCGTCGCCCGGCCGGGCGCCTTTCGCGGGTTCGGCGGGCTTTTCTTGCGTCCGCCGATTGTGGCCGCCGCCGGCGAATACTTCCTGGTGAGCGACGGCGAGGACTCCTGGCTGTTGACGGCCGACGCCTGCGGGGCGACCTTCCATCGGATGTCCGGCGTGCCGACGACCAGCGCGCCGTCGCCGTTCACACTGGGCAAGGACGGCGTCGTCAGGGCCGCGGGCCGGAGCAAACGCTTTGCCGAGCTGGCCGAGCCGACGAGCCACGCCGGCAACGCGACGACGCTGGCGGTGACGACGGCGTTGTCCCATTCCATATTTCTGGTCGCGGTGGCATGAGTTTTCACCGCAAAGACGCGAAGGGCGCGCAGCCGGCGCAAAGGGCTCCCTGGCGATCCTCTTCACGGTTCAACCGCCATGCCTGATCTGGATGAGCTCCGCGAGCAGTGGCTGGCCGAGTGGCCGGCGGCCCTGGCCTGCTGGAGCCGCTTCACCAAGCTCAGCGAGCCGCGCTGGTGCTTCACGGACGAGGACGCCCAACGCGAGGGCCTGGCGCAGTCGTTCGCCATGATCCGGCTGGACGACCACGCGGTCGTCGTCAGCCTGAAGATGGCCCATGAATTGAAGGTGGCCGGGTTCGCGCGTGAGATCCTGGCGCACGAGATCGGCCATCATGTCTATTGCCCGGCGGACCTGACCGACAACGCCCGCCTGATCGCGCGCATGCGCTGGGCGCTGCCCACCAAAGAACACCTGGCCGGGATGGTGAGCAATCTGTACGCCGACCTGCTCATCAACGACCGTCTGCAGCGCAGCCACGGCCTGCGCATGGCCGAGGTCTACCAGGCGCTGGGGACCGGCGCCTCCGACCGGTTGTGGCAGTTGTACATGCGGACGTACGAAATCCTGTGGAGCCGGACGCGCGGCTCCCTGGCCGGCGCGTTTCAGGATGACCAGCTGGAAGGCGACGCTCAGCTCGGCGCGCGGCTGGTGCGCCACTACGCCCGCGACTGGCTGGACGGCTCCGGCAAGTTTGCGGCCCTATGCCTGCCGTACCTGCTGGACGAGAAGAGCCAGTCCGCGCGCTGGTCGGCGCGCTGGCGCGACATGGAGCAGGCCGGGCGCGGCGGCTTCCCGAGCGGCCTGACCGAGATCGAGGCCGGCGAAAAGGAGGGCGCCCTCCATCCGGCGTACGACCCGGAGCTGTCCGGCCTGGAGGTGGAGGCGCCCGGGGCGGATGGGCCGGGGGAAGCCTCGGCCAGCGCCCGGAAGGGCGGGGCACCCGGCCAGGCGCGCGAGCCGTTCGAGTTCGGCCAGATTCTCAAGGCGCTGGGCCTGAAGCTGGACGACCACGAGATCGCGGTGCGCTACTACCGGGAGCGGGCCGTGCCGCACCTCATCCCGTTCCCGGAGCGCCGGCTGCCACAGTCGGTTGATCCGCTGCCGGAGGGCCTGGACCTGTGGGACATCGGCTCGCCGCTGGAGGCCGTGGACTGGCTGCAAAGCGTGCTGGTCAGTCCGCGCGTGGTGCCGGGGATGACCACCGTCCAGCGGGTGTGGGGCGAGTCGCCGGGCCAGGAACCGGAGAAGGAGCCGCTGGACCTGGACCTGTACGTTGACTGCTCCGGGTCAATGCCCAACCCGCAGTACAGCACGTCGTATCTCACCCTGGCCGGCGCCATCATCGCCCTCTCCGCCCTGCGCACCGGCGCGCGGGTCCAGGCGACGCTGTGGAGCGGCGCGCGTCAGTTCCTGACCACGGACGGGTTTGTGCGCGACGAGGCCGCCGTGCTGCGCATCCTCACCGGCTACCTGGGCGGGGGCACGGCGTTCCCCATCCACCTCCTGCGCGACACATTCCAGGACCGCAAACCGACGGCGCGGCCCGTGCACATCCTGATCATCTCGGACGATGGCGTGACGACCATGTTCGCGAAGGACGAGCGGAACAACAGCGGCTGGGATGTGGCGCGGATGGCGCTGGAGAAGGCGCGCGGCGGCGGGACTATGGTGCTCAACCTGTACCCGGATTGGACGAAGTCCCCAGACCTGGTGCGGGCGGCGGAGATGGGTTGGAGCATTTTCGTGGTACGGACGTGGGACGAGTTGGTGAAGTTTGCGCGCGAGTTCAGCCGCCTGAAGTATGGGGCGTCGGGTTAGATGCCGAATCCACGAAGGGGCACGAAGGGGCACGAAGAGGCGCGAAGAGGCGCGAAGGGGCACGAAGAGGCGCGAAGGGGCACGAAGAGGCGCGAAGGGGCGCGAAGAGGCACGAAGGGGCATGAAGAGGCACGAAGAGGCGCGAAGAGGCACGAAGAGGCGCGAAGAGGCGCGAAGGGGCACGAAGGGGCACGAAGGGGCGCGAAGAGGCACGAAGAGGCGCGAAGAGGCACGAAGGGGCACGAAGAGGCACGAAGGGGCACGAAGAGGCGCGAAGAGGCGCGAAGAGGCACGAAGAGGCGCGAAGAGGCGCGAAGAGGCACGAAGAGGCGCGAAGAGGCGCGAAGAGGCGCGAAGAGGCACGAAGGGGCACGAAGGGGCACGAAGAGGCGCGAAGAATCACGAAGAACCGAGCCGATTCTCTTTGAGTTCCGTTCGCCCCGAGCCTGTCGAGGGGCGTGTGCAGAGATGGCTGAAGAAGGACCATTGCTGGAGTCGTTGACCCGCCGGCTGGCCGAGACGCCGCCGGACTTCCTGGCCGAGCCGCGTCTGGGGGCGGCCGGCGTGGTGCACGTGGACGCGGTGGCCGCGGACCTGTTGCGCGCGCTGGGCGGCGGGCCGCTGGCGGCGGCGGAGGTCGCGCAGTTGCGCCCGCCGGCCCGCGAGGCCCGGACGCAGCGGCGCCGGTTGCGCGTCGTCCTGCTGGCCTGCTGGCTGCTGCACGACCCGTGGTTTGCAGCCCGGTCGATGGGGGACGGCGCGCGGGCCTTCCTGTTCAGCCCGGAGCTCCAGGCCCTGGCCGAGGCCGCCGACGCGCCCAGGATCGTGGCCGACCCGGATCGGCGCGAGGAGCTGGCGCGCCTGTGTCTGAAGGTGCTCGGCCTGCGTCCGGCCGGCGAGAGCGAGGCCCAGGCCCAGGACCGGCTGACGACCATCAGCACCGCCGAGCGCCAGCGCGTGATCGCGGCGGCCCGGGCGGCGGAGGAACGTGCGCGCCAGATCCGCGAGGCGATGGCGCGCCAGGCGGCCGAGGAGGCGGCGGATAAGTGGTCGAGGGAGTGATTCGATGAGTGACTCGGATCGTTTTCCTGTTCTCTCCCCGGCCGGTCGCGCGCTGCTCCAGCGCCTGCGCGAACACCCGCACGCGCCGCGCTACACAGCCGAGTGCGGCCACCGGCTGACGGCCGAGTCGCTGCGCCGCGTCCGGGCGTTTGAGGCCGAATTGCGGACGACCTCGCCGGGCTGGGCGCGGGGCGGGTACCCGGACTGGCTGCCCGGTTTCGTGGACCTGTGCCTGACGGAGGTCCCCTTCTATCGCCGCTACGGCGACGCCCCGGCGCGTTTCGAGGACCTGCCGGCTTTCGACCGCGCCGACCTGAGCCGCGAGCCGTGGGCCTTTGTGCCGGACTCGCAGCCCCTGGACGGCCTGATCGTCAACTCGACCTCGGGGACGACCGGCCACCCGCTGACGATCCTCTCGCACCCGGTCGTCGGCGGATGCTACACGCCCTTGATCAAGGCCGCGCTGGAGGCGGCCGGCGTGACCCTGACCAGCGGCGCCGGCGACGTGGCCTGCGTGCTGGTCGGCTGGCAGCAGCAGGCGTACACCTATCCCTCGGTCACGCCGCAGCAGGCCGAGGCCGGGCACCTCAAGCTCAACCTGCACCCGGGCGACTGGCGGGACCCAGACGATCGCGCCCGTTTCCTGGATGACCTGAACCCGGAGATCTACACCGGCGATCCGCTGGCGTTCGCCGAGTTGATGCGCCTGGGGCTTAAAGCGCGGCCGAAGGCCCTGGTCTCCACCGCCATGACGCTGCTGCCCGGCCTGCGCCGCCAGTTGGAGGCGCACTTCGGCTGCCCGGTGGTGGACCTGTATTCGATGAACGAGTCCGGCCCGCTGGCCTTCCGCTGCGGCGAGGCCGACGCCTTCACGCTCCTGCATCATCGCGTCTATATCGAAATCCTGGACCCGGACGGCGCGCCGTGCCCGCCCGGCGTGCGCGGCGAGGTGACGCTGACGGGCGGCTTCAACCCTTTCCTGCCGCTGTTGCGCTATCGCACCAACGACTTCGCCGCCCTGGAATGGCGCGGCCCGCGTCCTGTGCTGGCCGGTCTGGAGGGTCGCCCGCCGGTGACCTTCCGGGCGCGCGATGGGCGCCGGATCAATAACCTGGATGTGACCGGGGCCCTGAAGCCGCTGGCGCTGCCTCAGTATCAACTCCACCAGAGCGCCGATGGCGCGCTGCGCCTGCGCGTGCGCGGCCGGAACACGTCGCCCGAGGCGCTCTGGGCCGCGCTGCTCGACCTGTTTGGGCCGGACCAGGCTTTGACGGTCGAGGCCGTCGATAGCTTCGACGGCTCCGGCGGCAAGGTGATCCAATACACGAGCGATATAGTGTGAGACGATCCGTAGGGGTCGATCCGTCGTAGGGTTGGTCTCAGACCGACCCTGCGACTACGACATCCGCCGCGCAAACCTGCATGGCTCAATGACCACCGGCTTGATTATCGGAAAATTCCTGCCTCTGCATTACGGCCACATGCACCTGATCGAGCACGCCCGCAGCCGCGTGGATCGGTTGATGGTGCTCGTCTGCTCGCTGCGGGCCGAGCCGATCCCCGGCGAATTGCGCTACCGCTGGGTTAAGGCGCTCTACCCGGATGTGGACGTCCGGCATTGCACGGACGAGAACCCGTCGTACCCGCACGAGCATCCGGATTTCTGGGACCTCTGGACGGCCAGCATCCGGCGCTTCCTGCCGGACGGGCCGGACGTGGTCTTCAGTTCGGAGCTGTACGGCGACGAGCTGGCCCGGCGCCTGGGCGCGGCCCGGCACGAACTGGTGGACCTGAAGCGCGAACGTTACCCGGTTTCGGGCACGGCCGTGCGCGAGCGGCCTTATGAGCATTGGGACCTCATCCCGCCGCCGGTGCGCGCCTATTACACGCGCAAGGTGGCCCTGGTCGGCGCGGAATCGACCGGCAAGACCACGCTGGCCGAGGCGCTGGCCCGGCGTCTGGGGACAATTTGGACGGAGGAATACGGGCGCCTGTACGTGGAACAGGTGCGCGGCGTGGTTGACCGCGAGGACATGCGCCGGATTGCGCAGGGGCAGGCGCGGCTCGAGGACGAGGCGCTCGGCCGCGCGGACCGCGTGCTGATCTGCGACACCGACCTGTTGGCGACGATCATCTGGCACGAGCGCTATTTTGGCGAGCGCCCGGATTATCTTCAGGCGTGGTACGCCGAGCGCCGCAGCCACCTGTATCTGTTGTGTGAGAACGACCTGCCGTGGGTGGCCGACGGATACCGCGACTCGGGCGACGACTGGCGGCCCTGGTTCGAGCGGCGCTTCGTCGAGGAGCTGGAGGCGCGCGGCCTGCCCTACGTCCGCATCGGCGGCGCCTACGACGCCCGTCTGGCGCGGGCCGTGGACGCGATCACGGCCCATTTCCCGGAGGCGGTGCGCGCCCTGAACCGCAGCGCCGTTTAGCCTCGCTGCCCTTTTGGGTTTGCATTCGTCCCGGACCTGTCGAGGGAGGCAAGGTGAGCCTCGTGTCCGCTCCCAACGCACTGGTCGTCGTCTGGCGCGTGACCGAAGTCTGCCACCTCGGCTGCGTGTTCTGCGGCTACAGCCGGGAACTCCGCCGGTCGCGCACACAGGCCGCGGCGGCCGATGTGCTGGCTTTCGGCGCGGCGCTGGGCGGGCACGCCGTTCGGACCGGGCGCGAGGTGCTGGTGAGCTGGCTCGGCGGCGAGCCGCTGCTCTGGCCGCCGCTGACCTCGGTCGGGCCGAGGCTGCGAGCGCTGGGGCTGAGCCTGGGCGTGACCACCAACGGCGCCCGGCTGACGCCCGAGATGTGCCGGCACCTGGTCGAGCACTACGCGCAGGTGACGGTGAGCGTCGACGGCCTGGCGGGTTGGCACGATCGGGTCCGGCAGAGCCCGGGCTTATGGGACCGGGCGCGCGCGGGGGTCGAACGGCTGGCCGGTCTGCGGGCGCAGTCCGGCCGCGGCCCCCGCCTGCGAGTCAACACCGTGCTGATGCGCTCCAACCTGGGCGACTTCACGGCGCTGTGCGCGGCCGTCGCCGCGTGGGGGGCGGATGAAGTGACGTTCAACGCCCTGGGCGGCGTCGAGCGGGGCGGGGCGTTCTACGAGCGCGAGCGCCTGCGGCCGGAGGATATCGCGGCGCTGCGCGCGGTCCTGCCGGAGGCGCGCGCCCGACTGGCGGCGTCCGGGCTGACGATCTGCGGGACCGACCTGTATCTGGACCGGCTGGCGGCCCTGGCGCGCGGCGCGGCCTGGCCGGTGGACGATTGCGGCCCTGGCCGCAATTTCCTGTTCGTGGACGAGCGCGGCCGGATCGGCCCGTGCGCGTTCACGACCGGCGACTTCGGATTGACGTGGCGCGACCTGCGCGCCGCCGAGGCTCTCGAGGCGCTGCCGCACATCTGGCGTGAGCGTCAGGCCCGCCAGCGCCCCGCCGCCTGCGCCGACTGCCGCAGCACCCAGGTCTTCGAGAAGTTCGCGCCTCAGCCGTCTCCAGTCTCGGCGACCTGACGCCATCTATGACTCGAGAAGGCCCCCTCCTGGAGACCCTCACCCGCCGGCTGGCCGAGACGCCGCCGGATTTCCTGGCCGAGCCGCGCCTGGGGACGGCGGGCGGCGTGCATGTGGACGCCGTCGTCGCCGACCTGCTCCGCGACCTGGGCGGCGGGCCGCTGGAGCGCGAGGCTCTGACCGCCTTCCGGAGCGCGGCCCCCGGGCGGCAGCGCAACCGGCTGCGCCTGATCCTGATTGTGTGCTGGCTGTTGCATGATCCGTGGTTCCGGGCGCGCGGCCTGGCGTCAGCGGCGCAGCGTCTGCTGGAGCGCGGCCTGGACGAATTGGCCGAGGTCGTGCCGGCCGAGCGTTGCCTGGCCGACGCGGACCGGCGCGAGGAGATCGCGCGCCTGGCGCTGGAGGGGCTGGGGCTGCGGCCGGCGGGCGAGACGGAGGCCCAGGCCCGCGACCGGCTGACCACGCTCAGTTCCATCGAACGCCGCCGCGTCATCGCGGCCGCCCGCGCCGCCGAAGCGCGCGCGCGGGAAGTCCGCGAGGCGATGGCGCGCCAGGCCGCCTATGACGCGCAGGCCAAGGCAATGAGGGAGTAGGAGGAGGCCGAAGGCCCGCCTCCTGAGCGCCAAACCAGCGTTCTCCGAGGCCTCCAAGCCAGGTCGAAGACACATGCAAGACGCAAAGCCCGACCTCACGCCCGAAATAGTGAGCCGGTTCCCGCTTATTGACCCGGCGGGCGCCAGGTTATTGCGCTACCTGGAAGAGCACCCGCATGCGCCCAAATTCACGCATCCCGGCGTGGACCGGTTGACGCCGGGCGGACTGCGGGGCGCGGCGGACTTTGCCGCTCAGCTCGAGGCGGAGCCGCCGCGCTGGAGGCCGGACCGGCCGCCGGCCTGGCTGATGGATTTCGTCGCGCGTCTCTATCGCGACGTGCCGCTGTACCGGCGCCGCGGCGCGCCGCCGCAACGCTTCGCCGACGTGCCCACCACATGCCGGGCTGACCTGGGCCGCGAGCCGTGGTCGTTCGTGCCCGACAGCCAATCGCTGAACGGGCTGGTGGTCTACAACACCTCCGGCACCACCGGCCACCCGCTGAGCATCCTGACCCACGCCGACACGCTGGCACTCTATCTCCCGTTGTTACGCTCGGCGCTGGCCCTGCACGGTGTCCGCCTGGAGGGTGGGCCGGGGCGCGTGGCCGTCGTCGTGGCGGCTTTCCAGGCGCGCACCTACACGTATGCGGCGGTGTCGGCCGTTCTGGAGCAGGCCGGCGTGGTCAAGGTCAACCTGGACCCAGCCGGCTGGCGCGACCCCGCCGACCGCGCCCGCTTCCTGGACGCCTGCGCGCCCGAGGTCATCACCGGCGATCCGCTGGCCTTCGCCGAGCTGGCGCGCCTGCCGATCACGGCCCGGCCCAAAGCCCTGGTCTCTACGGCCATGACGCTGGCCCCCGGCCTGAAGCAGGCGTTGGAGGCGCGCTTCGGGTGCCCGGTGGTGGACGTCTACTCGTTGAACGAGTCCGGCCCGGTGGCCGTGGGCGCCGGGCCCGGCTTCCAACTGCTTCAACCCCGCTTGTACGTCGAAATCCTGGACGGGGCCGGCCGGCCGTGCCCGCCGGACGAGCGCGGCGAGGTGACGCTGACCGGCGGCTTCAACCCCTACCTGCCTTTGTTGCGTTATCGCACCAATGATTTCGCGCGCCTGACGTTCGACGACGACCAGCCGGCGCTGGCGGACCTGGACGGCCGCGCGCCGGTCGTCTTCCGCGCCGCCGATGGCCGTCCGATCAACAACATCGACGTCAGCCTCGCCCTGCGCGACCTGCCGCTGCCACAGTACCAGTTGCACCAGGCCGCCGATGGCGCGCTGCGCCTGCGGTTGACGCCCTCGCCGGTGGCCGAGGCCGTGCTGCGCGACCGTCTGCTGGGCGTGTTTGGGCCCGGCCATCCGCTGGTGATCGAGGTCGTCGCCGACCTCGACGCGCCCGTCGGCAAGCGGCTTCAGTTCACGCGCGACCCGTTTCCCGATAAGGGTTGACCTCTGGGGCCGTATCCCGATGCCTGTGTCAAAGCGTTGGGGCGCACGGCCGTGCGCCCCGGCTGGTGGGGAATTACACCAAATTCCAAAAACGACCACCTCTGGGGCCGCCGCCGCGTCTGCGCCGCCCCGGGATGGCCAGAGCGCAACCCGAGAAGGAAGATGATATCCCTGGCTCCACTGACCCTCATCGAGACGGCCGGTGTGGTCTTCGGCCTGCTGTCCGTCTATTTCGCGGCCCGCGAAGACAACCTGACCTGGCCGACCGGCCTGGCTAACGTGGTCCTGTTCGGCGTCCTCTTCTGGGCTAACCGCCTGTACATCAACGTCGGTCTGCAGGTCTTCTATTTTGTCTACAGCCTCTACGGCTGGTGGGTGTGGGTTTACGGCGGGGCGGGCCGGCGCGGCCTGCCGCTGGCGCTCACGCCGCGCCGGGCCTGGCCCCCGCTGGCGGCCGGGGTTGTGTCGGCCTCGCTGGCTCTTGGCTGGGCCTTCGACCGCTACACGGATAATCCGCTGCCGTATTGGGACGCCCTGACCGTGGCGTTGAGCGTGGCGGCGCAGTTCATGCTGACGCACAAATGGCTGGAGAACTGGTGGGTGTGGATCGCGGCCAACGTGATCTACGTCTACCTGGGCCTGTCCAGCTACAGCTACCAGTTCGCGGCGCTGCAGGCAGCTTATATCGGGCTGTCGGTGATGGGCTATCGCCGCTGGCGGCAGGAATGGGCGAAAGCGGCCGGGGCGGCCTGATCAGGCGTCAACGAATGCGCCGCCGGTGATCTGCCGGTCCACCAGGGCGCGGTTCTCGTCGAACGTCAGCCGGATCTCCACCGCCTGGAAGCAGCGCGCCTGCCCCTGCAGGACCTTGCGGCAGAGGTAAGTGGTGCGGCCGTCGTCGCCGTACTCGGCGCTCAGGTCGTTGGCCAGATCGACCCGGCCGTGGAGGATCTCGCCGCAGCGGGCGCAGCGCGCGGCCAGCGGGAGGTAACGCGCCTCGGCGGCCGGGGCCGGCGCCCTCAGGGCTGAAAAGAGGCGTTTGAGGAAATCCATCAGTTCTTGAAGTAATTGGAGACGAAGAACCAGACGTTGGCCGGGCGCTCGGCCAGCCGGCGCATGAAATACGGGTACCAGTGGGTGCCGTAGGGCACGTAGACGCGCATGCCGTAGCCTTCGCGCGCCAGCCGCTCCTGCAGGTCGCGGCGCACGCCATGCAGCATCTGGAATTCGAACTGGTCGCGCGGGATGCGCTTCTCGGCGGCGTAGTCCCTGGCCGCGGCGATCATCTTCTCATCGTGCGTGGCGATGGCGGCCAGGGGCGGCGTGCGGCCATCGCCGAGCGCGGGCGCGTTGGCGGAGCGATCCAGAAGCAACCGGGTCAGCTTGACGAAGTTGGCGTCCACGTCGGCCTTGCGCGGGAAGGCCCGGTCCGCCGGCTCCTGGTAGGCGCCCTTGCACAGCCGGATACGCGTGCCGGCGTCGGCCAGGGCGATCAGGTCCTGCTCGGTGCGGTACAGGTAGGCCTGCAACACCGTGCCGAGGTTGTCGAAATCGCGGCGCACGGCGTTCACCGCCGCCAGGGTGCGGTCGGTGTGCGCCGAGCTCTCCATATCCACACAGACGAAGGTGCCTACCGCCTGCGCTTTCTCCACCACGCGCCGCAGGTTGCGCTCGCACAGCGCCGGGTCCAGGTCCAGCCCGAACTGGGTCAGCTTGAGCGAGATGTGGGCGCGCACCCCGCTGGCCGCGATCTGCTCCAGGATGCACAGGTACTCATCCGCGGCGCGCGTCGCCTCATCCGGGTTGGTGACGCTCTCCCCCAGGAAATCCAGGGTGGCGGTCAGCCCGCGCGCGTTGAGGCCCTGGATGGTCTTGATGGCCTCGGCCGTGGTGGTGCCGGAGATGAAGCGCGAAGCCATCTGCCAGGCGATGGGCAGACGCGTGATCAGGTCTTGAGCCCAGTGAGCGCGGGAGAGGCTGAGGAAAAATTCGCGGAGCATGGCCTTGAGCGGACGGCGGGTGTGGAGGCGAGCGCAGCCGAACGGGGGGCGCTCTGCGGTCCGCTAACCGCCATCGGCAGATAGGGCGCGCGGGACGGAGACGGCCGGCGCGTCAGGGTCGTTTTTCGATTTTTGTGTAATTTCCCAACAGCCGGGGCGCACGGCCGCGCCCCAACGCTTTGACACAGGCATCGGGATGCGGCCCGCGTCAGACGGCCGGGTTCTGGAGCGCGCGCCGCAGCCGGACGAGCGCGAGCACAAACAAGGCTGCCATCGTCAGCGCGTTGACCACGCAATACGGGCAGACCTCGCGCAGGATAAACAGCGACGTATATTGCAGATAGAGCGTGAACAGCGTCCCAAACAGCGTCAGGCCGAAGACCGCGATGGGGCCGTTGGTCCCGAAGAACCCGCCCCGGACCTCTAGCAGCAGCAGCGCGATCAGGACGACGTAGGCGCCGAACCCCAGATAGGACACCGGGATATCCGCCACATAGCCGAAGCGCGAATTGGAGACCGCATCGCAGGCGGTGCTGCCCGGCCCGCAGTAGATGGACGTGCTCGTCAGCTTGGTCCACGACAGATAGCCGGCGTTGAGAAGGCCCAGAACGGACAGGACCAGGCTGGCCGTCCACAGCCGGTCGGCCTGGAGCCTGGGCCACAGGCCGGTTAGGCCGGACTGAGTTTTCGTCTGCATCTGCCTCACCTCTCCTTTGCCGCCCGCGCCTCGCCGGTCAGGGCAGGCCGAGCGCATCCGGCAGCCCGTTGATGATCAGGCTGCCCAGGGATATCAGGCCGAAGCCGGCGGCCAGCCAGGCCAGACCCGGCTTCCAGGCGCGCCACAGGGCGCCCAGCTGCTCGCTCTCCAGGCGGCGCTTCTCGGCCGTCGGCGTCTCCGGGTCGCGCAGCCGGAGGCGGCGCTCGCCGAAGGCCACGTCCCCGCCCGTCACCGACCCCGTGCCCGCCAGGAAACGCCAGCCGCCCCAGACGAACGCGAGCGTCCCGGCCAGGAGGAGGGGCAGGCCCAGGCAATTCAGAGCAAGTTCGGCGTAAGCGCCCTCCCGCCAGAGCGGCAGCAGCGTTTCGACGACCATCGAGCCGACCACCATGAGCAGGAACGCGCCCCCGGCTACACCGAAGGCCAGCCGCACGACCAATCCCAGCCGACCGTCAGTCCCCAAGGCAGATGCCCAGGTCGCGGGCGGTCAGGACCGTGTCGCTGTCTAACTGCACGGCCTTCATGCGCCGCGTCGCCTCGTCCAGCGGGACGTAGTTCACCACCGGCGGGTCCAGGGCCACCATGATGCCGTTCTGGCCCTCGGCCAGGGCGCGCACGGCCGCGGCCCCGAAACGCAGGGCGATCAGGCGGTCGAAGCGCGTGGGCGAGCCGCCGCGCAGCAGGTGCCCCAGCACCACCAGGCGCGTCTCCTTGCCGGTGAGCTCCTGCAGTTCTCTGGCGACTTTCTCTCCGATACCGCCCAGCCGTTCGGCTTTGCCGACCTCGCGCTCGATCACGGAGACCGTCCCGCCCTTGGGCTTGGCCCCCTCGGCGACCACGACGATGGAGAAGTTGGAACCGGCGCGCTCGCGCACCTTGATCTTGTCCACCACGCGCTGCAAGTCGTAGGGGATCTCGGGGATCAGGATCACGTCGGCCGAGCCCGAGATGCCGGTTTCCAGGGCGATGTGGCCGGCGTAGCGGCCCATCACCTCCACCACCATGATGCGCTGGTGCGACGCCGCAGTCGTGTGCAGGCGGTCCAGGCATTCGGTGGCGAAGCCGACGGCGGTGTCGAAACCGAAGGTGATGACCGTCCGCTCCAGGTCGTTGTCGATCGTCTTGGGGACGCCGATCACGCGCAGGCCCTTCTTGTGCAGGGCGCTGCCGATGCTGAGCGAGCCGTCGCCGCCGATGGTGATCAGGGCGTCGAGCTCGCGCAGGGCGAATTGTTGGATCAGCTCGTCCGAGCGGTCAACTTCTTTGATGGCGCCGTCCGGCATCTTGACGGGGAAGCGCAGGGGGTTGCCGCGGTTGGTCGTGCCGATGATGGTGCCGCCCAGGTGGGTGATGCCGCGCACGGTGTCGCGGGTGAGCGGCAGGAGGCCGCCCTGCGGGTAGCGCTCGGGGAACATCAGGCCGTTGAAGCCGTCACGGATGCCGTACACTTCCCAGCCGTGGTTGAGGGCCGAGAGCGTAACCGCGCGGATCACGGCGTTCAGGCCGGGCGCGTCGCCGCCGCCCGTGCTGACGGCGATGCGCTTTATTGAGGAAGCAGACATGCCTAAGCTCCTATCGTAGTCCGGGTTATGACATAAAATGAGGCGCGGGCGAAATCAGAGACAATATAGCCTAATTCAGCGTGCGCCGAGTAGTGTCTTTCGTCCCGCCAGGGCGCGCACGTCACGCGCCGGGCGCTCTGATCTTACCGGTTGCGCCCATATTGCTCGTGGCTGGAGACCCAGTCCGAGGACGAGATGGCGGAGGCGAGTGATATTTCACCCGCCAGCGCCACGCCGGCCACGATCTCGGCCAGTTTGTAGACCTGGCCGCGACCGTAGCAGCCCAGGATCTCCAGGCATTCGCGCTGGGTGGGCAGGTTGGTGCCGCCGCCGTACGTCGCCACGATCAGCGACGGGATGGTGAGCGAGATGTACAGGTCGCCCTCGCGCGTGATCTCCGAGTAGATCAGGCCGGCCGATGACTCGGCGACGTTGGCCACATCCTGGCCGGTGGCGATGAACAGGGCCGTGATGGCGTTGGCTGAGTGCAGGCCGTTGTTGTTGGCGTGGGACATGAAGGCGCCCAGGTTGGCGACGCCGGCGTGATAGGTCAGGCTCTCCGGTTCGACGCGCAGGTGTTCCACCAGGATGTTGCGCTTGACCACGGCCTCGGCCGTGACGCGCTTGCCGCGCGTGCGCATGATGTTCACCTGGGAGGCTTTTTTGTCGGTGGCGAAGTTGCTCTCCAGGTAAAAGCGCCGGATGCCGGGGTAGTGGTCAATGATCCAGCTGCAGGCCGCAAACGTGGCGCGCCCGACCATGTTCTGGCCGGCGGCGTCGCCGGTGGCGTAGTTGAAGCGCAGATACGCGAACTTGCTGGCCAGGTACGGGTCGATGTCGAGCAGTTTGGCCACGCTGGACGAGGCCTCGGCCTCCTCGCGGATTCGGGCTAGGTTCTGCTCCACCCATTTGAGAAACTCGCGCGCGCCGCGGGCATCGTCGAAGACGAAAACGGGCGCCCGCTGCATGGCGTCGGCCACCACCGTGCACTTGACGCCGCCGCACAGGTTGAGCACCTTGATGCCGCGGTTGTAGGAGGCCACCAGCGTGCCCTCCGACGTCGCCAGCGGGATAAGGAAGTCGCCCTGGGCGTGCTCGCCGTTGACGCGCAACGGGCCCGCGAAGCCCAGGGGGACGTGAGCGACGCCGGTGAAGTTCTCGCAGTTGCCTTTGGCGCGGTGCGGGTCCCAGGCGAAGTCGAAGATGTGCTCCAGCCGCAGGCCGCTGTGGGCCCGGATGAACTCCTGCCGCTGCCGCACCGCCTCGGGCGCATAGTCGTCGGCGGGCTGGCGCGGGATGCGCGCCAGGCCGTCGTCGCTCTCGGCGATGGCGTCCTCCACCTCGAACGACAGCTGGCCGAACGGGTTGGCCCTGAACGCGATCTCGAGCTTGTGCTTGCCGGCGCCCAGCCGCTGGCCCGCAATCTCCAGGCGGATGACGGCGCGCAGCGGGAAGGCGACGGGCGGGCCGTCCGCCAGCTGGGCCGGGGTCAGGCGCGTGCCGTCGGCCAGGCGCAGATGGATGGCGTCGGGCGGGACCGGCTGGCCGTCGATTTTCAGGCCGGTCAGCTCGACCAGCTCGGCGTCGCTGAGGCGGTTCTTGACCGAGAAAGCCACGCCCTGCTCGGTGTTCTTGAGGCTGCGGAACGTGTAGAGCTGCTTGAGCAACAGGCTGGGGACGATCATGGCGGCTCCTCGGGAGGTGGGTGGATTGGCGCGATTATAGCCGGGAGGGGAAGAATCCACGAAGGGACACGAAGAGACACGAAGGGACGCGAAGGGACACGAAGGGACGCGAAGGGACACGAAGGGACACGAAGAGACACGAAGGGACGCGAAGGGACACGAAGGGACACGAAGAGACACGAAGGGACACGAAGGGACACGAAGAGACACGAAGGGACGCGAAGGGACACGAAGGGACACGAAGAGACACGAAGGGGCGCGAAGGGACACGAAAGGACACGAAGGGGCGCGAAGGGACACGAAAGGACACGAAGGGGCGCGAAGGGACACGAAGGGGCGCGAAGGGGCGCGAAGAAACCGAAAAGAGCACGAATTGCTTCGTGCCCTTCACGTCCGCGAGCCTTTTTAGGCGGCTGGTGACGGTGCTTAGCGAGCGTGGTCCAGACGGACGGGGCGGCCGAAGGCCGGTTTGCCCTGGATAGCCTGCCAGCGTTGCTCGGCGGCGTCGGGCGACAGCCACCATTCCCAGACGGTGTAGCCGTCGGCGTCAATGAAGCGAAGCGTGGGTTTGCGTCGCAGGAGGTTGGCGAGGGCGTTCGCCAGGGCCGGGGCTTCTGGTTTGGCCGAGAGCCTTAGCCATTGGGCTGGCTCCCATTCCAGTTGCACGGGCTGGTTATTGTAGAAACCCCGCATCGTGATGGGCGGCTCGGCGCTGACGGTGTCCAGCCAGAGCGAGCCCAGGCGCTGATCCCACAGACTGGTGCGGACGCGCTCGGCGATCAGATAGGGACGCTTTTCCGGGGCGCGGTAAAACCAGGTGGCGGCGGTCGTCGTCATGGTCAGGCCTGACGGGGGTGGTTGTTGAGATCGGTCAGGGCGGCCTTGACGGTCTCCAGCAGCTTTTCCCGGGAGGTGGGCTTGACCAGGTACCGGTAAGCGCCGGCCTCCATGCCTTCCACCATGTCTTCGACGCGGCTCTTGGCGGTGAAGAAGATCACGGGCGGCACGGCGTACAGGTGGCGCAGGGCCTTCAGCACTTCCAGGCCGCTCAGGTCCGGCATCATGATGTCCAGGATGATCAGGTCCGGGCGCTCGCGCGCGGCAATGTCCAGGCCGGCGCGACCGCTCGTGGCCTTGATGACGGTATAACCCGCGCGGCCGAGCGTCAGGCTGAGCAGGCTGACGGTGTCCGGCTCATCATCCACAACCAGGATTTTCTCAGGCATACCCCAAGTCTAGCACGTTTGGTT
The DNA here is from genome assembly GCA_034434015.1 of Anaerolineales bacterium. GTDB lineage: Bacteria > Chloroflexota > Anaerolineae > Anaerolineales > UBA6663 > SpSt-583. Next base: position 46,395 of record DAOUAB010000189.1, read on the forward strand.
TGGAGTGCAACGGGCCGGCTGTACGGCGTAAGCTGCCCAGGGCGTATTCGGGCCGACCTATTGGCGACCGCCGGGGTCGTCTTCGCGCCTCGTTCCAACCTAATCCTTGCTGGATTCCGGCGCGGCCTGACCCTACACTGCCCCCAGTTGGCCGGCCATTCAGGGGGAAAGCCGGCCTGATAATTTCCGCTCATCCACCCTTGAGTCCGCCGATGCCGACCGAGGCCGCCCGGCCGCCTCACGACGCGAAACTGCTGGAGCAGCTCCGCGCCGTGATCCGCCTGAAGCACTACTCTATCCGCACCGAGGCGGCGTATTGCGACTGGGCCCGGCGCTTCCTGCTGTTCCATCATAAATGTCCACCGGAAAGGCTGGGCGCGGCTGAGATCACGGCCTTCCTGACCCACCTGGCGGTGGTGGAACAGGTCTCGGCCTCCACCCAGAACCAGGCCCTGAACGCGCTGGTGTTCCTGTATCGCGAAGTGCTCCACCGCGACCCGGAGGCCGAGATTGCGCCGGTCCGCGCCAAACGCTCCGGCAAGCTGCCCCTGGTCCTCACGAAAACCGAGGCCCGCGCGGTGATCGATCAGCTCAGCGGCGTCCACCGGCTGATGGCGCAACTGCTCTACGGCAGCGGGCTGCGCCTGATGGAATGCCTGCGGCTGCGCGTCAAGGATATCGACTTCGACCAGGGGCAGATCGTGGTCCGCGACGGCAAGGGGATGAAGGATCGGGTGACCATGCTGCCGCAGGTCGTGGTCCCGGCGCTGCGCGCGCACCTGGCTCAGGTCCGCCAGCTCCACGACCAGGATCTGGCCGCCGGCTATGGCGCGGTGTATGTGCCGTTCGCGCTCGACCGCAAATATCCGTCGGCGCCGCGCGAATGGGGCTGGCAGTACGTGTTCCCGGCGGATCGGCTCTCCACGGACCCGCGCAGCGGCCAGGTCCGGCGCCACCACGCCCACGAGAGCGGCCTCCAGCGCGCCGTGCGCGAGGCGGCTCTGCAGGCCGGCCTCGTCAAACCGGTCGGCTGCCATACCTTCCGGCATTCGTTTGCGACCCATCTGCTGGAGGCGGGTTATGACATCCGCACCGTGCAGGAGCTGCTGGGTCACGCGGACGTGGCGACGACCATGATCTACACGCACGTCCTCAACCGCGGCGGCCTGGCCGTCCGCAGCCCGCTGGATTAGGCCCGCGCCGGCGCGGCGCTAAGCCGGGGGGGCCGCCAACGGCAGGCGCAGCGCGAACCGGCTGCCTTTGCCCTCTCCTTCGCTGTACATCGTCAGCAGCCCGCCCATCAGATCGGCCAGGCGCCGCGAGAGGCTCAGCCCCAGCCCGGTGCCGCCGTACCGCCGGGTGGTGCTGCCGTCCGCCTGAACAAAAGGCTGGAAGAGATCGGCCTGCTTCTCCAACGGGATGCCGATGCCGGTGTCTTCAACGGTGATGACCAGACAGCGCGGCGCCTCCCAGTCGGTGGACAGGCTCACCGTGATCCCGCCGGCCTCGGTGAACTTGACGGCGTTCCCCAGGAGATTAAGCAGGATCTGCTCGACTTTGGCGGCGTCAGCCCAAACCAGCGGCGGCGGCTCGGCCGGCAGGCGCACCTCCAGGTGCAGGCCCTTCCGCTCGGCCTGCGGTCGCGTGAACATGTAGGCCTCGGCCAGGATCGGCAGCACGTCCACGGCCTCCAGCTGCAGGTCCATGTGCCCGGCCTCGATCTTGGCGAAATCCAGCAGGTCGTTGATGAGGTGCAGCAGCCGCTGTGAAGCGCTATGGGCCGTGCGCATCAGCTTGAGCTGGTCGGCCGGGGCCTCGCTCAGCCCGTTCAGGATGACGTCGAGCGCGCCCATGATGACGGCCAGCGGCGTGCGCAACTCGTGCGAGGTGTTGGCCAGAAACATGCTCTTGAGCTGGTTGGCCTGCTCGGCCGCCTGGCGCGCCCGTTCCAGGTTGGCGACCAGCAGGGCGTTCTCCAGGGCCAGCGCGGCGTTGTCGGCGAAGACGGCCACCACCTGCCGGGCCCGCTCCGGGAAGGCGTCCCGCTCCGGGCTCTGCAGGTCCAGCACGCCGATGGCGCGCCCGCCGGCCACCAGGGGCACGGCCAGCTCGGAGCGGGTGCGCGCATCGCTGCGGACGTAGCGCGGGTCGGCGTCCACATCCGGCGCGTAGACTGGCGCGCGCTGTTTGAAGGCCGTCACCGTCAGCCCCGGCCCGGAGAGCGGCAGGGCCGGCAGCGTCTCCAGGGCGAAGTCGCCGGCGGTGGCCACCCGCTGCAACTGCTCGCCGGCGTCGTCCACCAGCATCACGCTGCACCCCACGAAGGCGAACTCGCCCGTCACCGAGCCGGCGATGTGGCGCGCCAGGGCGGCGACGTCGGCGGCCGGCGCCAGCAGTTTGGCCGAGGCCCGGTACAGCGAGGCGATCTCGGCTGCGTTCTGGGCCAGCTGGGCCTCGGCCCGCTTGCGCTCGGTGATGTCGCGCGCCAGCATCAGGGCGGTCTTCACGAAACTGCTGGTGGACGGGATCGGCGCGAGGCGCGCCAGGAACCAGCGCCGCCCGCCGGCGGTCTCGATCGGGTATTCCAGCGACTCGGGCTGGCCGCGGTGCAGGACGCGCCGGATGGCCGCAATCAGGCGCTGGGCCAGGTCCGGCTCCACCACCTCGTCGAGCGTGCGGCCGAACAGCTCGTGGCGCGGCCGGGCCAGCAGCGTCTCGTCGTTGGTCCAGATATTGATGTAGGCGCCGTCGGCGTCGAACTCGAAGGCGACCTCGTCGATGGCGCCGACGATGGCCTGCAGGCGCGACTCGTTTTCCAGCCGCGCCGCCTCCATCTGCTTGCGCTCGGTGATGTCGCGCACGATGGCCAGCAGCCGACCGTCGCTCAGCCCGCGCAGGCTCATTTCCACCAGCACCGGGCTGGCGTTCTTCTGCAGCATGCGGCGCTCGCGCAGCAGGCTGGGGCCGGCTTCGAGCTGGAACTGGAAGCTCTCCCAATCCTCCACCGGGATGAGGTGCCGCAGGCTGGTCCCGAGCAGTTCGGCGCGGGGATAGCCCAGAAGCGTGCAGGCCCGGGCATTGGCGTCCAGCACGTGATGGCTGGCGTCGGCGACGATGACGGCGTCCAGGGCCTCGTCCAGCAGGGTGCGATAGTAATCGGCGCGGGTGATGAGCCGGGCCTCGGCCTGCTGCAGCTCGTCGAGCGCGGCGCGCAACTCGCCCAGGGCGCCGGCGTCCAGCGGCGTCTGGCCGTCCTCGGACAGGCGGTCGAGGAGCTGGCTGAGCCGGCGCAGAGGCGGGAG
>DAOUAB010000190.1:0-7235 GCA_034434015.1 Anaerolineales bacterium
GTGGGGGTGTCGGTCGGGACCGGCGTGCGGGTGGGGCGCGGGGTGGTCGTGCGGGTGGGCGTCGGCGAGGCCAGCCACGCTCGCAGTTGAGGCGAGTTGCCGGCCAGGATCAGGCCGAGGCCCAGCGCCCCGGCGCACAGCAGACAGGCGATGGCTGCGGCCGCCAGGCCGAGGATCCATTTCGTCGCCGCGGGACGCGTCGCTTGGTTTTCTGGCGCCATAACCGCTGTTCCCTCCGTTACGAAGCGGGTTGCCTCTGCCGCTCCTCGGCGGCGCGCGCCTGGAGCTGATGGCGCAGGGCGGCGATGTCGCGGGGCAGGCCCAGCGCCGCGCCCGCGAACAGGACCGCGCACAGCAGCCAGGCGGCCACGCAAATCCACAGGATGGCGTCGCCCAGCGTGGCGTTCAGGGCGATCACGCCCGTGATGAGCGGCGCCAGCGCCGCGCCGGACTCCTCGATGAAGCTCTGGATCGCCATGGCCGTGCTGCGGACCTCCGGCAGGGTCACGTCGTAGACGGTGGAGACGACGTTGGGCGACGCGAACGGCACGAACAGCGCCGCCAGGCACAGCGCCGCCAGGAAAAGCGTCTGGCTCGGCGCCGGCACATTCATCGCCAGCGTCAGCAGCGCCGCGCCGGACAGCACGCCGGCCGCGCTCACCGCCAGCCGACCGCGCGGGTTGCGGCGGAAGGCCCAGTCGCCGGCCGCGCCGCCCACGAAGTAGCCGGCCGCCATGACGATCACGGCGGCGCTCATGGTCACCAGGATCGCGCCCTCGTCATAGCCCCGTTCGGTCTCCAGGTAGCGGAAGAACCAGTAACCGATGACGTTCCAGGGGAAGACGCCGAAGAAGCCCTGCGCCCACAGGAACCACAGGCTGCGCCTGCCCAACACCTGGCGCGCGGCCCGCCAGTCGAAGCGGTGGACGCCGAGCGTCGCCAGGTCGCGCAGTTCCGGCTCGGCCTGGCCGCGCGCCGGTTCGCGCACGCCGAAGAAGATCAGGCCGGCCACCACCAGGCCCAGCGCGCCGGTCACGACAAAGACGCCGCGCCAGCCGATGACGCTGCTCAAGCTGAGGGCCAGCAGGGTGCCGCCCAGGTAGCCGAGCGGCGCGGTGAGCTGCAGCAGGCCGTAGATCCGGCCGCGCGTTTCCGGCCCGAAGTAGTCGGAGATCAGGCTGAACAGGCCCGGATAGCTCGAGTCATCGACGCCGGTCGAGGCGCGCGTGGCCAGGAAGGCCGGGTAGGTGGGGGCCAGGGCGCTCAGCCAGGTGGTGGCGCCCCACAGGAGGGCCGCCGCCGCCAGCAGTTTGGCGCGTGCGAAGCGGTCGTACAGGTAACCCCACAGCGGGTAGCCGATCACGGCGACGGCCAGCGCGCCGGTGAAGACCGCGCCCATTTGGGCCTCGTCCAGGCCGAACTCGTCCATGATCGGCGTGGTCAGCGGCCCGATCAGGAGCTTGTCAGCCTGGTGCAGGAACAAGAACGCGAACAGGACGGCGACGACGTACCCGCGGCGCATGAAAAAAAGACGAGTGACGAGGAAACGGCGACGGGTGACGCCTCTTCGTCACCCGTCATTCGCCGCCCGTCACCGGGAACTCAGTACAGGAACATCGGTTTGCCCAGCATGTCGCGCACCTTGGGTTTGTAGTTCTGCGCGTCGTACAGGGCGGTGACGTCCACGCGCTTCCGGCCGGCGGTGATGATCTCGATGGGGATGGTGGTGTAGATGCCCTGCTGCAGGGCGACCATGCGGCCGGTGTGGCCCATCGCCACCTGGTCGAGCGCCAGGAAGCCGAACGAGTTGGCCACCATCCGGTCGAGCGAGTCCGGCGCGCCGGAGCGCATGATGTAGGCCAGCTGCTCGTACATGATATTGATGCCGCTGCGGGCCTTGATCTCCTGCGAGAGGAGCTGGCCGATGCCGCCCAGCTTGCGGTGGCCGTAGGCGTCGGCTTCGCCGCTCTCGACGATGCTGCCGCCCACGAACGTGGCGCCTTCGGAGATGGTGACGATCGCGTAGTTGGACGGATTCTTGGCGCGGTCTTCTTTGAGGAAATTCACCAGCCGCTCGAAATCGAACGGCACCTCGGAGATCACGGCCCGGTCCACGTCCGCCAGGTAGGCGGCGAAGAGCGACGTCTCGCCGGAGTTCCGCCCGAACAGCTCCACCACGCCGATGCGTTCGTGCGAGCCGACCGAGGTGCGGAAGGCCGTGATGGCCTCCACCGAGCGCGTCACGGCGGTGGAGAAGCCGATGCAGTAATCGGTGCCGAAGACGTCGTTGTCCATCGTCTTGGGGATGGCCACCACCTGGACGCCCTCGTGGTGCAGGCGGCTGGCGTAGCTGAGCGTGTCGTCGCCGCCGATCGGGATCAGGGCGTCGAGCTTCAGGTGGTCGATCACCTTGAGGACGTGCTTAGTGCAGTCGATGGTGCCCTTGGGATTCGGGACGCGGTCGCTCTCGGCGACCCAGGCGGGCACTTCGTTGGGCTTGACGTTGGACGGGTTGGTGCGGGAGGTGTGCAGGATCGTGCCGCCGGTCCGGTCGATGGTGCGGACGCGGTCCACCGTCAGCGGCAGGGTCCACGTCTCCAGCGACGCCGGATCGTTGATGTCGAAATTGAGCACCCCCATCCAGCCGCGGCGGATGCCGACGATCTCGATGTTGTGGTGCTGGGCGCGGCTGACGACGGCCTTGATCGCAACGTTCAGGCCGGGCACGTCACCGCCGCCGGTCAGGATGCCGATACGGCGCTTGGCGGTCATAGAGGCTCTCCGTTAACAGGGGGTGATGTTGCGGGAATTGAACCCGAAACGCGCCGATTTGGCAATGGACGAAATGCACTAATTACCGAGTTCCTTCAGGTTCTCCCACATGACGTAACCGCTGGCCGCCAGCACGCCCAGGACGACCATCTCCCAAAAGAACTCGAAGGTCAGGACCAGGGCGCAGACCAAGGCCAGCGCCAGCGCGACGCTGCTGACCAGTTGCGGCAGTTGGCGCCGGAAGCCGGCCTCCACGAAGAGGAGGGTGGCGATCAGGGCCGTCAGGCCAAACATGAGATAGTGGCGGGCAAACAGCACCACCAGCACGAAACCGATCATCAGCAGCCCGATGCTGATGGCCGACCAGGTCTCGGCGATGCGGCCCAGCGCCAGGCCGGTGTCGGAGGCCGGGACGTGCGCGTGCTTGATGTGGGCGCGCAGCGGCCCGCGTTCTCCGCGCTCCTGCCCGGCGATGTGCTGGGCCAGCGCCTCCAGCAGCGCCTCGTCGGCCGCCGTCTCCGCCCGCAGGCCGGCCAGGGCGCGCGACAGGGCCTCGATCTCGGCCACCCGGGCGTCGTACAACCGGCGCAGGTGGGGGCGCCCATCCATCGCCGTCGCCTCGAGCTGCAGGTCTACCAGCGTATGCGCCTTGGCCGCGATCTCGCGCTGGCGCGCCGCCTGCCGCTCGGCCACCTCGCGCTGGCGTTCGCGCGCCCACTCCAGGGCCTCGTGCGGCGCAGGCACTTTGTCCAGCCCGGCCCAGCCGATCGGATCGTACCAGGCGCGCCGCATGAGGCCGTCACGGTTGTAGACCGGCCCGGCCGGCGCGTTCTCGCCCGCAATCGGGTCGCGCACATAGACGCCCCATAGCCCGCGATAGTTCTGGGCCCAGCCGGGCGTCGGGTCGAGCAGGCAGACGTCGGTCCATTCCCGGTCCTGGCCGGGGCCGAGGCTCAGCCCGTCGCCGCGCGCATAGTCCACGAACGGGATACGGAAGACGTTGAGCGGGATGAGGGCCTGGTCGGCGGCCTCGCCGCGCACCTGGCCCAGGAAACGGCGCCAGTAGCCGCGCGCCAGGTTCGCCAGGCGCACCACGGGCGACAGGAACGGCATCTCCAGCTCGGCCAGGTACTCGCCGCGCTGGAAGTAGCTGGCGTGCGAGCCGGCGCCGGCGTAGATCACCGGGTGCTCGCCGACCTTTTCGACCTCGGGGTCGTCCCAACGCCGACGCAGGTCGTCGCCCCAGAAGTCGTGCGAGCTGTACGCCACCCATTCCGGCGCCAGCCGGCCGGGCGCCGCCTCGTACAGGTAGACCGTGATCATTTCCCAGTCGGCCTCGTGGTCGTTCACGCCGAAGAAGCCGGAGCGCCAGTTGTTGAACGGGTAGAAGAACCAGTACTGGAGCGCGGTCCAGCTGCGGGTGCGGTAGACGCGGCCGTAGTAGCAGAAATGCTCGTGCTGGCGGAGCAGGCGGCGGTAGAGCTGGGCGGCGGCGGCGGCCGTGTCGCCGGGGACGCGCCCGCGCGCCAGCAGCGTCAGCGAGAAGAGCGCGTCCACGAAGCGCGACGTATAGCCCACGCGCGCCAGGCGGCCGCGGCCGGCGTGAAAAGCGTCGGCGCGCGGCCCCCAGCGCTCGCGCAGGATGTATTCGGTCAGCTCGCGGATGTTTAACGGCTCAATGAATTTTAGGAAGTACACGGCCCCGAAGCCGTCGCTGCGCGGCTCGGCCAGTTTCTCCAGGGTCAGCGCGCCTTCCGGCACCAGGCATTCCGGCTCCTCGTCCGGGCGTTGCACCCACAGGCTGCACTCGCGGACATAGGGTTCCACGTTCATCGGGAAGAAGCGCTCGCCGCGCGTGTAGCGGATGACGGGCTCGAAGCGGCGCAGCAGGGCGCGCGCCTCGTCGGCGGCCGGGGGCGGCAGGGGGAGGGCGGCGTCAGGCGTCATCGGCCGCATCCCCGGCGCGGAAGGGCAGTTCGGTGAGCGGCGCGCTCCGGGCCCCGAACAATTCGCTCACGTCGCCGCGGTGCAGATGGACCACCAGGAAGATGCCGGCGGCCATCAGCGGATAGCTGTAGTTCTCGTGGCCGCGCCAGTAGAGCAGCAAGGCCAGCGCCAGCGAGAGGCCCTGGATCAGCATGGCGGCCAGCCAGGCGCTGCGGTGCCGGCGCAGGAAGTCCAGGCTGTTGGCGATGGCGGTCACGCCGAGCGCCAGGCAGACGGCGCCCAGGCTGACCAGCGCCGCGAAGGCGTCCCAGTCGGCTGGGGACCGGGCGGCGCCGGCCGCCGCTTCGAGGAGCGCGAAGCTGGTGCCGAGCGACGCGGCGCCCTGGGCGGCGAGGAGATAGCCGCCGGCGGTGACGGGCCACGGGCGCGCGGATGAAGACGGCATGCCGGTTTCCTGGGGCGTTGGAAAGGATAATACCGACGTCCGGGACCGCTGGCAAGCCTGACCTGCCGTTTTCAAACATCGGCGTGGGCCGGGCGCGGCGGGCCGTGTGCTACAATCGCGCCGCGATGGCGCTGGAAGCTGGCAGTCTCCTCTTCTATCTACGCATCGGCTTCGGTGTGGTCGCGCTCATTTTGGCCGGGCGCCTGCTCGCCACCGCGGCCGCCTACCGTTCCTGGCGCACCTACGTCTTTTTTGGCCTGACCATCGTCGCCTTCGCCCTCAACCTGTTTTTTCGCCTGGGGCTGGCCGGCGACCTGTCCGGCTCGCTGCTGCCGTCGCTCAACGATCTGGGCTTCGTGATCGGGGTGGTGGGGGTGCTGGTGGAGACCGTCGCCAGCGACCGGCGCCGCCTGCGCGACATGCGGCGCCTGATGGACCAGTGGCGGCACGCCTCAAGCCTGGCGGCCGCGCGTCTGAGCGAGCTGGAGGCGCTGACGGCCGTCACCCGCGAGCTGACGGCCAGCCTTAACCTGGCCCATGTCCTGCAGCTCGTCGTCGATCGGGCGCGCGACTTCGGCGACGCGGACGGGGTCGCCATCGCCATCCGCGATCCGGAGACGGGCGTCCTGATGGACACGGGCGTGCGGGCGGGGGCCAGCGAGCGGCTGCGCAACCTGCCGCCGCCGCGTGATCACAGCCTCACCCGGTCCGTGTTCCGCAGCGGCGAGGCCGCCTTTATCCCGGAGGCCCAGCGCCATCCGCTTTTCGTGGACGGGGCCTACCCGGACCTGCACGCCATCGCCAGCCTGCCGCTCAAGATTGAGGGCGAGGTGCTGGGCGTCATGAGCGTCGGCTATAACCGCCTGTACGCTTTCGACGACGCCGCTGTGCGGCTTTTGCAGGCTCTGGCCGACGCCGCCGCGCTGGCCGTGCACAACGCCGAACAGCACGAGCGTCTGCGGCGGCAGGCGGTCACCGACGAGCTGACCGGCCTGGCCAACCGCCGACGTTTCCTGGAGTCCCTGCGCGCCGAGGTGGCCCGCGCGCGCCGGTACGGGCACCCGCTGTCGCTGCTCATGGTCGACCTGGACCGGCTGAAACAGATCAACGATGAAAACGGCCACGCCGCCGGCGACGCCATGCTGCGCGGGGTGGCCGCCTGTCTGCGGGCCGCCGTCCGGGTGACGGACCTGGCCGTGCGGCTGGGCGGCGACGAGTTCGCCGTGCTGATGCCCGAGACCGGGCGCGAGGCGGGGCTGGCGGTGGCCGAGCGCATCCGGGCGTCGGTCGAGGCGTTCCGGGCGTCCGTGGATGGCCGGTCGATCTCCAGCACGGTCAGCATCGGCCTGATCAGCCGCGATGCCGGCCATCTGCAGGACCTGCCGTCGCTCATCCACAAAGCCGACGACGCGCTGTACAAGTCCAAGACCCTGGGCCGCAACCGCATCACGGTCTGGGATTGGCCCGCGTCCACGTCGGCGGCTATTGACTCTCCCGCCAACTCCGGTTAAACTCCGTCTTCGCGTCGCACTTCTGGTATAATTCTTGGCGCGTTTTGCCGACGTAGCTCAATCGGCAGAGCAACCGCCTTGTAAGCGGTAGGTTACGGGTTCAATTCCCGTCGTCGGCTTGTGCCGCAACCGCGCGGGCCGGAAGCGGACGCACTTAACAATGGAACATGGGCGGTTACCCAAGCGGCCAAAGGGGACTGACTGTAAATCAGTTGGCAAAAGCCTTCGGAGGTTCGAATCCTTCACCGCCCACAACGGGCGAAGCGCACGGCGCTTCGCCCGCAAGGTCGGCGCATCGCGCCGACCGACTCGCCCAAGTAGCTCAGTCGGTAGAGCACACCCTTGGTAAGGGTGAGGTCACGAGTTCAATCCTCGTCTTGGGCTTCGAACTTGTCTCAATCTTTCTTTGTTTCGCTTGTCCAAGCAAGGAGACCTGACGCATGGCGAAGGAAAAGTTTGATCGGAGCAAGCCGCATCTGAACATTGGGACGATTGGGCACATCGACCATGGGAAGACGACGCTGACGGCGGCGATCACGAAAGTGCTGGCGATGAAGAAG
>DAOUAB010000191.1:0-20915 GCA_034434015.1 Anaerolineales bacterium
GCCGACGGGTGGTTCGACGAGACCGCCCAAGAGGCCGGGTGGTTTGATCCTGACCTTCTGGCGGAGGCGACTGGTCCTGGCCCTAGCGGCGGCGATCCTGCGCCGCTGCCGCACCTCGGCCTGTTGCTCGGCCAGAGCAGCGGCGGCCCTGTCGCAGTGGTGGCTGCCGGTATCGCCATGACCGCGCCTTATACAGCCGTCGTCACCCTGCGCGGCTTGGTCCCCGCCGGTATCGCCAGGGCCGGAGTCTCCGGCGCGTTGCCCGTCGTGCGCGCCGTGGCCGGGAGCGGCAGTTCCTTGGCCGGGGCAGGCGGCGCGCTGCCGGTGAGCCGGGCTGTCGTCGCGCACATGGCCGCCCAGGCCTTGACGGACGCCGCCGTGCCCGTTGTGCGAAATGCCGTGATCCGCGGCATCGCGTGGATATGGGAGAGCACGGCCGCGCCGATCATCAGGCAACTACAATCTGCCGGCCAATCCAGGGCAACCGTAGAGACTGCACTGCCCGTAGAGCGGGACATCGCCGGGGCTGGCCGAGGATCGGCCGATGGCAGCGGCGGCCTGTCAGCCAGCCGCGCAATCTTGGGCGGCGGGCATGCCCAGGCAGCGGGCAGCAGCGCGCTCCCGATTGGGCGGCAGGTCAAGGGGGATGGGCTGGCGCGGGCCGATGGTCCGGGCGTCGTCCCGATCAGCCGCACCCTTCAGGCGACCGGCGCAGCTCAGACATCAGGAGCCGGCGCTGTCCCTGTCAGCCGGGCGGTGCAGGCGGCCAGCGCGGCGCAAGTGTCTAGTGGCGGCGCGCTGCCGGTGAGCCGGGCTGTCGTCGCGCACATGGCCGCCCAGGCCTTGACGGACGCGGCCGTGCCCGTCTTGCGCAGGTTAGTCGGAGAAAGCCGGGCGCAGGCCTGGGCGCAGGCCGACTTTAGTCAGGCGGCGCTGGCGCTCATCGCCACCGGCATCGCTTGGGTGTGGGGCGGAGCAGCCGTGCCCGTCATCCGCCGAATTAGTGCATCTGCCCAATCTCGATCATCGGGAGCAGCTGAGTTGCCCGTTGAACGCCATGTGGCCGCGCAGGGCCTGACGACGCCCCAGGCCAGCGCGGCGCTGCCGGCAGTACGCGGCCTGGCCGCTGACGGCCTGACGGCCATTCGGGCCGCCGGAGCAACAACCGTTCGGCGCGGGATTGTAGGCGCGGCTATCTCGATCGCCTCGGCGTTTGCTCAGTTCATCAACAACATGCTGGGCCTATCGTTCAGGGCGGGTTCGGTGCGCGGGCCCGGCGCTGTCGCGGAGATCGATGGGCCGGCAGTGTTGGCGCGTATCGCCGGTCCGGGGGCCGACGGCGAGATATTTGCCCCGGCCGTTCCTGCGCGCTCCCACGGGCCGGCTCAGGACGCGGAAATCGCGGGAAGGTGAATAGTCTGATGGCATTGAACAAAGCAGTCAAGGGCGCCCGGCGCACAGGGCAGCGGATCACCTGGACACGCGACGACCGCGCCAAGACCCCCGTGGATCTCACCGGCGCCACGATCACGGCGCGCATCAAGAACGTCGAGACCGGCCAGGTGATCGCCAGCGACGGCACGTTCACCGTCCTGACGACGGCGAAGATGAACGAGTTCACCTGGGCCTATGGCGAGAGCGACGTCGGCAGCGTCGGCCGCTTCGAGGTGCAATTCACGGCGACGTACACCGACCAAAAAAGAGAAACGACGTATCCCGAACCATGGGAGGTCGTGGATGCGTTCTAACGCCCAGACTAATAAGCCCTCCTGGCTGACCAACACGGCGCGAGGAAGGGCATTGAGGAGTCATCGTCATCACACGCTGGCGCTTTCGGTGATGGCCGAGCACGTGCGCGATCTGCGAACGGCCCTGTCGGAGGCGCAGGCTGAGATCGAGCGCCTGCGCCTGCGCGCCGATCTGGCTGAGGTGAGCGCGCGTTATGCCAGGGCCGAATTGGCTTGCATCAACTCACTGGCGCGCCAGGCGCTGGCACCTGGCGGCCCCGCGTCCCGTGGAATCGCCGGCCAATAGCCGGCCTAGCAGAAAAGGATGATCATCATGAACACCAAACCCAACTCCGGCTTCGTCGACCTGCTCAAGCGGCCCGAGGTCATCACTCTGATCGCGGCGCTGATCATGCAGGTGCTCGTCTATTTCGACCTGCCCGCGCGCGCCGGGATCCCGGTCCCGGAGCAGGCCCTGACCCTTGTGGTCGGCTCGTTCTGGGCCGTCTTCATCGGCGCGGTCTTCGAGGGCCGTTTCAAGGGCGCGGACTATGCCGGCGGGTTGGGGCAGGTCGTGGGCGGACTCAAGTTCCGGGGCGCTCTGATCAATATGGGCGTGGCGCTGCTGGCGGGCCTGCTGGGCGTCTGGCAGGTACAGATCCCGGAGGAGACACTCGTCTCCTTCATGACCTGGGTGATCTACCTGATCTTGGGCAAGGGCGCCGTGGACGGCGCGGCCGTGGCGTTTGGCAGACAGCTGCTGCGGTAGTCTAAGCTAGCTGGGGGCGGGCTAAGCTGGTCGGCCCGCTCCCGGCAATCGCACATGCCGACGCACGCCCCAGCTTTGATCAGCTCCAGCCGCCGCGCCGACAGCACAGAGCGTCAGGTGGTGGCCGCCATGTCGGACTCGCACGGCGGCTCAGCCCTGGCCCTGCTGAACCCCGACACCGTCCTGGCGGACCCCAAGAACTTCGACAGCCTGCAGGAAAAGCCGGTCCACCTCAACGCCTTCCAGGAGCGGCTGTGGGAGTGGTTTTCGGATGATGTCGCCAGGGTCCTGGCGCTGGCCGACGGCTGCCCGTTGACGGTGCTGCATCTGGGGGATCCCACCCAGGGCACGCGCTTCGCGTCCGAGCTGGTCTCCACCCGGATCGCCGATCACATCATCATCGCGGCCGACAACATGGGGCCGTGGTTTGAGTACCCGGCGCTCAAGGCCTGCCGGATGATCGTGGGGACCGGCGTCCACGAGTTCAACGAAGCGACCAGCAGCATTCTCGTGGCGCGCGAGCTGAAGACGCGCTTCCCCAACGTGGACACGCGGCCGGTGTATCACAACCTGCCGGATATCGGCGGCCGGACCTTCGACCTGGCCCACCACGGCGCCTTCCCCGGTTCGCGGAACTGGCTGCGCGGCAACGTCCTGCGCTCCTACGTCCGCGACATCATGCAGAACGACATCGCCGATGGGAAACGGCCGCCGGATTTTGTCCTGCGCGGCCACTACCACACCTATGTGCCGGAGGTCGTGCATGAACGCGACCACGAGACATTCGCCGCGATTCTGCCGAGCTGGTGCTGGCCGACGGAGCACGCGCGTAAGGCGACCCAGTCGGTATCGCGGGTGACGTTTGGGGTATGGGCCGTCGTACTGGAGCAGGGGCGGCGACCAGAGTGGACGATCTTCAAGCGCACCATCGATTTCCGCACGCGTGAGACGCTATGAGCCCGACGGCCGAGGAAATCATCGAGATCGAGCGCGTCATTCAGATGGTGGTGGCGCCGCCCCTGCCGCCGAACGCGAAGTCGGTGGCCGAATGGCTGGAGATCATCCGGCGGCGCGAGCCGCAATTGACCGAGGGCGCGCTGAGAAAGCGACTGAATACGTTGTACCGCGAGGGGAAGCTGCTGGGGAGAAAAGGGAGATCAGCCAGCGGGCAGCAGACCTGGTTCTATTGGGCCGCGCCTGCGCCTACTGAGACCCCCGATCAGTCAGCGAGCGAAGGAACCTGATCGCCTCACGGCGCTGTTCCGCCGACAGCGCCACCGCCAAGTCATAGATCTCGCGGATCTGGCGGTCCTCCAGGCTTGGCTCAGGCGACTCGTGGCCGGCCAGCACACGCACCAGATGGGCGTCGTCGCCGAAATGCCTGGCCAATGCATCACAACGGCGGCGCGACGGCACGAAGAGGCCATGCATCACGCTGTTGATGTAGTTGCGCCGCCAGCCCATGATTTCCGATAGGGCATTCTGCGAGAGCTCGTCGCGCCTGAGTCGCTGCGCGAGGTAATCCTGGATGTTGCGGAATCCGGCGTAAGCGGCCATGGTCATGGTCCCCGGTGGTCGAGGGCATGATAACCTGCCAGACCGGCCTACGCAAATACGGGTATCCTGGATAGAGGCGTCGCCGGGGCTATGAGTGCCGCCGACGAGAAGTTTACTCGGGAGTGAACGCCCGTCGGGTCCGCCAGTGACTAACACAGGAGATCGCAGCCATCCGACCTGGGTCGGAGAGCTGCGATCTTCTTGTTTTGGCGCGACGCCTCGTCCGGCCACCCGGCCTCACGCCTCCCAGGCGCACAGCGACTCGACGTAGGCGGCCGAGCCATCCCGCAGCCAGCCATCGAGTTGGGCTACTTCTTTGAGGTTCTGGCCGCGCCAGCGCGGCACGGCCACGTAACGGCACTCCATTTCCGGCAGGGCGGTCATATCGCCCCACAGCTTCTCAAACTGCGCCACCGGATAGATGTCCTCCTGCCCATAGCCCCAGCGCTTCTTGACGTCTTTCAGCGTGACGTAGGTGGGCATGCGCGCGCCCATAGCCCGGAGGGCCTCAGCCACGCGGTCGGCGCGTTCCAGGTCGCTGCGCGTCAGGCCGAAGACCGCCAGCAGACGATCGAGGCTGATCCAGAAGGTGTTGGTGTTGTAGTACGACAGCCTGAACTCGTCCTCTTCGCCGGGCAGCGCGAGCCCCTCGATCAGACGCAGCCGGCCGTCCACGCGCGCCAGCCCTCCGCCCCGGTCATCAATCTGGCGCTGGATCACCTCGACGGTCATGGTCGCCCCGGACCGCCAATGCCAGGCCAGCAGGGCCGGGTCCAGGCCCACGCCCAGCGCGTCGATGTTGTGCAGCAACAAGACCTGCAGCCCCGGCTGCTGCCGGAGCAAGCCGGCCAGCACGCCGTTCTTGAGCAGGTTCGGGATCTCGTACCAATGGCCCACCGGGTGCAGGCACTGCAGGGGGACATTGTCCGTGTAATCGCTCCCCTCGCCCGCCGCCTGCGCCCAGCCGATGAGCGCCGCATGCAGGCTGTCGCGCACCTTCTGCTGCCGTTCGTCGAGCAACTGCTGAGGCTGCTCCTCCCAGGCGAAGCGCAGATCGCGCGCCATCGGCACCAGCCGCAGTCCCACCGTCCGCCCCGGCGAGAGGATTAATGGCCCCGGATAGCCGTAGTGCGCCTGCTGGTCGAGAAAGGCGCGGATCGGCGCGTCCGTGAGATAGCTGGTGGTGATGAGGTGGGCCGGGAAGACCCCACAGACCTGGCCCACCTGCCGGCTTTTGGCCAGGTGAATCTCGATGAAGGTGCGGTGCCGGCCGCCAAGCTTGCAGAACGGGTTAATGGCCTTGACAACGCCGGCGCCCTCCGTCCAGCGGCTGCCCACGCCGGCGGCCAGAGTCACCACGGCCGCCGCGCCCGCGCGCAACAGGGCCTGCCCGGCCGCGCGCAGCTCGGCCGCCTCCGCGATGGCCTCCGCCTCGGTGACATCGCCCGGCTCGACGTCGGCGATGGTGGTGTTGACCGGCAGTCGGTTTTGCGCCAGCCCGATTCGGCCGCTGCGCAGGTCGGCCCGGATCTGTTCGTGCTGGGCGCGGTCGAACCCCAGTTCCTGCAACAACGGCCCCAGGCCCTGGCCGTCGGTCTCCAGGCGTCCGGCGCGCGGCAGGGCGCGGTCGAAGAGCGTCTGCACCAGGCCGGCAAACTCCGGTTGCGTCCGGCAGGCCGCGCCGAAGCGATCCAGCTCCAGCCGCCGGCCGGGGGTGAGGCGGGCCGGGTCGCGGCGCAGCAGGTCGGGCACGGTGAGCGTGTAATAACCGGCCGGCAGGAGCGCGGCCGGGCCGGCCAACAAGTCGGCCCAGGTGCCGCGGGCATTGATGGCGAAATCGTACACCACGGGCTCCATGGCGAAGGGCAGCGCGTGCTCGAGTTCGCGCTTGGCGCCCGACAACAGCGCGGGCAGTTCGTCCCGGGCCGCGTCGCGCCGGCGCGGATCGACGATGAAGCCCATCCCGCCTCCCGACGCGCCGCCCAGCATCCAGAACCCCCAGTAGGCCTCGCCCCAGGCGCGCGCCGCCCGTTCGATCAGGCGCTCGGTGTAGAGCGTGGTGGCGCGCGGGATGATGGCCTGGATCGGGCCGGCGAAATTGCGCGAGGTGGCCGCGCCGATGCCGCGCACGTCGCCGGCGCGCAACAGGGCGATGATCTCGTCCAGCAGCGCCATGGCCTGCCGCCGGGCGCGCCATTCGGCTTCGGAGCGAAGCAGGTATTTCTCGGTCACCTGCTGCAGGATCGGGCCGACGTTCTGCGCCATGCCGCCGTGAAACAGGATCAGGCTGTCCTGGAGGCGCCGGCGGGTCTCGTCCGTGATCTCTTCGCGCGTGAAGATATGATGCGCGGGCAACAGCCGCCCGCGGCTGACGCCATATTCCGGGTCATCGGGGCCTGCCAGCACGCCCGTGATCAGTTTCATGTCCGGCCACACGCCGCCCGAGTCCTGCCAGCCGCCGCCGGAACCGGCCAGCCACTCGCCCAGGATGGCGCGCGCGGCCACCAGCCGGCGCTCGGGCTCGGCCAGCGGCCCGGTCAACGCCGCCGCCTGGCCCGTGGCCCGCATGCAACCGGCAATCAGGCAGGCCAGCAGACTGGTGGAGACGGCCAGCCGCGAGCCTTTCGGGATGCCGTTGACGCGGCTGACCAGTTCCAGGCCCAGCCCCGGGCCGACCAGCCGGGCCAGCAGACCGTGCGGCCCGTCCAGGCGCTCGCCCGAACCCTCCATCCCCGGCGGCACCAGGCCGGAGGCGATGACCGCGGCCTTGAGCAGGCCCAGATAGTCGCGGGCGTAATCGAACACCTCGGCCACCGTCGTGATCTCGGCCACGGTGTTGAGGTCCACGCTCGCCAGCCGCAGCACGGGCTCGTCGATGACGCGCAGGTAGGCCTCCACCGGCGGACGGGGCTGCGGATCCCGGCCGTGGACGGCCAGGTCGATGGAGACGTTGAGGACGCGCGCGCCCTCGGGGAAATCCATGCCGAGGAAGAAGATGTCGCTCCAGGCGCTGTGTGAGAGGTCCATGCGCACCGGGGTCGCCTCGCGCAGGAGGGGATACAGGCCTTCCGCCGAGCGCTCCAGCAGTTCGCGCCTCACGCGCAGCGGCTGGTCCAGCGGGTGGCCGATCCGGAACATCCACTGGTTGCCGCGCACCGAGCGCACGCTGCGCCGCACCTGGTCGGCCAGCGTCTGGAAGCCCAATTCGTGATAGGCCTCGGCCAGCGCGCTGGACACGCCGGCGCTTGGCCCCTCCGCCGCCTGGACGGCCAGGAAGACCTGGATGGCCTCTTCAAAGCGGCGCTTGAGGAGCAGGGCATAGCCGGCATACGGGATCAGGCCGCGCCCGGGAGGCAGGGCGCGGATCTTGCCCGGCAGGTGGAACCGGTGGATGGCGTACAGAAAAAACAGGGCGCGCACCTGCTCATACAGGTTGGCGCTGCGCGCGCGGAAAGCCTCCAGGTCGGCGCATTCCGCCAGGAGCGCCTCCGGCGAGGCCGACCGGCACCAGGCGTCTAGCGAGCGGTCCCGCGTCGCGGCGTCGCTGGCGGTGATGATCCGCACCAGCTCGCCCGTCATCCCGACCTCCGCGCCGCGCCCAACTCACGCTGGGCCAGGAGCTCCAGTAAGCGCGCCAGCACTTCGTCCCGGTCCTGGCCGCTCAGCGCCAGGGCGACCTGGGCGGTCAGCAGACCGTACCGGTCGCCGAGGTCATAACGCCGGGCGCGCTCCTCGAGGGCCAGATACTTCTCGCGGCCGGCCAGGGCCGCCAGCGCCGCGGACAGCGTGAGGCCCTCCGTCCGGGCGTCCGCCATCTGGTCGGCCAGGAGGGCCATGACGGTCGGGGTCAGGACATGCATGCCGAAAAAGCACAGGTAGTGGCCGGCGCGCAGGCCCGGCACCAGCAGGCGCGTCTCGGCCTCCGTGGGCGTGGGTTTCTCGATGACGGTCTCCACCACGTACAGGTCATCCCGGCCCGGCACGCGCCGGCCGCCGACCGCACCGTAGTAGGGCAACAGGTTCTCACGCGTGGCCTGCACCGCCGAGACCGCGCAGGCCTCGGCCTGGGCCACCTCGACCAGCCGGCGGGCGCAACCGCGCTCGGCGCCGCTCACGTACAGGTGGTCGCCCACCAGATGCAGGAACGGCTCCGGCCCGACGAAATCCCGCGCGCAATACACGGCGTGACCATAGCCCAACGGTTCGGGCTGGGGGAGGAACGTCAGGCGCGCGGCGCGCGGGCCAACCGCCTGGCCGTAGCGCGCCTCATCGCCCGGGGCCACGACCACGGCGACCTCCTCGGCCCCGGCGTGGAACACCTCGTCCACCAGGATCTCCAGGACCGACTTCTCGCGCCCGTCACGGTCAATGAGCGTCTGCAAGGGCAGGTGGCGCTGGCGCCGGCCGGCGGCCGTGATGACGGCTTTGCGGATGTGCATCAGGACCTCGCTGAGGACGACACGGCCACCACCCGGCCGGTGCGTTGCGATTCGAGGGCGGCCGTAAAGAGGCGATGCGCGGCCGCGGCTTCTTCCGGCGTGGCGCAGTGAAAGGGCTGGCGCATCTCCCGGCCATGCGCGATCTCGTCGCAGAAGGCCGCCCACATCTGCAGGATGGCGTCCGAGAAGCCGAACTCAAAGATGCCGCCCGTGATGGTCGGATACGCCGATTGATACGGCATGTCGAGGACGTGCCAGACCTGCTCGCCGCCGGGCGTGTAGGGCAGCCAGCGCAGTTGTTTCGGATACTGCGTGCTGAACATCGCCGAGCACTCCGTGCCGGCGATGCGGATGAACCAGGTGTTGGCGTGGCCGGGCGCGATACGCTTGGTCGAGAGGAAGAGCGGGAACGTCTGGCCGTCGGCGGCGCGGGCCTCGGCCGCCAGCACGGCGTTGTCCCAGGTGTCGCACGGCACGCGGCGTCCGTCCCGGTCCGGGCGCTCGGTCACGATCTTGGACAGCGTGGCGTGCACGCGCGTCAGCGTCCATCCGGCCCGCAACGGAAGGTGCAGGACGTGCATCCCCAGGTCGCCCAGGCAGCCATAGTCGCCGTTGTAGGCGTTCTGGCGCTTCCAGTTGATGGGTTTGTTCGGGTCCAGGTCGCTGCTGTGCCAGAAGCCGGCTTCCACCTCGATCAGGCGCCCGAAACGCCCGGCCCGCAGCCACTGGCCGATCCGGTGCGCGCCGGGAAAGAACGGCATCTCCGACGAGCAGCGCACCAGCACGTCCGGGCGCCGGCGGACGGCGTCCAGGATCGCGGTGTTGGCGGCCAGGTCGATGCCGAAGGGCTTCTCGCCCAGCAGATGTCGGCCGGATTCGATGATCGCCACATACAGCGGCGCATGAAGATGGTGCGGCACAGCGCAGTACACGGCCTCGATGTCGGGCGCGTCCAGCAGGGCGCGGTAATCGGTGGTCGTGCGCACGCCGGGCACATTCCGGCTGAACCAGTCCAGCATGGCGGGGTCCGCGTCGCAGGCCGCCACGATGCGCGGCTCGAAGTCCAGGTCCAGCAGGTGGCACCAGCGCGCGGCGGCGCTGGCAAACTCGCGCCCCATCAGCCCGCAGCCGATGACGCCGAAGGGAATGATCCGCCGCGCCATGGCTCAGGCCCCGGCCAGCAGCGCCATGGCCTGGGCCGGCGTGGCCCCCTCATGGACGATGGCCATCAACGCCCGGGTCATGCGTTCCGGCGTCGGATGCTGGACCACGTTCCGGCCGTAGACGATGCCGCGCGCCCCGGTGCGCATCACGGCGTGCGTGCGCTCCAGGATCTCGGCGTCCGTCACCCGCCCCCCGCCGCGCACCAGCACCGGCACGCCGCCGGCCGCCTCGATCACGCGCCCGTACTCGCCGAGGTCGCTCGTCGGGTCGGCTTTGATGACATCCGCGCCCAGTTCCACCGCCTGACGCACCAGCGGCACGATCTTCTTCGCATCGCCGTCCACCATGTAACCGCCCGCCGCATGGTTGGCCTGCATCACCAGCGGTTCGACCATCAGCGGCATGCCGTAGCGCTCGCACGCCGGCTTGAGCGCCATGACGTTGCGCACGCACTGGCGGTGCAGCTCGGGCTGATCGGGAAGCAGGAGCAGGTTGACGACCACGCAGGCCGCGTCCAGCCGCAAAGCCAGCTCCACCGGCGCGTCGATCAATTCGCTGAACAACTGGCGCGGCAGCGGCTGGCCGTAGACATTGGCCACGTCGGTTCGCAGCACCAGGGCCGGTTTGCGCGGGCCGGGCAAGTGCTGGAGGTGGCGGGCGTTGCCGGGGCTGAGCTGGAGGGCGTCCGGCGCGGCGCGGACCAGGGCGGCGATGACCGCCGGCATCGCCTCGAGGCCGGCGAGAAACGCCAGTTCGTTGAAGAAACCGTGGTCGAGGGCCACATCAAAACAGCGGCCGTCCGGCCCGAAGAGCCGGTTCAGGCGAGGGGAGACGGACATAGCACCTCCTGTGTCGGCGGGGATTCCCGGGCTAATTGAGGTAGGCGATGGTCTGCGGCCCGTCCGGCATGACGCACACCCGGGCCTGCGGGCCAAGCCGGGCGCGCAGGCCGGCGACGGTTTGCGCGATGTCGCGGCAGGGCGTGAACAGGGCCGCCGTGATCTGGGCGTCGGTCAGCCCATCGCTGTACACCAGCACGTTCGCCCGCTTCTGGATCTGGGCCTGGATCTGCACCTGCCATTGATCCTGGGCCGCGAAACCCGGCCGGGCCAGCAGGTCCAGCACCCCCTGCGGCGAGCCCGCCGTTTTCAGCAGCTCGGCGTAGCGGCCGTGATCCGGCAGGCCGTCCTCGCAGGCGGCGGCCATGATGATGGTCCCGCCGTCGCGCACGATCCGGTTTGCGGCGCTCATGCCCTTCACGGCCTGATACAGGTTCTGGTCGAGCGGATAGCCGCTGTTGCTGGTGATCACCACATCGTAGGGCGCGGCCACCGGCACCATGGCGCGCTCACGCACGAACGCGCAGCCGGCGGCGTGCGCGGCCAGCATCTCCCCGGCGAATACGCCGGTGATGGCGCGCCGGGCGTTGAGGGTGACGTTGAGCAGGAAGGTGGGGCGGGTCATCAGCGCGGCCTCGCGCATCTCCTCCCAGATGGGGTTGCCCTCGATCACGCCCCACGTGGCGCGCGGGTGCGCGATCATGTCGGCGCCGTGGTTGGTGAGCACGCTCTCGGCGCCGGCCAGGGCCGGCAGGACGCCCTTCGGCCCGCCGCTGAAGCCGGCGAAGAAGTGCGGCTCGATGAAACCGGTCAGCAGGCGGACGTCGGCTTCCATGAAATGACGGTTGACGCGCACCAGGTGGCCAAAGCGGGTCCGCCCGAGCGCCACCAGGTTGGCGTCGTCGTAAGCGTCATGCTGCAGGCAGCGGTAGTTCTCGACCACCGCCGCGCCCAGCATGGCGCGCAGTTCGGCCGGGGTTTGCGGGCGGTGCGTGCCCAGGGCGTTGAGCAGGGTGATGTCCGCGCGGCGCACACCCGCGGCCTCCAGTTCAGCCAGCAGGACCGGCAGGATGCGGTCGTTGGGCGTGGCGCGCGTGATGTCGCTGTGGGCGATCACGACCCGGTCGCCCGGCCTGACCCTGGCGCTCAGCGGCGCGGAGGCGATGGGCTGGCGCAGAGCCTGGCGCAGGGCCTCGGCCTCGTCCGGCAGGCCGGGCTGGTCCGGGGCCGCGATCACGTCGACGGGTTCGGGAAGCTGGAGGTCCAGGCCATGGCGGCCATAGGCGAGGGTGAATGGCATCGCAAAACTCCCCCGGGCAAGAGAAATGAAGGGGCAATGGCGCTGACCCTCATTCTACACCGCCCGCCAAGCGGGGCGGCCGGGCCGAGGCGGGACAAGGACCCGGCCCCAGTTGCGGCTGCCGGGCCCCGGCCTATAATGCGCCTGGGCCGGCGCTGGCCGGCCATCCCCGCTCAGGAGCGCCTCCATGAACAAATATGGCTATCGCTTTTCCTTTGGACCCTGGAACCTCCACGAGGGCGCCGACCCCTTTGGGCCGCCGGTGCGGCCGGCGCGCGCGTTCGCCGACAAGCTGAAAGTCTATCAGGAACTGGGCTTTGACGCCGTGCAGTTCCACGACGACGACGCTGTGCCGGAGCTGGATGCGCTCGCCCCGGCGCAAATCCGCGAACGCGCGCGCGCCATGCGCCAGGTCCTGGCCGACCACGGCCTGAGCGCCGAGTTTGTGGCGCCGCGCCTGTGGGAGCATCCGCGGACGGTGGACGGGGCGTACACGGCCAACGACCCGCAGGCGCGGGCCTATGCCCTGGAGCGCTCCAAGCGCGCGGCCGACATCGCGGCCGAGCTGGGCACGGACCTGATGGTGCTCTGGCTGGCGCGCGAAGGCACCTACCTGCGCGAGGCCAAAGACGCGGCCCGGGCCACGCACCACCTGCTCGAAGCCATCAACACGCTCCTGGCATACGCCCCGGCCCTGCGCCTTGTCGTCGAGCCGAAGCCCAATGAGCCGATGGACATCGCCTACATCCCGACGATGGGCCATGCCCTGGCGCTCGGCTTCCAGACCGCGGACCCGCGCCGCGTGGGCGCGCTGATGGAGTCCGCGCACGCCATCCTGGCCGGCCTGGACCCCGCCGACGAGTGCGCTTTCGCCCTGGCCTTCGACAAGCTGTGGAGCGTCCACCTGAACGACCAGAACGGCCTGAAGTACGACCAGGACCGGTCGTTCGGCTCGGTGGACCTGCGCCGGGCCTTCAACCAGGTGCGCGTGCTGGACGAGAACCGCTACTGGGAGAAGGGGATGGTGGGCCTGGATGTGAAGGCCATCCGCACCCAGCCGGCCGAGCTGGCCACCAAGCATCTGCGCAACAGCCTGGCCATGTTCCTGCGCCTGGTGGAGGTCTCCCGCGCGCTGGACCGGCAGACCGTCCAGGCGCTCATCGCGGCGCGCGATTACGAGGAGCTGGATTGGCTGATCCTGAACCAGTTGATGGGCCGCTAAACGCCTCCAGGAGGTCCCGGTGGTTGAGCACTCCGCGCCCGCCGGCTCGGCCGTGGTGGCCGGCCACCTCTGCCTCGACATCCTGCCCGGCCTGGAACACCTGTCGCGCGGGCAGTTTCAGACCGTCTTCCATCCCGGCCACCTGATTGAGGTCGGTCCGGCCGTCTTCGCCACGGGCGGCCCGGTCTCCAACACCGGCCTGGCGCTGCACCGCCTGGGCATCCCCACCCAGCTGATGGGCAAGATCGGGGCCGACGTGTTCGGCCAGGCCGTCAGCGACCGGGTCCGCGCCTACAGCCCCCGCCTGGCGGCCGGCATGGTCGTCAATGCCGAGGCGACGACCTCCTACACCGTGATCATCAACCCGCCGGGTGTGGATCGCATCTTCCTGCATCATCCCGGCGCCAACGACACGTTCTGCGCCGACGATGTGGCGTTGGATCTCGTCGCGCCGGCCGACCTCTTTCATTTCGGATACCCCCCGCTCATGCGCCGCATGTACAGCGCCGGGGGCGCCGAGCTGGCCGAGCTCTTCCGGCGGGTCAAGGCCACGGGCGTCACCACGTCGCTGGACATGGCTTTTCCCGATCCGGCCAGTCCGGCCGGGCGGGCGGACTGGCCGGCCATTCTGCGCGCCGCCCTGCCCTATGTGGACGTGTTCATGCCCAGCTTCGAGGAAACCCTATTCATGCTGCGCCGCGCGGCGTTCGCACAGCTCCAGACGGCCGGCGGCGCGCTCCTGGATCACGCCACACCGGAACTGCTGGCCGACCTGAGCGCGGAGCTGCTCGACCTGGGCGCCGGGATCGTGGGCCTGAAGCTCGGGGAACGCGGCCTGTACCTGCGGACGGGGTCGGCGAGCCGGCTGAAGCGCGCCGGCCGCGCCTTGCGGGCGGCGGATGGCTGGGCGCAGCGCGAGCTCTGGGCGCCATGTTTTCAGGTGGACGTCGCCGGCACCACCGGCTCCGGCGACGCCACCATCGCCGGCTTCCTGAGCGCACTCCTGCGAGGCTTCGCGCCGGAGGCCGCCGTCACGGCAGCGGTGGCGGTGGGCGCGTGCAACGTCGAAGCCGTTGACGCCTTGAGCGGTCTGCGCTCCTGGGAAGCTACCCTGGCGCGCGTGGCCGGCGGTTGGGCGCGTCGTCCGCTCAGCGTGGACGCGCCCGGCTGGCGCTGGGAGCCCACGCCCGGATTGTGGGTTGGCGCGGCACGCCCGACGACGTCCGCGCCTACGGCAAGAACCTGAAGGGGCTGGCCAAGGGCGTTGCCTTGTTGCGGAAGGCGGTCATCGCCGAGGGTCGTTTTTCGTATTTTGTGTAATTTCCCACCAGCAGGGGCGCACGGCCGTGCGCCCCAATGCGTTTACACAAGAATCGGGATACGGCCTCGCCGAGCCGCCGGGCGAAATGTTTTGGCCTGAGGGCGCTCGGCCTGTGTAGGTGATCGGGACTGGCCGCTTGCCAGGCGAGATGCCTCTCCAGCCTTCTCAGAGATACATAAAACAAAAATCCGATCAAAAGAGATGATTGACTCTGGCAAGAGTGGTGCTAATATGGGTTAGTTGTTCTCTAAAACCAACTAAATGGATTAGAGGACACCCCCAAGAAGGTTACAGTTAGTGACCGATATCCGCAGCGCCGATTACACGTTGATGCGCGAAATGAACGTCGCGCTCATCCTCGAGTGCCTGCGGCGGGCGGCGCCTCTTTCACGCGCCAAACTGGCCAACATTACGGGCCTGAACAAGACCACCGTGTCCAGTCTGGTGAAGGAGTTAATCGGCGCTGGCTATGTGCGCGAGACCGGCCTCGAACCCAACGAGATCGGTCGGCCGTCGATCAAGCTGGAACTGAACCCCCAGGCCGGCTACATTCTCGGGGCCGAGATCGGCGTGGACTTCGTGGCCGTCATCCTGACCAATTTCGCCGCTGACGTGCTCTGGCGCCGGCGCGAGAGCACGGTCGGTCTGAACGACCGGGCCGTCATCCTGGAGCGCGCGATAGCCCTGATCCGGGAGGCCCGCAGCCAGGCCGGCGAGCCGAGCATCCTGGGCCTGGGCCTGGGCGTCCCGGGCCTGGTGGACGTCGCCAGCGGCACACTGCTCTTCGCCCCCAACCTGCGCTGGTCGGATGTGCCCCTGCGCCAACTGCTGGAGGCCGAATTCGACTTTCCGGTCTGGGTGGACAACGAAGCCACCATGGCCGCGCTCGGCGAGAGTTACTTTGGCGCGGCGCGCGGCGCGGATTTCGTCCTGTATGTAAGCTCCGGCGTCGGCCTCGGCGGGGGCTTGGTCCTCAATCGCCGCATCCTGCCCGGGGCGGCCGGCTTTGCGGGCGAGGCCGGGCACATGACGGTCGATCCGGCCGGCCCGCGCTGCAACTGCGGCAACCGGGGCTGCTGGGAGACCTATGTCAGCCAGTCGGCCGTCTTCCAGCGCGTTCGACAGGCCGTGGCCGGCGGCCAGCGCTCCTGGCTGGAAAAGGCGACCGGAGGCGCGCTCAACCTGCTGACGGTCCCCCTCGTGGTCGAGGCCGCCCAACGCGGCGACGCCGTGGCGCGCGCCGCCCTGGAAGAGACGGGCCGCTACCTGGGGATCGGGCTCGCCAGCCTGATCAACCTGCTGAACCCGCAGCGGGTGGTGCTGGGCGGGATCATGAGCCTGGCGCACGAGTTTCTCTGGCCCAGTCTGCAGGCGGAGGTGCGCGAACGGGCCCTGCGCTGGCCGCGCGAGACGGCTGAGATCGTCATTGCGGCCTACGGCGAAGACTCGTGCCTGATGGGCGGGATCGCCACGGTCTATCACCACGTGCTGTCGCAGCCGCGCCAGCCGGCTGGCCGCCCGGCCCCGTTGCGGGCCGCGGCCCCGGTGGGCTGAGCAGCGCGGCGCCCGGGACGGACCAGCCCGGCGCGCCGCCGACACGTCGCTGGTCCCCAGCCTGCCTGTTGACATTGATCAGCCTCGCATCCCGGGAGGCGGTCGGCGCCGGAGCGGGGTCATCCGAGCGCAGCCTGTATACAGACTGAATGCCTGGCGCATGCGGACAGGATGGCGTCTGAATATGGACGATCTGGAACGATACCTCGCCCAGCAGAAAAGCCGCGCCGGCAAAGCGACGGCCCAGCGCCTCCGCCTGCGGGACACGGCCTACGAGCGCCTGAAAGACGCCATCCGGCACGCCCACCTGGCGCCCGGCCACCCCCTCTCCGAGACGGCGCTTTCGCGCTGGCTGGGCATCAGCCGCACGCCGGTGCGGGAGGCGCTCCAGCAACTGGCCCAGGAAGGCCTGGTGCAGGTGATCCCGGGCCGGGCCGTGACGGTGGCCGCGCCCTCCGTGCGGGGCGTGATGAACGTCATCCACATCCGCTCGCTGCTGGAGCCGGAGGTGGCGCGCCTGGTCGCCGAGGCACCCACGCTGGACGTGGCGGCGACCCTGCAGGCGCTGCTGGAGCGGATGGACGAGGCCGCCCGCCGCAACGATCGGGCGGCCTGGTCCAAGGCCGATACCGAATGGCACGAGGCGCTGGGCGCCGCCTGCCCCAACGCCCTGCTGGCCGAACTCGCCCTGCAAATGCGCAACCGCACGCACGCCGTGGCCGTTGACGCGCAGACCACCCAGCAGCGCATCCGGGATTGCACGGATGAGCACCGGCAGGTGGTGGAAGCCATTGCGGCGCGCGATCCCCAGGCTGCCGAACACGCGATGCGACAGCACATCGCGGAATTGCGCGACAGCATGTTCCGCAGGCTGAGCCGGGACAGTTGAGGCCCGGCGGCGCGGGGAACGCCCGGGCTTCGCCGGCCGGACTCGACATTCACGCGAAGGAGGTGGTTAGCGACAACGGAACCCCAACGACCCTGATCCGAGCGGCGGGTTACCCTCACTTGCATTCCTTTTGGAGGAGACAATGAAAAAGCAGATCGGGCTCGTGCTGTCCATCCTCACCGTCCTGACCCTGGTCTTGAGCGCGTGCGCCCCGGCCGCCACCCAGGCTCCGGCCGCGTCCAGCGTCAAGGAACTGAAGATCCTGTGGGCGCAGTGGTCCCCGGCCGACTACCTGCAGCAGATCGGCAACGAATACGAGAAGGCCACCGGCATCAAGGTGACCGTGGTGCAGGAGCCGTGGGGGTCCTTCGGCGACCGCTTCTTCACCGAAATGGCGGCCAAGGGCACTTCGTGGGACATGGTCGTCGGCGACAGCCAGTGGCTGGGCCAGGGCGCGACCCAGGGCCTGTACGTTGACCTGACCGACTTCATGAAGAGCAACGGCATCGACAAGAGCGTCACCCCGGCCACGCTCAAGTATTACGGCGAATACCCGGCCAACTCCGGCAAATACTACGCCTACCCGACCGAGGGCGACGCGGACGGCTGGGCCTACCGCAAGGACCTGTTCGAAGACCCCGCTGAGCAGGCCGCCTTCAAAGCCGAGTACGGCTATGACCTGGCGGTGCCCAAGACCTATGCGCAATTGATGGACATCGCCAAGTTCTTCACCCGGCCGGACGCGGGCCTGTATGGCGTGGCCATCTACACCCAGAAGGACTACGACGCCATCACCATGGGCGTGGAAAACACCTTCTTCTCATGGGGCGCCACCTGGCAGGACGCCAACAACAACGTCAAAGGCGTCGTCAACTCGCCGCAGGCCGTCGAGGCGCTGCAGTTCTACAAGGACCTGTACGACTGCTGCCAGGTGCCGGGCCTGAGCAACGCCTTCTTCACCGAGACCAACGACGCCCTGATCGGCGGCAAGGCGGCGATGATCATGAACTACTTCGCCTTCTTCCCGGCGCTGGTCAACCAGGGCACCAATGCCAATTATTGGGATAAGGTCGGCTTCTTCGCCAACCCGGAAGGCCCCACCGGCCAGCGCGCGGCGGCCCTGGGCGGCCAGGGGATGAGCATCATCAGCTTCATCAGCCCGGAGCGTCAGCAGGCGTCCAAGGACTTCATCAAGTGGTTCGCCACGGACGAGATCCAGCAGAAGTGGGCCGACCTGGGCGGCTACACCTGCAACGCCAAAGTACTGCAGAGCGAGAAGTTCCTGAAGACCACGCCCTTCAACCCGGCCTTCGCCGAGACCATGACCTTCGTCAAGGACTTCTGGAACATCCCCGAATACGCCGAACTCCTGACGGTGTCGCAGACGGAGCTCCACAAGTTCGTCGTCGAGGGGCAGGGCACGGCCCAGGGCGCGCTCGACGCCATCGCCGAGCAACACGACAAGATTCTGCGGGAAAAGGGCTACATCAAATAAATCCGCGCTAACCGCCCGATGAGGGGCGGCGGCCCGGCCGCCCCTCATCCCGACCAAGCGACCGACCACAGAAAGAGACACGGGTATGTCCCCTGCCACCGCGCCCCTCCCAGCGCCGCGCCGCCATCTCAGCGACCGGGCCATCCTGAACCTGTTTATCTGGCCCACCCTGGCGCTGCTCATCAGCCTTAACGTCTTCCCGCTGGTCTACAGCCTGTACCTGAGTTTCACGGACTACTCGGCCATCGCCAACAAAGCCCCGGTCTGGGTGGCGTTCAAGAATTTCGCGGATATCCTGGGGGACGAGCGCGTCTGGCAGTACTTCGCCACCACCGGCCGCTACGCGCTGCTGTCGGTCAGCCTGCAGACGGTGCTGGGCTTCGGCCTGGCCATGCTGGTGCGCCAGAAGTTCCGCGGCAGCGGCGTGGTCACCACCCTGATCCTGGTGCCGATGATGATCTCGCCGGTGGTCGTCGGGTTGTTCTGGAAGCTGATGTACAACCCGACCTTCGGCTATTTCAACTACCTGCTCGGCTTCACCAACCCCTCCACCGGCCCGGACGTCATCGCCAGCGCCTTCGCCGGCAAGCCGGTGCCCAACCTGGCCCTGTACGGTGTGGTGCTGGTGGATGTGTGGATGTGGAGCCCGTTCGTCATGCTGCTGGTGCTCTCCGGCCTGAACGCCATCCCCGAATATCTGTACGAGGCGGCGGCCATCGACCGGGCCAGCTCCTGGTTTCAGTTCTGGCGCATCACGCTCCCGCAGGTGGCGCCGCTGCTGTTGATCGCGGTCTTGTTCCGAACGATCGAGGCGTTCAAATCCTTCGACCTGGTGATGGGCATGACCGGCGGCGGACCGGGGAATCAGACGGAACTGGTGGCCGTCTACCTCTACCGCGTGGCCTTCCTGGGCCAGTTCCGCACCGGCTACTCCAGCGCCCTGGCCTACATCATCCTGATCATCATCATCGCCGTCAGCAATCTGTATATCAAGTACCTGAACCAGATCCGCGGGGAGAGCTAAACCATGGCCGCCTTCGAAGAAACCGGCCCCAGCACGCCCGTCGTCATCGCCACGCGCGTCGATAAAGTCAACCCGCGCGCGCGCCTGGCCGGCAAGCTGCGCGCCGCGCTGGTGATTGTGTTCGCGGTGATCGGCCTGATCCCGGTGCTGGTGATGATCGCCACCGCTTTCAAGACCCGCACCGACATCCTGGCCAGCCCGCCCCTGATCTTCTTTCAGCCCACCCTGCAGGGCTTCGTCAACCTGTTCACCGATCGCGCCATCGTGGCCCCCGGCCGCATGGAGGAGTTCAAACAGCGCGCCCAGACAGGCGAGATGACGCTCTGGGAGCGCGTGGCCTTCGAGATGGGCCAGGAGATCACGGGCGTCAGCGATTATGTGGCCCGGCTGCAGAATTCGCTCATCATCGCCGGCCTCTCGACGGTCGCCTCGGTGGTCCTCGGCCTGTTCGCGGCCTACGCCTTCAGCCGCTTCAAAATACCGGGCAAGGACGATCTGCTCTTCTTCATCCTCAGCACGCGCATGCTGCCGGCCGTGGTCGTGACCATCCCGATCTTCCTGATGTACCGCCAGGTCAGCCTGACGGATACGCACCTGGGCATGACCCTGCTCTACACGGCCTTCAACCTGTCCTTCTCGGTCTGGCTGCTCAAAGGCTTCATCGACGAGATCCCCAAAGAATATGAGGAGGCCGCGCTGGTGGACGGCTACACGCGCTGGCAGGCCTTTTACAAGATCGTGCTGCCCCAGGCCGTCACCGGCATCGCGGCCACGACGGTCTTCTGCCTGATCTTCGCCTGGAACGAGTACGCCTTCGCCCTGATGCTCACCAGCGACCGGGCGCGCACGGCCCCGCCCAGCATCGCCACCATGCTCGGCAGCGGCGGCATCGAGTGGTCCGGCATCGCCGCCGGCAGCCTGGGCTTCCTCATCCCGGTGGTGATCATCACGTTTGCCCTGCGCCGCTATCTGCTGCGCGGCATCACCTTCGGCGCCATCCGGCAGTAGGCGCCCCCCACGGACGATCCCATGGCCACGATTGAGCTGCGCAAGGTCGAGAAGAAATACGGCGACACGCACGCCGTCAAGCCCCTGGACCTGACGATCAAGGATGGCGAGTTTGTGGTGCTGCTGGGGCCCTCCGGCTGCGGCAAGACCACCACGTTGCGCATGATCTCGGGCCTGGAGGCCGTCACCGGCGGCCAGATCCTGCTCAACGGCCGCAACGTCACCTGGCGGCACCCCAGCGACCGCGACATCGCCTTCGTCTTTCAGTTCTATGCGCTCTACCCCCACCTGAGCGTGCGCGAGAACATCGCCTTCCCGCTGCAGGCCCAGGGCGAAAAGCCGGAGACGATCGCTCAGCGGGTGCGCGAAGTGGTGAAACTCCTCCAGATCGAGCACCTGCTGAGCGCGCGCCCCGGCAACCTGAGCGGCGGCGACCAGCAGCGGGTGGCCCTGGCGCGCGCCCTGGTGCGCCGGCCGGCCGCCTTCCTGATGGACGAGCCGCTGGGCGCGCTGGACGCCGAGTTCCGCGAGACCATGCGGGCCGAGATCAAGCGCCTGCACATCCTGCAGCACGCCACCACCGTCTACGTCACCCATGACCAGATCG
>DAOUAB010000192.1:0-9482 GCA_034434015.1 Anaerolineales bacterium
GTGCTCCTGCATACCAGCCATAACGTCTTCGTCAGTCATCTGTATGACCCACTGATGGCGCGCTATCCGCTCACCGATTTCTTCGTCACCGAATTTGGCCTGGGGATGTTGGTGATCAATGTGCTGATGGCGCTGTATGTTTGGGCGCGCCGCCGGGAGTTGGACCCCAGGCCGGACGCCACCATGACAGTGACCGCGAAGCAGCCAGCGGCAGCCGATTAGTTTCGTGTTTTGAAAGGCGAGGTATTCAGATGAGCACATCAAATGGACATGTAATCCATACACAAGAGTTGAGCAAGAGCTATCAAGGTGTGAACGCGCTGCAGGGGCTCAACCTGCAAGTGCCGAAGAATTCGATCTACGGGTTCCTGGGGCCCAACGGCGCGGGCAAGAGCACGACGATCAAGATGCTGCTGGGGCTGACGCGCCCTACTGCCGGAAAGGCTCTGATCTTTGGGAAGGATATTACTCGGGAAAGTCTCGCGGTACGCAGAAAAGTTGGCTACCTCGCCCAGGACCCGCGCTACTACGGGCACATGACCGCCCGCCAGACCCTGCGCTACACAGCCCGCTTCTTCTACAGCGGCCCAAAGGACCTGATCGAAGCGCGGATCGAGGAAATGCTGGCTCTGGTCGGGCTGGACGACAAAGCCGACCGGCCCATCAAAGGCTTTTCGGGCGGCGAGCGCCAGCGCCTCGGCATCGCCCAGGCGGAGGTCAATTACCCAGACCTGCTGATCCTGGACGAGCCGGCGGCCGCGCTCGATCCCATGGGCCGGCGCGATGTCCTGGAGGTCATGGAGAAGCTGCGTAAATACACCACGATCTTTTACTCGACCCACATCCTCGACGATGTCCAGCGCGTCAGCGACCGGGTCGCGATCCTGAACCACGGCCGGCTGGTCGCCGAAGCCCCGATCGAAGAATTATTGAACGGGAACGGTTCGGCTCCCGTTTACTCGGTGACGATCAAAGGGGATGCCAGCCAGGCGCAGAAGCGGGTGGCCGGGCAGGCCTGGGTCCAGGCCTTGACCGCCGAGGCGAAAGACGGCTTGACGACCTGGCAGGTGAGCGTCAACGAAGAAGAAGCAGCGGAAGACCAAATGCTGTGCCTCATCCTGGAAGATCGGAACCTGCGCGTGAAGAGTTTCGGTCGCAAAACGCACAACCTGGAAGAGGTATTTGTGAGCATGGTCGGAGAGGAAAAATCGAAATGAGCGCTCAATCGAAATCCGTAAACCACGAACTGATCCTGGCAGCGCGGCAGGGCTTGATCCCCGTGCGCGAGCGTGCCTGGCTGGGCGGATTTGGCAATATGCTCCGCAAGGAATTGGGCCAGTGGTGGGGCACCCGCATGGGGTGGGTGCAAACCCTGATCTGGGTGTTGATCCTGAACGGCATCTCCACCATTGTGGCGCTGACCGATTCGTTGCCGCCGAATGCATTGTTGCAGTCAGTGGTTCAAACCTTCCTGCCCATGAGCGTTGGCATCATAGGGCTGGGAACCGTCATCACGGTTCAGGGAGCGATCGTGGGCGAGAAACAACTGGGGACAGCGGCCTGGGCGATCTCCAAACCGGTATCGCGTTCCGCCTTCATCCTGGCAAAAACGCTGGCGTATGCCGTTGGATTTTTCGTCGCCGCCATCCTCATCCCTTCCGCGCTTTTCTTTGTCACGGTGAGGGCGTTGATTCCCGTGCAACTGCCCTTGGTCCCATTCTTGTACGGGGTGGGGATCGTGATCGTGGGGCAGCTTTTCTACCTGACGCTGACCCTGATGCTGGGAACATTCTTTAACAGCCGCGGCCCCATCGCTGGAATTGGGATCGGCTTCTTCATGGCGGGCTTGCTGTTGAAAAGCTTTATTCCCCAGCAGGTTCTGATCGCAACCCCCTGGCCCCTCCCCGAAATCGCGGCCGGCCTGGCGCTGGGATCGGAGCTGCCAGCTATCTGGCCCGTGCCTGTCGCAGCCACCGCGATCTGGATCGTTGTCATGACCATCGCGGCGTTGTGGCGCTTCGGGCGCGAAGAGTTTTGATTTTCACATGTCAGGGCGAGTGGCGACATTCGAGGCTTGGAGGCTGAAATGAAAAGAGTTACTTCGGCAACACGCATCACACTGGCCGGTTTGGCCCTGTGGTTTGCGATGGTCGGTTGTGGTCTGTCCACAACGTCCGTCAATGAGGTGAGGACCGAGTCGCAATCCGCAAACCTGGAATCCGCAACCTCAGCCAATGTCCTGATTGATTTCCCTGCCGGCGAATTGAAGGTGCAGAGCGGGGCGAGCAATCTGATGGATGCCAGCTTCCGCTACAACGTGGATGGCTGGCAGCCTCAAGTCAACTATAGCGAGAACGGCGCGCAGGGCGAACTCGTCCTCAGCCAGCCGGGAGACGACAAGGTGCCCGTGGGAGGCCAGCTGATCAATGAATGGGAGATTCAGTTGGGAGAGAACATCCCGATGGATCTCGTAATCCGCACCGCCGCTGGAAACAGCCAGCTCAACGTCGGTGGACTGGATATCAACTTGTTGACAGTTGAGGCCGGGACTGGCGTGACCAACGTCAATCTGGACGGCGCCTGGCAGCACGATGTAAGGGTCATCATTCGGGGAGGAGTCGGGGAGATCACCGTGAACCTGCCGGCGGCGATGGGCGTGCGAGTCGAGATGGAGACCGGCCTCGCCAGTGTGACCGCGGACGGCCTCATCGAGGATGACAACGGCTACGTCAATCAGGCGTTTGGCACAGCGCCACACACACTTACCCTGAAACTGGAGACGGGCTTGGGCTCGGTTGTTTTGGTGTCTCCATGACCATGCAGAAACCCGACAAAGAAGCGCTGGCCACCGACATGCTTATCGGACGGCCGGCGCCGCCCGAGTGGCCCATCCCCGTCGTGGCGAGCGCGGCCTGGATCGTCGTCTTCATCATCGTGGCGCTTCGGGCGCGAAGAATTCCAGCCGTCGACCCATTGGCAAAGGAGCAATCATGAACGCCACCAACACTACCGTCGCAGCGCCAGCCCAGCCCAGCACCGCCCGTCTGCGCAATGCGCTCGCCGGGGGCCGGCGCATTGGCCTGGGCCTGCTCATTGCCCTGGCCAGCCTGGCCGCGCTCGGCTTCATTTATCAGAGCGTGGCCACCGTGCTGGACCGGCGCAACTACACTGCGCCCGGCCAGACGGTGGATGTGGGCGGGCGCCGGATGCACCTCTACTGCACGGGCGCCAACACCGACGGCCGGCCGACCGTGATCCTGGAGCAGGGCGGCGGCGGCAATGTTCTGGGCTGGTTCCTCGTTCAGCCGGAGGTGGCCCGGTCCACGCGCGTGTGCGCCTACGACCGGGCCGGGCAGGGGTGGAGCGACCCCGGCCCACAGCCGCGCGACGGCGCGCATATCGCCAGCGACCTGCACACGCTGCTGGCGGCGGCCGGCGTTCCCGGTCCCTATGTGCTCGCCGGCCACTCCTACGGCGGGATCTTCATCCGGTCGTTTGCGAGCCAATACCCGGATGAGGTGGCGGGCCTGGTGCTGCTGGACTCGGCCCATCCCGACCAGTGGACGCGCACGCCCGAAGGCCGGGCGCGCTACGCCGGCGACTCGCAGCTCTATGCTGGGGGGCGCTTCCTGGTGCGCTTCGGCCTGCTGCGCGTGGGCCCAAACCCGTTTGCGGCAGCCCCAGCCGATTGGCCCACCGACTTTCAGGCCGAGTGGCGCGCCCTGGTCAATACCAACCAGTTCTGGGACACGACCGAGGCCGAGTCGCGCGCCATCCTGGACACCATGGCGCAACTGCGCGCCGCGCCGCCGCTGCCTGCCGGCCTGCCCCTGGCCGTCGTCACCGCCGGGCTGAACACCGGCGCGGACGGTCTTTGGCGCGAGTACCAGGGCGAGCTGGCCGCGCTGTCGGCTAACAGCGCTCACGTCGTTGTCGAGGGCGCGGACCACGCCGCGCTGTGGGCCGATCCGCGCTATGTGCCCGCGACGGTCGAGGCCATCTGGGACGTGATCGAAGCTGTGCGGACGGGCCAGCCACTCCGCTGATCGCGGACAGCCATCCCTGAGAGGCGATATCCATCATGCAGCCGAACCCGACCCCCATTCAGCGCTACGCACTGCCGGTCTATCTCATCCTGACGCCCCTGATCAGCATCGCCATTCCGCTGCTGCTGCCGGGCAGCGTGGAGGCGGCGGTTCTACTCATGCTGCTGGTTCCTACCGGTATGGCGATTGTGCTGACTGCGTTGGCTGAAGGGCGGGCGGGCTTGGCGAATCTGCTCGGCAAGCTATTCCAGTGGCGGGTCAGCGTCATGGGATACGTCCTCGCCCTGGGCTTGCCGATCGTCATCCTGCTGGCCGCTGCGGTGCTCGGGCGCCTCCTCGGATGGGTGCCGACGCTCCAGGTGCGCGTGCCGTCCTTGTCTCAATTGGGCATCAACTTCGTGCTAGTCCTGCTCATTGCAGTGCTCGAGGAGTTGGGCTGGCGGGGGTATGCCTTGCCGCGGCTGCTGGCGCGCCGTTCGGCGCTCTTGTCGGCCCTGCTCGTCGGCCTCCTGTGGGGCGGCCTGCACATTCCCTTGGGCGTGATCGCCGGCCGACCGTGGCTGCCGAGCTTCCTGGCGCCGTTCGGACTGTCGGTGGTGATGACCTGGCTGTTCGTCCAAACGCGTGGCAGCCTGACGATGGCGATGCTGTTCCACTTTGCCGTTGACTACCTCCCCCAGTTCCTGTTTGGGGAAACTGACCTTGGCCTGGCGATCTGGTTGCAAGCGATGGCAACTCTGGGGGCGGCCTTGCTGCTGAGACTGGCTTACGGTCCCAGCCTGCAGCGCCGCCTTCAAGCGGAACTGACTGGTTATCCAATCTCTCCGGCGTGAACGGTGGTGTGCGCCATGTCTCAAAACGCTGTCCCGGCCTCTGCCGGCCCGCTCTGGGCAAGCATCCTGTCGAGGCACAGCGTCGCCGTGTTTTCGGTCGTCACCGTTGCGTTGACCTTCGGCGTCGCCCTGCTGCCGCTGCCCACGCTGGCGACGCCCAGCCTGGCCGTCCTGTTTCCCACGCTCGTAGCCATCGGGCTGATCGGCCTGACCGGCGGCTTCAAGCGGGTTCAGACAGAGCTGTTCGGCGCCGGCCAGTGGCGCCCGAGTCTGCGCTTGGCTGCTTATCCCGGTTGGGTTCTTCCTGGCGCAGTCTCTGCCGTGATGATGCTCCTCGCTACCTGGGTGATGGTGCGCTGGATGGATCGCCGGGCCTTGGCCACAGCTGGTTTTGCCCCTGACCAGCCATGGCGCGATGCGCCGTTAGGCCTGGCCCTCGGCCTGATCTGGCTTTAGATCGAATCCACCTGCGCGTCAACCTTTCGGTTGATGACGCTCCACCCGGTCCGCAGATATTGTCTGAACCATAGCCGCCGGCTTTTCAATCGGCCCAGTCTTTTATGCGGGAGGGACAACATGATCGCCTTCATCAAGCGTTACCCCCTGGTTGCGTTCTTCGCTATCGCCTACGCCACCTTCTTCGGCGGCTTCGCGCTGCTGATGGCCTTCCCGGGGGCGATCCCCGAAGACCTGTGGTTCCTGTTCATCTGGGGCACGGCCCTGGGCGCGCTGTTCGTCGTCGCTGTGACCGAGGGCTGGGCGGGCGTGAAGGCCTGGGCGCGCCGCATCGTGCGCTGGCGGGTCGGTTTGATCTGGTACGCGGTGGCCCTGGGCCTGACCCCGCTGATGCGGCTGGCGGCTTACGGCCTGAACCTGGCGCTGGGCGCGCCGGCCCCCCCGGCCGAGGCCTGGGGCGGCCTGGCGGAAGCGCCGGCGGCATTCATCTTCATCTTCCTGACCATCGGCATTGGAGAGGAGCTCGGCTTCCGGGGCTACGCGCTGCCGAAACTGATGGAGCGGTACTCGCCGCTGGTCGCGGCCCTGATCCTGGGCGTGCTGCGCGTCATCTGGCATGTGCCCCTGTTCCTGGCCGGCGATTCGTTGTGGGTGATCCTGATGGTGCTGTTCGGCGACGTGATCTTCGCCTGGGTGTTTGTGAACACGCGCGGCAGCGTGCTCCTGGCTCTGCTGCTGCACTCCATGTTCAACGCTTCAGGCGAGATCTTCTTCCCGCTGTTCGACGGGGCCTACGCGGAACAGCAGACTCTGCTGCTGGCGATCGTGTTCGCGGCCGTCGGCACGGCCATCGCCGTCGCCGCCGGGCCGAAGCTCGCGCGGCGGCGCGCCGAGCCAGCTGACGCCGCGCCGGCCGCCCGGCCCCTGATCGCGAAGTGATCGCCGCGGCCGCGCCGCTCTCGGATAGGAGGAACACCCCATGACAGTCCTAATCGCAATGGTCAAAAAACACGCCCCATGGACTTTCTGCGCTTTGACGGTTGGGCTCTCCTTCACGACCTACGTCTTGCCCCTGCCGCGCGAGGCGCTGCCCTTCGTGATCGTGCTCATCCCAACGGTCGTCGCTTTCACGCTGGCGGCTGTGACCGAGGGCCGGCCCGGCGTCGGCGGCCTGCTCCGGCAGCTTGGGCGCTGGCGTATCAGCCTCGGGTGGTATGCGGCAGTCATCGGCCTGGGCCTGGCGCTGCGGCTGGGCATGAGCCTGCTCGGATTGGCGCTCGGCCTGATCCCGAGCCTGCAATTCCGCCCGCTGACGCCGCCCGAGGTCGCGCTGCTGGCCTTCGTGCCCCTCATCCCGGCCTTCTTGGAAGAGCTGGGCTGGCGCGGCTATGCCCTGCCACGGCTGCTTGAACGGTATTCGCCGCTGGCGGCCGGCCTGGCTCTGGGCCTACCCTGGGCCGCGGTTCACCTGGCGCTACACTTGCCGGGTATGCTCTACGACGGCCTGCCGCTGGCGGCGACCTGCCTGCAACTGGTCGGGCTGAGCGTGATCCTGACCTGGCTCTACGCGCAGACGCGCAGCGTGCCGCTGGCGGCGTTGCTGCATACGGCCCAGACCTTCTTTGGAGTCGTCAATCATGGCCTGGACCCGGTGATGCAATCCTGGCTGATGGCGGCCGTCTATATGGCTGCCGCCCTGGCGCTCACGGCCCTGGCTGGGCCGAGTTTCCTGCGGCGAGCGACGCCGGCAGTTATTCAGCCGATCCCCGCCGATACCTAACAGGGTAGCGCACACGGTCCCGGTCAACGCCCGGAGAACGCCGGCAAGGCAGAATGCCCTACGGCTGAGCGAACACCGCGAAGCGCGTCAATTTCGCATCGGTGTATGTGCCGCAGGCGCCGCCCTGGTGGTGCTCGGCGTCATAGGCCAGGCGCGGGTGGCCGGCTCCATCCAGCGCCAGCGAGGGCCGGACGCCGGTGTCCCAGAAAGACAGCGTACACGCGGGCCGGGGCGGATTGCACTGCGGGAACGGGCAGGCCGGCCAGGGCGGGATCGGCAGCTCCTGATCCACCTGCCCGGCCGGCTCCACCTCCATGGATTGCCAGCCGGATACGGACGTTTCGCAGCTCGCGTTGCACCAGGCGTAACGCAGCCCAAACCCGGCGGCCAGCGGCGCGTGATAAGCCAGGCGCGGCCGGTCCTGCCCGTCCAGCGCCAGATCGACGCCAGCCTCGCCTTGCGTGGCCGGCAGCCCCAGGTCCAGCGCCCGCCAGGTCTGGCCCTGCGTGCAGGGGGCGGC
The DNA here is from genome assembly GCA_034434015.1 of Anaerolineales bacterium. Classification (GTDB taxonomy): domain Bacteria; phylum Chloroflexota; class Anaerolineae; order Anaerolineales; family UBA6663; genus SpSt-583. The sequence goes on from DAOUAB010000192.1 coordinate 7,636, forward strand.
CGCGCACGACAGGTAATAGAGCGTATTCGGGTCCAGCGTGCCGCCCGAACCTGTGCCGGTGTACAGCGCCAGGCGCGGCCGACCGCCGCTGTCGGTCCGCAAGGCCAGCGTGGCGAACTCGGTCACGCCGGCCGAGGCCGTGTTGACCAGACGCAGCCCGGACCAGTTGGCGGCGCTGGCGCAGGCCGCGTTGCACTCGGCATAGGCCACATATTGGGCGACGGCGTCCGGGTCGTAGGACAGATAGGCGAGCCGGGGTTGACCGGTCGGGCCAAAGGCCAGCGCAAACTCGCGCGCGTGCGGGTCATCCAGCAGGCGCGTCTCCTGCCAGTTGGCGGCGCTGGCGCAGTCGACATCGCAGAACGCGTAGAATGCGCCCCAGTGCGGGTCGTCCTGATCGGCCCCGGCGTCGTAATACACAAAGCGCGGGCGGCCCAGGTGGTCGAGCGCGAAGGATTGGCTGAACGGTTCGCCCCACCCGGTCGCGCGGGCAAAGGCGGCGCCGATGGAGGTCGCGCTCCACTGGGCGGCCTGGGTGCACAGGGCTTCGCATTGCCCGTATTGATACACAAAACCGTCGCCAGCCGGGGGCCTCAGCCGCGCCAGCACACGCGGTTGGCCGGCCGGGGTGACCGCCAGATGGGCGTACTCGACGTCATCGCCAAGCGGCACCACCGTGAAGGCAGCCGCGCTGGAGCAATTGGCCGCGCAGTAGGCGTACAACACGGAACGCGTCGGATGCTGCGGCGTGACGCTCTCCGGCGCAAAGACGACGTGCACACCACCCGCCGCATCCACCTTCACCGTCGCGTGCGAGGTCGGCCGATCCAGGGCCGGCATCGGCTCGATGAAGAAACGGCCGGAGGCCGGCGGCGGGGCGGCGGGCGGGGCGGCGGCCGGCCGCATCACCACCGGCAAGAAGACGGCGTAAGCGGGCGGAGAGACCAGGGCGCCGCCGGCCGCGGGCGCCGGTTCCTGTGCGGCGGCACGACGCCCGGATAGGAGCGTCAGCGCGCCGAGCGCGATAAACGCACAGAACGTGATAGCCAGCCGAGGTTTCATTATCGTCCTCCACGCGCCGCGGCGCGCAACCGGATGAGGCTGAGCGGGCGGCGCCGCCTCAGTCCGGCGCGTCGCGGCCGCCCTCCGGATACAGATACAACTCGATCGTGTCGCACGCACTCACCTCTGCGGCCGGCGCGCCATCCGCCAGGTGTTTGATGACGAAGCACCCCCAGCCCTGACGCCCCGGCGCGCCGCCGGCCGGGCGGCTCGAGATGAGCACGGCCACGGAGATCGGGAGGGCCGGCCCCGGCGCATCCGGGCGCGCGCCGACCTGGTGCGCGGCGTCGGCGACGGCCTGGCGGATCAACTGCGCCTGCGCAGGCGGCAGATGGAGGTGCCGAACCACTTCGACGGCCAGGTCCGCCGCCCGGCCTGCGCTGCCCCTCCCGCCCGGCAGGACGACCTGCGCCAGGAGTTGCCAGGCCGGGCCTGGTGCGGCCGACGGTCGGTCCGTCATCCTCGCCTCGCCTGGACCCCGGCGAGGCTGCGCCAGGACCACGACCGATGGCCGCCGCCGACCAGGCAACGCTGAGCCCTGGACATGGGGGTGGGGTTACTCCTGCGCCGGTCGCGGTCCCGCCTGCGCGGCTTTGAACTCCCGGCGGTGCCACCACTCACGAAATACCCGGCATGCGCCTGCCTCGTCGAACTCAACCAGGAACACGCAGTCCAGCGCGATCCGTTGGCCGGTCCCCACCACCGTGAACGCCGCCCGCCAGCGGGCCAGGCCGCGCCGCGCCTGCACCGTCAGAATCTCATAGGCGCTTTCCTTTTCCGTCAGG
>DAOUAB010000193.1:0-4837 GCA_034434015.1 Anaerolineales bacterium
GGGCCCGTGGGTCCGCGCCCACCAGATCGGCGCGGCCGTGCCCGGCCTGCGCTACGCCCGCAACGTCGAATGCCGCGACGTGCCCGCCCCCCTGGCCGACATCGACGCCAGCCTGGCCGCCGGCCGGCCCGTGATCGTCCTGGTGGATTACTCGCCGGACCCCGGCGTGCAGGACCACTGGATCGTGATCTACGCCAGGCAAGGCCACGATTACCTCATCCGCGACCCCTGGCGCGGCCCGCGCTCGGACCAGACTCTGACGCAGAAATACGGTTTCGCGGGCGCTCCGGCCGATATCATCAACCGCGTGATCTGGCTCGAAGGCGCCGCCGCCGGCTCAGCCGGCCCGACGCCGGGCGCGGCCTCCGCCCCGGCGCCCAGACCGGCGTCTCAGCCCGCGCCGGCCTCACGCGCGCCGGCGTCCGCCCCAGCCACGGCCGCGACGCCGGCCGCCGGCGGGGACCTGGTGGTCGTGGCGCTGGTGGACCAGTTGACGCTGCGCTCCCAGCCGCGCATCGCGGATGAGAACGTGCTGCGCCGCTACGCGGCCAACGCCCGCCTGCGCGTGGTCGAGCCGGCCGCCGAGGCCCGGCCGAAGCTGGGCGCGCAGGGACGCTGGCTGCGCGTGCGCGACGTCGAGGGCAACGAGGGATTTGTGGCCGCCTGGCTGGTGACCCTGGCCGACGAGCCGGCCCTCGGGCCGCGCCCGGCAGTATCCGGGCCGCGCGCGGATCCCCCGGCCCGCCTCGTCGTGCGCACCGCCGCCGACGGCGTGGTCCTGCGCCGCGCCCCGCGCATCGCCGCCGACACGCAGCTCAAGCTCCTGCCCGCCAACGCCGAGCTGCTGGTGATCGAGGCCGGGGACGCGGCGGCCAAGATCGGCGCGAACGGCCAGTGGCTTCAGGTGCGCGACCTGCAGGGCGCGGAGGGCTACGTGGCGGCCTGGTTCGTGCGCCGCGCGTAACGCGAGACGACGCCCGGCCCTCACGCCGTCCGCAAAATTCCGGAGGCCGCGGCCCTTGCCCCGCGCGCGGGCTTCCCGCATACTGGCGGCATGCGAAACCGGCGACACTCCTGGGCGGCCTGCGCCGCGGCCGTCATCATCGCATTGACGGCGCTGGGCGCCCGGCCCTCGGCGGCGCAGACCGCCTGCGAGCGCTGGGTGGCACCCGACGGCGACAATGCCAATCCCGGCACGTCCGCCCAGCCGTGGGCCACGCTCGATTACGCCTCGGCCAACGTCCCGGACAATCATTGCACCGTCTGGTTCAAGGACGGCGTGTACACGGGCGCCCACAGCCTGTACGAGCGCTTCAACACCTCGGTCACGTTCAGGGCCGAGAACGCCTACCGCGCCGTCCTGCAATACGCCGACACCGTCGTCAAGGTCTTCGGCGCGCGCCACATGACCTTCGAGGGCTTCGAGCTGCGGCACACCGGCCCCGGCGCCGGGGCGCTCGTCATGCAGGTCCAGCAGGACGGCGTCCACTGGGCCGAGCACATCGTCATCCGCGACAACGTCTTCCACGACTCCTACAACAACGACCTGCTCAAGATCAACAACGGCGCGCGCTTCGTCACCGTCGCGGGCAACGTCTTCTACAACCAGGCCGGCAGCGACGAGCACATCGACGTCAACAGCGTCACCGACGTGACCATCCAGGACAACATCTTCTTCAACGACTTCGCCGGCAGCGGGCGGGCCGGCGAGATCGGAGCCACCAGCAGCTACCTCGTCATCAAGGACAGCAACGCCGGCGACGACGGCCAGCTCGGCAGCGCGCGCATCACGGTGCGCCGCAACGTCTTCCTCAACTGGCAGGGCTCCACCGGCGGCAACTTCGTCCTGGTGGGGGAGGACGGCCAGGCTTTCTACGAGGCCCGCGACGTGCTGGTGGAGAACAACCTCATGCTCGGCAACTCGGCCGAGACCATGCGGGCCGCCTTCGGCGTAAAAGGCGGCCAGGACATCGTCTTCCGCCACAACACCGTCGTCGGCGACCTGCCGGCGCTGGCCTTCGCCTTCCGCCTCAACCGGGAGGGCGCCAACCCGGTCAACACAAACATCCGCTTCTATAACAACGTCTGGTCGGACCCGACCGGGACGATGGGCGCGGGCGGCGGCGGCGGCAATGACTTCTCCGACGGCCTGCCCTCGGAAGTGTCCGGCCTGGCGCTCGACCATAACCTGTACTGGAACGGCGGCGCCGTCATCCCGGCCGGCGACCAGGCCAGCCCGCTGGTGGACGACCTCGGGCGCGTGATGGGCGATCCGCAACTGGGAGCGCAGTCCGGCCTGACGCTCCCGCGCTGGACCGGCGCAGCCTTCCTCAGCGGCAACGCCACCATCCGGCAGGAGTTCCTGAGGCTGGTGAACGCCTACGGCCAGCCGGCCGGCGGCAGCCCCGTGGCCGACGCCGCCAACGGGGCCCAGGCCTCGGCCGAGGACATCCTGGGCAACCCGCGCGGCCCGGCCGACATCGGCGCGTACGAGACCAATCCCCCCAGCCTCGATCAACACGTGTTCCTGCCCGTGATCCGGCGCTAAGGAGGAGGGGCGTGCGGCCGGAGCGCACAGCCTTTGGGCGTCGGCTGCCGTCGGCGCTACGCTCCGGCCGCCTGAGGCGGGTTCACGGCCTGAAAGACGAGAATGTGCCTTGCCCGGATGCGAAAACGCAAGGGCCCCCGCGCCCTTGCGTCTTCGCGCTTTTGCATTCTCACGGCGACCGCGTCAGCCGGCGATCGGCCGTCGCCCGTCGGCCCCCTCAATACACCGGCAGATACCGCTCCAGCTCCCACTGGCTGACGCTGATGCGGTACTCGTCCCATTCCTGCACGCGGCCCTCGAGATAACGCTCAAACAGGTGGTCGCCGAACGTCGCGCGCATCAGGTCGCTGCGGCGCAGCTCGTCGATGGCCTCGCCCAGCGAGCCGGGCATCGCCGTCAGTTGTTTCAGGCGCGCCTCGTCCAGGTGGTACAGGTCCTCCTCGGCCGCCGGCGGCACCGGCAGATTGTTCTTGATGCCGTCCAGGCCCGCCATGAGGATGACGGCGAACGCCAGATATGGGTTGGCGCTCGGGTCCGGGCAGCGCAGCTCGATGCGCGTGGCGGTGGCGACGCGGCCGGGGCTGACCTTGGGGATGCGGATCAGCGCCGAGCGGTTGGTGCGCGCCCAGCTCAGGTAGACCGGCGCCTCGTAGCCCGGCACCAGGCGCTTGTACGAGTTGACCAGCGGCGCGATGACGGCCGAGAAGCTGCGCGCGTGATGAAGCTGGCCGGCGATGAATTGCTTGGCCACCGGGCTCAGGCCGTACTCGTCGGCCGGGTCGGCGAAGGCGTTCTGGCCGTTGCTCCACAGGCTCTGATGCGTGTGCATGCCGCTGCCGTTGATGCCGGCCACCGGTTTGGGCATGAAGGTGCAGTACAGGCCGTGCTTTTGGGCGATGGCTTTGAGCGTCAGGCGCAGGGTCACCGCGTTGTCGGCGGTGCGCAGGGCGTTATCGTACTTGAAATCGATCTCATGCTGGCCGACCGCCACCTCGTGGTGCAGGGCCTCGACCTTGATGCCGAATGAGCCGAGCGCCGTCACCATCTGCCGGCGGACCGAGTGGGCCAGGTCGGTGCTGACGTCGAAATAGCCGGCCTGGTCGTGCGGCATCAGCGGCATCAGCTCGCCGTTGGCGTGCGGCCGAAACAGGAAGAACTCCAGCTCCGGGCCGGTGTAGTATTCAAACCCCAGCTTTTTCGCTTCCGCCAGAGCGCGTTTGAGCACCCGGCGCGGGTCGCCCTCGAACGGCTCGCCGGTGGGCAGATGGGCGTCGCAGATCACGCGCGCCGTGGGCACATCGGTGTCCCACGGGATGACGGCGAAGGTGTCCAGGTCCGGGTGCAGGAGCATGTCGCTCTCGGCGATGCGCGCGAACCCCTGCACCGACGAGCCATCGAACCACATCCCGTGGTCGAGCACCTCGGCCCACATCTCCACCGGCAGGCCGACGCTCTTCACCACACCCATGATGTCCGTGAACTGCAAATTGATAAACCGGATGCCGTGACTCTTAATCAGGTCCTCGATCTGGCGGATTTTGGCGGGGTCGTGCTGCATGGGAATCTCCTCGAAGGTGATGAATGACGGCCGGCCAGGCGCGCACGCCGAGGCGCTGCAGGGCGCGGCTTGCCGGCAAAGGGCGGTTGTTTAGAAACGGGCTGGCTGAATGACACTTTACCATGAAACCACGCGCCCCGAGCAGTTTCCCCGCCCATCGAAATGCACAACAAAGGGGGCCGCCGCGCTGTGCCGTTCGACAACGCCCGCCGAGGTCGTTTTTCAAATTTTGTGTAATTTCCCACCAGCAGGGGCGCACGGCCGTGCGCCCCAACGCTTTTGCACAGGCATCGGGACACGGCCCCCGCCGAAGGCGACCCTCCGCCGCGCCTGACACCCGCCGGACGATTATCCGCCAGCGGGTTTCAACTCTTGATTGGCGGGCCGCTCCGGTGCATCATGGAGCTATGAGCCTCAAGAACCTGTGGCGGCGCAAAACGCGGACGCTGCTCACGCTGCTGGGCGTCGCCGTCGGCGTGGCGGCGGTGGTGGCCCTGTCGGCCTTCAGCGAAGGCCTGGCCACCGGCTTTGAGGGGTTGTTCAACTCCACCAGCGCCGACCTGACCGTGGCCGAGAAGGACGCCGCCATGCTCATGTTGAGCACCGTCGACGCGGCGGTGGGCGACGCGCTGCGCCAGATGCCCAACGTCGAACGCGTCGCCGGCAAGGTCGTCAACATGGTGGCCGTGCCGGACCTGCCGTACTTCATCGTCTCCGGCGAGGACCCGCGC
>DAOUAB010000194.1:0-26258 GCA_034434015.1 Anaerolineales bacterium
GCGGCGAGCCGTTCGGCCTCATCGAGCGTCAGGCCGACCACGGCCATGGCGCCCCGGCCAGCGGTGCGCCGCATCAGGCGGCTGCGCAGGCTGATGACGTGCGCGGCGTCGTCCAGGCTGAGCGCGCCGGCCACGTAGGCGGCGGCCACTTCGCCCAGGCTGTGGCCCACCACGGCGGTCGGCGCGACGCCCCACGCGCGCCACAGCGCGGCCAGGCCCGCCTGGATGGCGAAGAGCGCGGGCTGGATGACGTCAATCTCGTCGGTCAGCCGAGCGGAGGCCGCCTCCGAGGTCAGCACCTCCAGCAACGACCAGTCCACGTAGCGGCGCAGCGCCGCGTCGCACTGCTCGATGACCTCGCGGAAGACCGGCTCGCGCCGCAGCAGCTCGCGGCCCATGCCGACCCATTGCCCGCCCTGGCCGGGAAAGACGAAAACGACGCGCGGCGCGCGGCCCGCGGCGCTATGGCCGACGGCCAGCCCCGGCGTCGTTTCTCCCCTTAGGTAAGCCGCCAGCTTCTGAGCCATCTCGTCCGGGGTCGCGCCGACGACGGCCAGGCGGTGGTCGTGGTGGCTGCGGCGGACCGCGGCGGTATAAGTCAGGTCGGAGAGCGCCGGCGCCGCCGGCGACTCGAGCAGGGTCTGGAAGCGCGCCGCCATCTCTTTGAGCGCCTGCGGGCTGCGGGCTGAGAGCGGCAGCACGCGCACGGCCTCGGGCGCCGCACCCGGCTGCGGCTGGACAGGTGCGGCCTCCAGGATGAGATGGGCGTTGGTGCCGCTGAAGCCGAAAGAACTCAAGCCGGCCAGGCGCGGGCCGTCGGCGGGCCACGGCCTCCGCGCGGTCGGCACGCTCACCGGGAGCCGGTCCCAGGGGATCAGCGGATTAAGCTGCCGGATGTGCGGCTGCGGCGGGATCTCGCCGTGCTGGAGAGTCAGGATCACTTTAATCAGGCCGGCGACGCCGGCCGCGGCCTCGGTGTGGCCGAGATTGGCCTTCACGGCGCCGAGGAGCACCGGGCGGTCGAGCGGCCGGCCCTCGCCCAGGACCGCGGCCAGCGCCTGCACCTCGATGGGGTCGCCCAGCTCGGTGCCGGTGCCGTGCGTCTCGACGTACGTGATCTGGTCCGGGGCGACGCCGGCGTCGGCCAGGGCGCTGCGGATGACGGCCTGCTGGGCCAGCCCGTTGGGGGCCGTCAGCCCGTTGCTGCGGCCATCCTGGTTAACGGCGCTGCCGCGGATCACGGCCAGGATGCGGTCGCCGTCGGCCAGGGCATCCGCCAGGCGTTTGAGCACCACCACACCGCAGCCGTCCGCGCGCACATAGCCGTCGGCGGCGGCATCGAAAGTCTTGCAGCGCCCGTCCCTGGCCATGGCGTGTAGCCGGGAAAAGTACACGGTCCCGGCCGGGGAGAGGATCAGGTTCACACCGCCAGCCAGCGCCATGCGGCTTTCGCCGCGGCGCAGACTCTGGATGGCCAGGTGGACGGCGACCAGCGACGACGAACAGGCTGTGTCCACGGCCAGACAGGGGCCCTGCAGGCCGAGGAGATAGGAAAGCCGCCCGGCCGCGACGCTGAAGGCCGTGCCCGTGCCGATGTAGGCGTTCAGCCCCCTCTCGCCGGCCTGGTCGTGAAAGAGCGTTGCGTAGTCGCTGTTGCTGATGCCGATGAAGACTCCGGTCGGGCTGCCCGTCAGGTCGGCGGCCCGCTGGCCGGCGTGCTCCAGCGCCTCCCAGGCCGCCTCGAGCAACAGGCGCTGCTGCGGGTCCAGGTTGGCGGCCTCCCGCGGGGCGATGCCGAAAAAGGACGCGTCGAAGCGGTCCACCTCGGTCAGGAAGCCGCCCCAGCGCGTCACCATCTTGCCGGGCGTATCCGGGTTGGGGTCGAAATAGGCGTCAGCGTCCCAGCGGTCGGGCGGCACCTCGGTGATCGCATCCCCGCCGTCGCGGAGGAGGCGCCAGAAGGCGTCCGGGCTCGCGGCGCCCGGGAAGCGGCAGGCCAGGCCAATCACGGCGATCTCATCCCCCCTGCCCGTCAGCGCCGGCCGCACAGCGGCGGAGAGCGAAGCGCTCTCCGCCGGGCGCGGTGACCCAGCCAGGAATTCAGCCAGCCGGGCGATGGTCGGATATTCGTAGACCAGGGTGGGGGAGAGGTCGCGGCCGAGCCACGTTTCCAGATCGCCGGAGAGCATGACCGCCTCGCGCGACGACAGGCCGAACGTGTCGAACGACTCGCGCGGGTCGATCGTGTCGGGGGCGACGCCGGTCAGGTCCGCGATCTGCCGGATCAGCCAGGCCTGGATCTCGGCGGCGTCTTTCGGGGCGGGCGGTTGGCCCGGTGATGGCATACGTCAGTCCTCGATCACGTCCAGGGTCCCGGCCAGGAAACCGGCGCGGCAGGCGTGGCGCTGGATCTTGCCGCTGGACGTCTTGGGGATATGGCCGGTCTTGAGCAGGACGACGGTGTGCACGCGCACGTCGTGCTGCTCGGCCACGGCGCGGCGCACGGCGGCGACCAGCGCCTGCCGGGCGTCGGCGGCGCCTTCGCCGCCGTTCTGCTTCTGGCTGAAGACGAAGTTGCGCTCCACCTCGGCGGCGACGACCACGCGCTCCTCGCCGTCCACGTCCACCGAGAAGGCCGCGGTCGCCCCGGAGCGGATGGCGGGATGTGCGCCCTCGACCGTGGCCTCGAGGTCCTGCGGGTACAGGTTGCGGCCATCGACGATGATCAGGTCCTTCAGCCGGCCGGTGACGAACAGCCTGCCGTCCTGGATGAACCCGAAATCGCCCGTGCGCAGGTAAGGCCCGTCGCCGTCCGCCAGCGCGGCGCGGAAGGTGTCGGCCGTCTCATCCGGGCGGCCCCAGTAGCCCTGAGCCACACTCGGCCCGTCAACCCAGATCTCGCCGACCTGGTCCGGGGCGCAGCGCGCGCGCGTCGCCGGATCGACGATGGCCAGGCGCAGCTCGGCCGGCGGGCGGCCGCTGCTCACCAGCGAATACGCGCCATCCGGCGCGGCGGCGACGCGGCCCTGGGCCAGGGCCTCCGGGTCCACGGTCAGCGTCGCCGGCGCGTGAGCGCGTTCGCCGCCGGCGACGAAGAGGGTGGCCTCGGCCAGGCCGTAGCAGGCGTAGAAAGCGTCGCGGCGAAAGCCGGCCGGCGCGAAGGTCCGCGCGAAGCGCTCCAGGGTGTCGGCCCGGATCGGCTCGGCGCCGTTAAAGGCCAGTTTCCAACAGCTCAGGTCAAGCGCCGCAATCTGCTCGGGCGTCGCCTTGCGCACGCACAAATCGTAGGCGAAATTGGGGCCGCCGCTGATGGTGGCGCGATAGCGCGAGATGGCCTCCAGCCAGCGCAGGGGGCGCTGCAGGAAGGCCAGCGGCGACATCACGGCGCAGTGGACGCCGATGTAGATGGGGCCTAACAGCCCGCCGATCAGGCCCATGTCGTGATACGGCGGCAGCCAGAAGACGGCGCTGTCGGCGGGGGTCGCCTCGAACCCGCGCGTGATCATGGCCAGGTTGGCGAGCAGGTTGCCGTGGCTGACCATCACCCCTCTGGGCGTGCCGGTGGAGCCGGAGGTGTACTGCAGAAACGCCAGGGTGCCGCCGTCTACGGCGGGCGCCCGCCAGTTTTCGGCGTCGGCCAGGGGCAGGGTGTCGGTCGCCAGCCATTGCATCGCGCCGAGGTCGGGCGCCTGCTCGGCCACGGCGCCGGCCAGGGCCGCGATCATTTCGGTGGTCAGCGCGAACCGGGGCTGTGCGTTGCCGACGATGGCTTGCAGGCGGGGCAGGGTGCGGTTGAGGCGGGCGGGGTTGGGGGGATAGGCCGGGACGGCGACGACGCCGGCATACAGACAGCCGAAGAAGCCGGCGATGTAATCCAGGCCCGGCGGATACAGCAATAAGGCGCGTTCACCGGCGGCGCCGAGGCTCTGCAGCCGGGCCGCGATGGCGCGCGCCCGCCGGTCGAACTCGGCGTAGGTCACCGGCCACTCAGCGCGGCCGCCCTCGTCGAGGAAAATGTAGAGACGCTCGTCGGGCTGGACTTCGGCCCGCCAGCGGAGCAGTTCCACCAGGCTGGCGAGCGCGGCCGGTCGTTGAGGCGTGGTGTGGGAAGTGTCCAGCATGAGTATCCTCAGTGCAAGCGCGGCCTGGCAGAGGCGAGAGGCTGGCCCTGGCGAGGCCATCGGCGGCACGACCGCCTGCCGCGATGCGCCCTTGGCTTCCAATGCTGGGAGGTCCGGGCTGCCCGGGTTCAACGGGAAGCAAGCGCGAAAGACCAACGGGCGGATGTCGCAGGCCCGTCTGGGTGCGCCGGCGGCGACGCTTGCGGCGTGGCTATGGAATTGTCGGTGTAACGAAAAACTTCAGAGAGGTTCAGCGCTCTGGTCGTTGACCAGGGAGCATTCGCCCCCGCCTCGCAAGGACGAGAACCAAAACTTAACCCTATGCCAGTTTACAGAATTCGCCATAAGCGGGAATAGGGATTTTGGCCCAGTGCTTCTATTATCCTGCTACAGCCAACACAAGTCAATTAATCTAGGGTTAACGTAAAATCATATATACATTGTCACATTTTTATTTCTCTGGAAATTGAAGTAACTCCTGACTCCGCCTCCCTCGAAGAATACAATAATAAGATTATACAATATAGTGACAATCTATATACGACATGATAGCCTCCAAACACCGGGAGCAGGCAGGTGCTATGGGCAGGCAGATCATTGTTATTGGGAGCGGTTTTGGAGGGATGGCGGCGGCCATCCGTCTGGCGGCGAGCGGGCATTCGGTCACGCTATTCGAAAAGCGCGACCAGCTCGGCGGCCGGGCCTATCAGTACGAGATCAACGGTTTCAAGTTCGACGGTGGGCCGACGGTCATTACCGCGCCGTACATGTTCGACGAGTTGTTCGCGCTGGCCGGCCGGCGGCGCGAGGACTATCTCCAGTTTGTGCCGCTGGACCCTTTCTATCGCCTGTTTGATCACGCCGGCCGCCACTTCGACTACTTCCGGGACACGTCCGCCACGCTGGCCGAGATCGAGCGCTGGAGCCCGGAGGACAAAGCCGGCTACCTGAAGTTCACGCGCCAGACCGAGGCGATCTTCGAGCGTTTCCACCCGCTGACCGAGCGCCCGTTCCTGCGCCTGGCCGACATGCTCAAGATCATGCCGGACCTGGTGCGGCTGGGCGGCTTCTGGCCGACCTACGGCTTCGTGGCCGGCTCCATCAAGCACGAGTTCCTGCGGCGCGCGTTCACTTTTCATCCGTTGCTGGTGGGCGGCAACCCCTTCGACACCCCGTCGATCTTCACGCTCATCGTCCAGTTCGAGAAGCGCTGGGGCGTCCACTATGCCCTGGGCGGCACCGGCGCCATCGTCCAGGCGCTGGGCCGGCTGCTGGAGGAACTGGGCGTGACGGTCCACCTCAACCGCGAAGTCGCGGAGATCCTGACGCGCGGCCGCCGGGTGACCGGTGTGCGCCTGGCGGACGGGAGCGAGCACGCCGCCGATGATGTGGTCTGCAACGGCGAGGTGGCCTTCGCCTACCGGCACCTGATCCCGGCCCGCGCGCGCCGCTGGTACCCGAACTGGCGCCTCGACCGGATGCAGTACAGCATGTCGCTGTTCGTCATCTACTTCGGCACGCGACGCCGTTACCTGGACACTCGCCTCCAGCACCACAACCTCATCCTCGACCGGGACTACCCGCGCCTGCTGCGCGATGTCTTCTCGGCCCGGCGCGTGCCGGACGAGCTGGCGCTCTACCTGCACATGCCGTCGCGCACCGACCCGACCATCGCGCCGCCGGGCTGCGAGTCGTTCTACGTCCTCTCGCTGGTGCCGCACCTGGGCTCCGGCACGGACTGGGCGCAGTTCGCGCGGCCGTACCGCGACAAGGTGATGCGGTATCTGGAAGACCGCTATCTGCCGGACCTGCAGGCCAACCTCATCGCCGAGCACTTCATTGACCCGCGCCATTTCCAGAACGTGCTCAACAGCTACCGCGGCGCGGCTTTTTCAGTGGCGCCGACCCTGCTCCAGTCGTCCTGGTTCCGGCCGCACAATCGCGCCGAGGATTTCGACAACCTGTACTTCGTCGGCGCCGGCACTCACCCGGGCGCCGGCGTCCCGGCGGTGCTGGCCTCCGGTAAAATCGCGGCGCAGTTGATTGATCCGGCTCTCGCCGCGCCGAGGTGATTGACGCCATGTCCACAGTCTTTGATCTCGGTTTTGGAGTGACGGAGCGTGAGCTGGCGCTGGAAGCCCTGCCCGTGCGCGGGCGCCTGCCGGACTGGCTGCGCGGCACGCTGGTGCGCAACGGCCCGGGCGCGTTCCGGGTGGGCGCGCAACAGTATCGGCACTGGTTCGACGGCCTGGCGATGCTGCACAAGTTCTCGTTCGGCGACGGCCGCGTCTCCTACGCGAACAAGTTCCTGGAAACGCGCTCGTACGCGGCGGCGCAGGCCAACGGCCGCATCAGCTATTCGGAGTTCGCCACCGACCCCTGCCGGTCGCTCTTCGGCCGGGTGATGGCGGTCTTCTCGCCCCGCATCACGGACAGCGCCAAGGTCAACGTCGCCCGGATCGCGGACAGGTACCTGGCCCTGGCCGAGACCCCCATCCAGGTGGAGTTCGACCTGGAGACGCTCAAGACGGTCGGCGTCTTCAGCTACGAGGCCGGCCCGGTGGGCCAGATGACCACCGTCCACCCGCACGTCGACTTCGCCGACGACACGGTCTATAACCTGGTGACGCGCTACCAGGCCCGCAGCCACTACCGCTTCTATGCTGTGGCCGGCGGCGGCCGGCCGCGCCGCGTCGCGCAGATGCCCGTGGCCGAGCCGGCCTATCTGCACTCGTTCGGCCTGAGCCGGAACTACTTTATCCTGGCCGAATTCCCCCTGGTGGTGAACCCGCTCCACCTGCTGCTGTGGCTCCGGCCTTACATCGAGAACTTCAAGTGGAAGCCGGAGCGCGGCGCGCCGTTCCACCTGCTGGACCGCCGCACCGGCGCGCCGGCCGGCCGCTTCGAGGCCGACCCGTATTTCGCTTTCCACCACATCAACGCCTTCGAACGCGGCGACGAGCTCATCGTAGACCTGTGCGCCTACCCGGACGCCGGCATTGTGCAGTCCTATTATCTGAACCGGCTGAGCGACGCGCGCGGCGAACTGCCGTGGGGCCGCCTGCGCCGCTACCGCCTCCCGCTCAAAGGCCGGCGCGGCCGGGCGGTGTTTGAGACCGTCGCGGACGTCTGCCTGGAGCTGCCGCGCTTCGACTACGAACGCTTTAACATGGACGGCCGTTATCGCTACGTGTACGCCGTCAGCGTGCGGCCCGACCAGCGCCAGGGCTTCTATAACCAGCTCGTTAAGGTCGATATCGAGACCGGGCGGGCGCTCACCTGGCATGAGAACGACTGCTATCCGGGCGAGGCGGTGTTCGTGGGCGCGCCGGGCCGCACCGCCGAGGACGACGGCGTGATCCTGTCGGTGGTCCTGGACGCGGCCCGGGGGACGTCCTTCCTGCTCGTGCTGGACGCCCAGTCCTTCGCCGAGCGCGCCCGCGCCGAAATCCCGCATGCGGTGTTGTTCGGCTACCACGGCGAGTATTTCCGCCGGAGCTGAAGGCTGCCCGGATATCGCCACGATGCCGCCGATCGTCCAGATCAAGAACGTCACCAAGCGCTTCCGCCTGGGCGAGGCCGAGGTCGAGATCCTCAAGGGCGTCTCGTTCGACGTCCCGCCCGGCGAACTGCTCGCCATCACCGGCCCGTCGGGCAACGGCAAGTCCACGCTGCTCAACATGATCACGGGCATCGACCACCCGACGACCGGCGAGGTCGTGGTCGGCGGGCGCGCCGTGCACACGATGAGCGAAAACCAGCTGGCGGCCTGGCGCGGCGAAAACCTGGGCATCGTCTTCCAGTTCTTTCAACTGCTGCCGGCCCTCAACCTGCTGCAAAACGTCATCCTGCCCATGGACTTCACGGCCCGCCTGTCGCCGCGGGAGCGCCGCGCGCGCGCCTGGCAGCTGCTGGAGCTGGTCGGCCTGGCCGACCAGGCGCACAAGCTGCCCAGCCAGGTCTCCGGCGGCCAGCAGCAGCGCGCGGCCATCGCCCGGGCGCTGGCCAACGACCCGCCGCTGGTGGTGGCCGACGAACCCACCGGCAACCTGGACGCCCGGCTGTCGGACGAGGTCTTCAGCCTCTTCGCCCACCTGGTGGACAACGGCAAGACCCTGATCATGGTGACGCACAACCCGGAGCTGGCGCGCCAGGCGCACCGGGTGCTGGAGATCCGCAACGGGCTGATTGTTCGAGACGCCTCACCCTCCGCCCCGGCTTTCGGCCTCCCGTCGGAGGCGAGGGGCAAGGGATGAGCGTCCTCTGGCACAAGGTCGTTTACGACCTGTGGGCGCACAAGGCGCGCACCCTGCTGGCCATGGCCAGCATCGCGGCCGGCGTCTTCGCCGTCGGCGCGATCTTCGGCATGGTGGACCAGCTGCTGGCCGGCATGGACGCCGCGCACCGGGCCGTCGCCCCGTCGCACTTCAACATCATCCTGCGCGGCGCGGTGAACGAGGCGCAGGTGGACGAGCTGCGCGCGACGCCGGGCGTGGCCGGCCTCGACCCCGTCAACCAGATCCCGGTCCGCTACCGCCTGAACGACGACGACGCCTGGCAGCCCGGCAACCTGGTGATGCGCCCGGACTATGACGCGCAGACCTATGATGTCGTCACCCTCCAGGACGGCGCCTGGCCGCAGGCGCCTGAGGTCGGCCTGGAGCGCCTGACCGGCCAGTTCTTCGGCCTCGAACCGGGCGAGAGCGTCACCTTCGACGTCGGCGGCGAGGCGCGGACCTACACGGTCGGCGGCCTGATCCGCCACCCGTTCGTCCAGCCGCCGGCTTTCGGCGGGCGCGCCCATTTCTTCGCCGACGCCGCGACCCTGGCCGAGTTCGGCGTCCCGCCCGGCTTCTACGTCCAGCTCCTGGTGCGCGTCGAGGCGCCGTACAGCCGCGAGAAGGCCGAGGCCGTGGCCGGCGAGCTGCGCAGCCGCCTGGGCGATCTGAACGTGCCGGTGGCGGTCACCATCTATCAGGACCCGGACGAGCACTGGGGCCGCCGTTTCGTCGAGGGCTCGATGCTGGTGCTCCAGTGGATGGCGGCCGTCTCGCTCTTCCTGAGCGTGGTGCTGGTGATGAACACCCTCACGGCCCTGATCACCCAGCAGACCGACCAGATCGGCGTGATCAAGGCCATCGGCGGCCGCCGGCGCCACATCGTGGCCGTCTACCTGTCCGGCGCGCTGGTCTACGGCCTGGCAGCCCTGGTCATCGCGCTGCCGTCCGGCCTGCTCACGGCCTTCTACGCCACGCAGGCGTTCCTCAACCTGTTCAACATCGACTACGCGGCCTTCCAGTTCTCGGCCCGGGCCGTCGTGTTGCAGGTCCTGTCCGCCGTCCTCGCCCCGGCGCTGGCCGGCCTTCTCCCGGTGCTGCGCGGGGCGGCGCTGAGCGTGCGCGAGGCCGTGGCCACCTACGGCCTGGGCGCCGACTTCGGGTCGGCCCCCTTCGACCGGATGGTGGACCGGTTCGGTGAGCGCTTTCTGCCGACGGCCCACGCCGCCGCGCTCGGCAACCTGTTCCGGCGCAAGGGCCGGCTGGCGCTCACCGTCCTGGTGCTGACGACCGCCGGCGTCACGTTCCTGGTGGTGATGGCGCTGGTCGCGTCCATGCTGTTGACCATCGACAACGACGCGGCGCGCCGGGGCTACGACGTGCGCCTCGGCTTCACGACCGGCCAGTCCGCCGACCGGGTGGACGCGCTCATGGCCGGCGCCTCGGGCGTGGAGCGCTACGAGTTCTGGCTGAGCCGCAACGCCACGATCCTGCGCGCGGGCGAGCGGCTGGAGGACTCAGCCGGGCTGGGCGTGCAGCTGGTCGGCCTGCCCATCGGGTCGGAGCTGTACCGGCCCCTGCTCACCGCCGGCCGCTGGCTGGAGCCCGGCGACGACCGCGTGGTGGTGATCAGCCAGGACACGGCCGAGAAGAACCGGCTGGCGGTGGGCGACGTGATCACGCTGGACCTGGGCGGCGTCCCCGGCGAGCGCTGGGAGATCATCGGCACGTACAAAATCATCTTCGGCGGCGGTTTCAACACCGAGGAGTTTTACGCGCCGCTGCCGGCGGTGGCGGCGGCCAGCGGCCAGGCCGGCGAAGGGACGCGGGTGATGGTGCGCACAACCGACCGGACCCTGGCGGGCGCTCAGGCCGTGGCCGGCGCGCTGCGCGAGCGCTTCGAAGATGACGGGCTGCGGGTTGATCTGTACACCAGTTCGGTGACGCTCGAGGACCGCGCGTTCACGCTCAACCAGTTCAGCCCCGTCGTCTTCACCCTCCTCGGCCTGGCCGCGCTCCTGGCCGGCGTCGGCGCCATCGGCCTGACCAGCGCCTTGAGCATCAGCGTCATGGAGCGCACGCGCGAGATCGGCGTGCTGCGCGCGCTCGGCGCGCGCTCGTCCACCCTCCTGTCCCTCTACCTCATGGAGGGCGTGTTGCAGAGCCTGCTGAGCTGGGGCCTGGCCGTGCCGCTGGCCTACGGCCTCGCTCAGCCCCTCGCCCGCCAGATGGGCCAGACCATGCTGGCGGTGAACCTCGATTACGCTTTCAGCCTGCCGGCGGTTTTCCTCTGGCTGGCGGTCACGCTCGTGATCGGTGTGGTCGCCTCCCTCGGCCCGGCCCGCGACGCCGCCCGGATCAGCGTCCGTGAGAGCCTGGCGTACGCGTAGTTAGACGCTTCCCCTTCCGGCTGTTATACTGCGCCCTCTGATGACCACTGCGGTCTCCGCGCTTGGGGTGGGGCGCCTGTATCGCAGGCGTGGTATACCTTAACTGGCGACGGAACCTCCGGTCGCGGCTCGTCGTCATAAAAGATATGGTCTTCGACAACCCTCACCTCCGCGAGCTCGACGACCACCTCTCCCAGTGGCTCCTGCGCCTGCGCGCCCGCGACGCCCTGAGCATGGCCGTGCGCGGCCTGGCCGCCGGGCTGGCGGCGGGCCTGGGCCTGGCGCTGATCGCGCGCCTCACGCCCCTCCAGCCTGTCCAGACGTTGATCCTCTTCGCCGTGATGCTCGCCCTCACCGGCCTGCTCACGGCGTTGGCGATTGGGTTTTTCTGGCCGCGCCCGCGCCTGGCGGCGGCGCGTTATTTCGACCGCGTCTTCGGCCTGGCCGAGCGGACCTCGACGGCTCTGGAACTGGCCGCCAGACCGGACCTGGCGCCGGACTGGCTCCGTGACCAGCAATGGGCCGATGCCGCCGCCTCGGCGCGCGGCGTTCAACCGGAGCGCGGCCTGCCGCTTTGGACGGTGCCGCTCCGCGAGCTGCTCCTCACCGCCCTCGTCCTGGCCGGCCTTGTCGCCTCCCTGGTCCTCCCTAATCCTCAGCAGGCGGTCCTGGCCCAGCGCCAGGCGGTGCAACAGGCCGTGGCCGAGCAAACGCAGGCGATCGAGGACCTGATCCGGCGGATCGAGGCCGACCCGGCGCTGACGGATGAGCAGAAAGAGGCGCTCACTCAGCCGCTCGAGGAGGCGCAACAGCGGCTGCGCGAGCCTGACCTCTCCGAGGAAGAGGCGCTCCAGGCGCTGGCCGAAGCCCAGCAGGAGATCCGCGAGCTGCAGGACCCGAACGCCGAGGCGCAGGCGCAATCGCTCCAGCAGGCCGGCGAGGCGCTCAGCCAGAACCCGGCCACGGCCGACGCCGGCGAGGCGCTGGCGAACGGCGATTTTCAACAGGCCGCCGATGAACTGGCCGGCCTTGATCCATCGCAGCTGAGCGAGGCCGAGCGCCAGGCGCTGGCGGACCAGCTCGACCAGGCCGCCGGGCAACTCGAGGCCGGCAATCCGGCGACGGCCGAACAGCTGCGCGAGGCCGCCGAGGCCCTGCGCCGCGGCGACGCGCAAGCCGCCGACGAGGCCCTGGACCGCGCCGCGCAGTCCATCGCCGAGGCCGGGCAGCAGGCGGCCCAGTCGGAGGCGGCCGGGCAGGCGTCCTCGCAGGTCGCCCGCGCCCAGCGCGCCATCGGCCAGGCCGGGCAGTCGGGCCAGGGTCCGCAAGGTCAGCAGGGGCAACAGGGACAGGAGGGACAGGGGGGCGCTCAAGGGCAGGGGCAACAGGGCCAGGGCCAACAGGGGCAAGGCGGCGGCGGGGCCGGGCGCGGCGAGGGCGAGGGCCAGTCGCAGGGCGGCCAGGCCGGCGGCCAGATGCCGCAGGGCAACGGGCCCGGCGACGGCGGCGAGCGCGTCTACGAGCCGATCTATGCGCCATACCGGGTGGGCGGCTCGGGTGGGCCGGACGTGAACCTGCCGGAGCAGGGGAATGGGGACCCGGGCGACGACGTGGTGGGGCAGGGGCCGACCAATCCGCAGGACCCGGGCGCGGTGACCGTGCCGTACAACGAGGTCTTCGGCGGCTATCGCGACTCGGCGTACTCGGCCGTGGACCAGGGCGATTATCCGCCTGAATTGCGGGATGTGGTGAAGGATTACTTTTCCTCTCTGGAGCCGTAATTTGAACCGCGCAGGGCGCGAAGGGTGCGAAGACAATGGAGCGTCCCCTTGGCGCTCTTCGCGTTCCTGGCGGCAGGATCATCGGAGGCAACATGGCCCTGGCTGAAACCCAATCCCTGACGCGGCCGGAGCTGACGGTCGCCCAGTTCCGCGAGATCGGTGCCGCCATCGAGGCCGAGGTGGGCAAGGTGATCGTGGGCCAGCGCGAGGTCGTCCGCGATGTGCTCATCTGTCTCATCGCCGGCGGCCACGCGCTGCTGGAGGGCGTGCCCGGCCTGGGCAAGACGATGCTGATCAAGACCCTGGCCGAGGTGCTCGACCTGCACTTCGCGCGCATCCAGTTCACGCCCGACCTGATGCCGGCCGACATCGTCGGCACCGACATCCTGGAAGAGGCCGCCGACGGCAAGCGCAGCTTCCGTTTCCAGCCCGGCCCGATTTTCGCCAACCTGGTCCTGGCCGACGAGATTAACCGCGCCACCCCCAAGACCCAGTCGGCCCTGCTGGAGGCGATGCAGGAGGGGGCCGTCACGGTGGCCAAGCGCACCTATCCGCTGGACCCGCCCTTCTTTGTCCTGGCCACGCAGAACCCCATCGAAATGGAGGGCACCTATCCGCTGCCCGAGGCGCAGTTGGACCGTTTCCTGTTCAAGGTCAACGTCGCCTTCCCGTCGGCCGAGGACCTGGTGGAGATCCTGGCGCGGACCACGGGCGGCCCGCGCGCCGGCCTGGCCAAGGTCACGCAGGGCGCGCAATTGCTGGCGATGGGGCGGCTGGCGCGGCAGGTGCCGGTGCCGTCGCACGTGGCCGAGTACGTCGCCCGGCTGGTGGTGGCCTCGCACCCGGACGATGGGGCGGCGCCGCCGCTGGTGAAACGCTACGTGCGCTACGGCTCGTCGCCGCGCGGCGCCCAGGCCCTCATCCTGGGCGCCAAGATCACAGCGCTGTTCGCCGGGCGCGTCAACGTGGCCTTCGACGACGTGGCGACCGTGGCCCCGGCGGCCCTGCGCCACCGGCTGCTGCTCAACTTCGAGGGCCAGGCCGAGGGCGTCACCACGGACCAGGTGGTGGCGGAGTTGTTGCAGGCGGTGCCCTCCAGGTAACCGGTCCATGGCGCATCGACGTACCCCGGCCCGGGTTTTTCCACATGCCAGGGCGCTGCGCCGCAGCCTGACCCCGGCCGGACGTCGGCTATGGTCGGGGTTGCGGCGCCATCCGCTGCAGGGGCCCGGCTTCCGGCGTCAACACGCCGTCGGCCCGTTCGGGCTGGATGGCGATGCTGTTTGATGAAACCACCCTCCGCAAGCTGGACCGCCTCGCCCTGGTCGCCTCCCAGGTCCGCGCCGGGGTGATGAAGGGCGAGCGCCGCTCCACCAAGCGCGGCACCTCGATTGAGTTCGCCGATTACCGCGATTACGTCCGCGGCGATGACCTGCGCCGGGTGGACTGGAACGTTTTCGCCCGGCTGGAGCGGCCGTTTATCAAACTGCTCGAGGAAGAAGAAGACCTGGCCGTCCACGTGCTCGTGGACGCCTCGCGCTCGATGGACTTCGGCGCCGGGCCCGAAGCTGGCGCGGCCGAGACGCACAAGTTCCGCTACGCCCAGCGCCTGGCGGCCGCGCTCGGCTACATCGCCCTGGCGGCCGGCGACCGGCTGACCGTGTCGGTCCTGCAGGGCGCGGAGCCGGTGGCGCAGTTCGGGCCATCGCGCGGGCGCGGCCACGCGCTGCGCCTGATCCGTTTTTTGGAGGACCAGACGCCCGCCGGGACCACCGTTCTGGACGAAGCCCTGCGCGTCTATGCCCTCGGCGCCCGCCGCCCGGGCCTGGCCTTCCTCCTCTCGGACCTGTTCGCCCCGGACGGCTACGAGAGCGGCCTCGGGCAATTCCTGAGCCGCGGCTACGAAGTGAGCGTGCTGCACGTGCTGGCGCCGGAGGAGCTCGACCCGCCGCTGGCCGGCGACCTCAAGCTGATCGACGCCGAGACCGGCGCGCCGCAGGACATCACGCTGGACGGCGGCCTGCGCGACCTGTACCGCCGGCGCGTCCTGGCCTGGCGCGACGAGATCGAGGCCTACTGTCTCAAGCGCCGCATCACCTACGTGCCCGTCACCACCGACCTGGCCTGGGATGAGTTGGTGCTGTCTCAGCTGCGCGAACGCGGGCTGATTAAGTAAAAAAATGTCATTTCTCGCTCCCCTGGCCCTCGCCCTCAGCGCCCTGGCGCTCCCGATCCTGGTCCTCTACATGCTTAAGCTGCGGCGCCGGGAGGTGGAGGTCTCGTCGGTGATGCTGTGGCAGAAGCTGCTGCGCGACCGGGAGGCCAACGCGCCCTGGCAGCGCCTGCGGCGCAACCTGCTCCTGCTGTTGCAGTTGCTCCTGCTCGCCCTGCTGGTCGTCGCCCTGGCGCGGCCGTTCCTGCGTGTGCCGGTGGTGGCCAGCGGCGCCGTCATCATCCTGCTGGACGCCTCGGCGTCGATGCAGGCCACCGACATTGCGCCGAGCCGCTTCGAGGCCGCGCGCGCCGCCGTGCGCCAGTTGATCGACGGCCTGACCGCCGGCAGCCGCATGACGCTCATCCGCGTCGGCCTTCAGCCGGAAGTGCTGGCCGCCGGCGCCGACGACAAGGAGACGCTGCGCGCGGCCCTGGCCCGGGCCGAGGCGGCGCCGACCCCGGCCGATTGGGAGGCCGCGTTCGCCCTGGCCGCCGGCGCGGTCCGCGGCGCCCGCCTCGACGAGTCGACCGTCGTGATCGTCTCGGACGGCGGCCTGCCGGACGATCTGCCGCCGCTGCCCGGCGAGATCCGCTACGTGCCGGTCGGGGCCGTCGCCGACAACGTCGCCGTCGCCGCGCTCTCGGTGCGCCCGGCGCCCGGCGGCCCGCAGCTCTTCGCGCGCGTCGCCAACTACGGCGACGGCGACCGGACCGTGATCGTCTCGATCCTGCAGGGCGGCCAGTTGTTCAGCGCCCAGCAACTGGACGTGCCCGCCGGCGGCTCCGCGGACCTGGTGCTGGCCGATCTGCCGGACGCGGCCAGCGTCTACGCCGCGCGCCTGTCCGCGCCGGACGCCGACGAGGCCGCCGGCCTGGACGCCCTGCCGCTCGACGACACCGCCTGGGCCGTCTACCAGCCGCCGACCTCCGGCCGCGCGCTGGTGATCTCGCCCGGCAACCTCTTCCTGGAGCAGATGCTGACGGCCCTGCCGGGCCTGCAGCCGTTCCGCCTGCTTCCCGGCGCCGCGCCGCCGGACGAGGCCTTCGACCTGTACGTGCTGGACAGCGTCACGCAGACCGCCGCCCTGCCGGAGGCCGAACTGCTGTGGGTCAACCCGCTCTCGAGCACGCTGTTCACGGTCGGCGAGGTCTTCACCAACACGCAGTTGCGGCGCGTGGCGCCGGACGACCCGCTCACGCGCTACCTGGACTGGGGCGCCGTCCACATCCTCCAGGCCCGCCGGGTGGAGGTCCCGACCTGGGCGCGCGTGCTGGTGGAGGCCGAGGGCGGGCCGCTGGTCTTCGCCGGCGAGACGGGCGGGCGGCGCGTGGCTGTGATCACCTTCCGCCTGCAAGACTCCGACCTGCCTCTCCAGCTGGCGTTCCCGGTCCTGATGTCCAACCTGATCGAGTATCTGGCGCCGGCGCAGGCGTTCTCGGCCCCGGACGGCCTGCGCCCCGGCCAGACGCTGACGATCAAGCCGCACGGCGGCGACCGCGCCATCGCGATTGACGACCCGGACGGCGAGCGCTTCCAGGCCGCCGCCACCGAGGCCGGCGTGCTGTTCACGGACAGCGACAAGCTCGGCGTATACACCGTCGTGTCGAACCAGGCGGTGCTGGGCGCTTTCGCCGTCAACCTGTTCGACCCGGCCGAGAGCGCCATCCGCCCGCAGCTCAACATCCGCGTCGGGCGCGCCGAAGTGGGCGCCACGCCTCAGGCCGAGATCGGCCAGTTTGAAATCTGGCCCTGGATCGCGGCCGCCGCGTTCGTGATCCTGCTGATCGAATGGTGGACCTACCACCGCGGCGCGACGCTTCCCGCGCTCCCCGGCTGGCGCGGCCTGTTCAAGCGAAAAAAGAGCGCCGCATGAAGACCGGCCATACGCGATATGCGACGCGCATTACGCAGCGCCTGTTCCGCATCGGGTAACCCGTAATCCCCCATGTCGTTTTCCTCCCCCGGGTTCCTGCTCCTCCTGCTCGCCCTCCCGCTCTTCGCGTGGCTGGGCTGGCCGTCGCGCGGGCCGAGCCGGGGGCGGGAGGCCGTCAGCCTGGCGCTGCGCGTGCTCATCGCGCTGCTGCTCATCCTGGGCCTGGCCGGGCTGGAGGTCCGCCGCGCCGCGAACCGGCTCGCGGTCGTCTTCCTGGTGGACGCCTCGGACTCGATGCGGGTGCCGCTCGAGACCGAGGCCGGGACGACGTCGCCGTATCAACTGGCGCTGGCCTATGTGCGCCGCGCCCTGGAGGCCATGGGCCCCGACGATCAGGCCGGCGTGATCCTCTTCGGCGGCGACGCCGTCGTCGAGCGCCCCTTGTCGTCCCGCGAGACGCTCGAGATCCCCACCTCCAAGGTCACGACTCTCCAGACCGACGTCGCCGGCGCCATCCGCCTGGGACTGGCGCTGCTGCCGGCCGACACCGCCCGCCGCCTGGTGATCCTCTCCGACGGGCAGGAGACGACCGGCGACGCGCTCGAGGCGGCGCGGCTGGCGGCGGCCTCCGGCGCGCAGATCGTGGTGGTGCCGTTCGGCGTCGGCGGCGCGGACGAGGCGCTGGTCACGGCGGTCCGCGCGCCCACCCGGCTGCGTCAGGGCGAGGAGTTCGCGCTCGAGGTCCAGATCGAGGCGACCGTGAGCCAGCGCGTGGGCGTGCGTGTGCTGGCCGGGGAGGCGGTGGCCTACACCGGCGAGCTGGACCTGCGCCGCGGCCCGAACACCTTCTCGCTGCCGCTCAAGGCCGGCTCGCCCGGCTTCGTGGCTTACCGGGTCCAGATCACGCCCGGCGCGGATGCGGACGCTTTCTACCAGAACAACGAGCTGGCCGCGTTCGCGCAGGTGGCCGGGCCGCCCCGCCTCCTCGTGGTGACCAACCCGAACCCGCGCGACGGCGTGGCCGGCTTTGAGGCGCTGCGGGACGCGCTGCGCGCCTCCGGTCTGGAGGTGGAAACGGCGCCGCCCTCCGGCCTGCCCGCCGACCTGCCGGCGCTGTCCGAGTATGCGTCCGTGATCCTGGTGGACGTGCCGGCCCGCGCCCTGAGCCGCCGCCAGATGGAGGCCCTGGAGACCTACGTGCGCGACCTGGGCGGCGGCCTGGTGGCCGTCGGCGGGCCGACCTCGTACGGCGTCGGCGGTTACTTCAAGACGCCGCTGGCCGATGTCCTGCCGGTGGATATGGAGATCAAGGACCAGAAGCGCCGCGCGCGCCTCACGCTGGTCTTCATCATCGACAAGTCCGGCAGCATGTCGGAGGTCTCGGGCGGCGTGCAGAAGGTTGACCTGGCCAAGGAGGCCGTGATCCGTTCCATCGAGCTGCTCAGCCCGACGGACAAGGTCGGCGTGATCGCCTTCGATGAGAGCGCGGCCTGGGTGGTGCCGATCACGTCGCTCGACGACCCGGCCGCCATCGTCAACGGCGTGGGCACCATCCGCGCCGACGGCGGCACCGATATTATGGCCGGCGTGCGGCTCGCCTCCCAGGCGCTGCCGTCGGACGATTCGGCCATCAAGCACATCATCCTGCTCACTGATGGCGGCGCCGACCCGACTGGCATCCCGGAACTGGTCCGGCGCATGAACCAGGAGGACGGCATCACGCTCTCGTCCGTGGGCGTGGGGCCGGGCGCGGCGCCGTTCCTGCCGCAGCTGGCGCAGGAGGGCGGCGGCCTGTATCACGCCACCGATGACCCGGCCACCATCCCGTCGATCTTCGCCGAGGAGACCACCCTGGCGACGCGGTCATACATCGTGGAGCAGACGTTTTTCCCGCGCCAGGTCAGCCCCAGCCCGATCCTGGCCGGCATCGACGCCGCGCCGCAGCTGCTCGGCTACATCGGCGTGACCGCCAAGAGCGCGGCGCAGACGATCCTGGTGAACCCGGACAGCCCGGACCCGGAGAACCCGGACCCGATCCTGGCCGCCTGGCAGTATGGCCTGGGCCGGTCGGTGGCCTGGACCTCGGACGCGACCGGGCGCTGGGCCAAGAGCTGGGTGAGCTGGGAGCAGTTCGCGCGCTTCTGGGCGCAGGCCGTGCGCTACACGCTGAGCGATGGGGGCCGCTCGGCCGCCAGCGTGCGGGTGGAACGCAGCGGCGAGACGGCGGCCATCACCGTCGAGGCCCAGTCGGATAATGGGGCCTACCTGAACGGCCTGACGGTGCAGGCCAACGTGGTCGGCCCGGACGGCGCGACGCAGACCATCGCGCTGGAGCAGGTCGCGGCCGGCCGGTACACCGGGGCGTTTACGCCCTCCGCCGAGGGCGCTTACCTGATCCGCGTCGCCGGGAACGAACCGGGGCAGGCGGCGGACTCGCCGGCCCTGGCCCAGACGGCGGGCTGGGTGCTGTCTTATTCCCCCGAATATCAATTCGTGGCGCCGCCGGAGGACGCCGGCGCGAGTTCAGCGCCGCCCGGCGTGCGCTTCCTGCTGCAGGTCGCGGCGGCCACCGGGGGCGCCTCGGTCACGGGAGAATACGAGCGCGTCTTCGCCCACGATCTGCCCGCGCCGCCCGGCGCCGCGCAACCAGTCTGGCCTCTGCTCCTGTTGATCGCCACGCTGCTCTTGCCCGTGGATATCGCTGTGCGCCGCCTGGTGATCACGCGCTACGACCTGCGCCGCGCCTGGGCGCGCGCGCGGGCGTGGTGGGGGCTGCATGCCCCGCAGCCGGCGCCGGTCGCGCCCGAGCGCGCCGAGCAACTCGCCTCGCTCTTCAAGGCCAAGGAGCGTGCGGGCGATGCGGCCCCGCGCGCCGCCGCGCCGCCGCCGATCAGCGCCCAGCCGCCGCCGAAGACGGAGGGCGCGCCGGCTCAACCTGAATCGCTCAGGATCCCGCCGTCTCAGCCCGCTCCATCTTCCCTCTCTGACTCGTCCACGCCGGCTTCCACTTCGGCCGCGCTGCTGGCCCGGAAGCGCGCCCGGGACAGGAAAGAATAGCCCCGCGCCTGGCCGTCCGACCAACCATCGCCAACGCTTCTATAGTTCGATTTCGAGCAAACTAGGGGGGTGGAAAACGGAGTCCGTCTGCCTCTCGCAACCCGTCGTCTGACCGACAACCTCGCGTTTCGCTTGGGCGCCCTGACCAGCATCGGCCTGGCGCTCCTGTCGTTGTGGTTGTTCCGGGACGACGCCGATGCCGCCTCGCGGGTGGTCGCCAGCGATGTGCTCTCACCGCTGGTCGGTCTGTTAGCCGCCGTGTCACTGGTGTTGGCGGCCTGGCGTTCAGCCCGCTATTCCCGGCGCGTGGCGCTGGCCTGGGGCGTCCTGGCGCTGGCCCACGGCCTGTGGTTCGTCGCCGACGTGATCTGGGCCTGGCTCGAGTTGGGCCTGCGTCAGCCGCCCTTTCCCTCCGCCGCCGATTACTTCTACCTTTCGTATTACCCGGTCTTTTTGCTCGGGGTATTGCTCCTGCCGGCCGGCGGTCAGACGCCTCTGGAACGGGCCAAGATGCTGCTGGACATTGCCACGGTGATGCTGGCGGCGATCCTGGTCTTTGGGTTGGTCTGGATCGGCCCGCTGGCGTCGGCCGGCGGCGCGACGCCGGAGGCCCAGATGGTCTCGGTCGCCTACCCGGCAGGCGATCTGGTCCTGGTGTTCATCCTGTTGATGTTGCTCTTCCGGCCTGTGCGCCAGCAATCGCCTCTGCCCCTGTGGCCGGTGATCCTGGGCGTCCTGGCGGGCATCGCCGCCGACCTGGTCTACGGTTACCAGACGCTGGCCGGGACCTATCAGGCCGGGGCGTGGGTGGATGCCGGCTGGATTGTCCAGTTGGCGCTGGTCTTCCTGGGGGCGGTGTTGCAGGCTACAACCGGGCCGGCCGACAGCCAGGCGTCGCCGAGGCGCGCGCCCGCCTGGCTGACGCCCGTGCGTCTGGCCCTGCCCTACGCGAGCGTCGTGGGCGCCTATCTGGTGCATATCTTCTACCAGCCCGGCCTGGCCGAGGCGTCGCCGTTGAGCTTCACGGCGATGTCGTTGGGCGTCGGCGGCCTGATCGGCTTGGTGATCGTCCGGCAACTGGTTGCCCTGGCCGAGAACCTTCGCTTGTCGCGCTCGCTCCAGGCGGAGCTGGCGGAACGGCGGCGGGCCGAGGCCGACCTGCAGCAGGCGAACGAGCAGCTCCGCCGTGAAGCCGTCGAGCGGCAGCGCGCCGAGAAGGCGCTGCGCCAGAGCGAGGCGCGGCTGCGGCACGAGGCCTTCCATGACCTGCTCACCGGCCTGCCCAACCGGACCCTGTTTATCGACCGGCTGGGGCGCTCCATAGAGCGCGCCCGGCGCAACGCCGACCACCGCTTCGCCGTCCTGTTCCTGGATTGCGACGGCTTCAAAGTCGTCAATGACAGCCTCGGCCACCATCTCGGCGATCAACTCCTGGTCGCCATCGCCCAGCGCCTGACGGAATCGCTGCGCAAGGCCGATACGGTGGCGCGCCTGGGCGGCGACGAATTCGCCATCTTGCTGGAGGACCTGGCGGGCGAAGCGGACGCCGTCGCGGCCGTGAGCCGCGTCCAGGCGGCGCTGGCCGAGCCGTTCGAGCTGGACGGCCGCAAGGTGTTCGCCACCGTCAGCATCGGCGTGGTGCCGAGCGGGGCCGGCTACGAGCGCGCCGACGATGTCCTGCGCGACGCCGACATCGCCATGTACCAGGCCAAGCTCCAGGGCAAAGCCCGCTACGCGGTCTTCACGCCGGGCATGCACCGCCATGCGCTGGCGCGCCTCAACCTGGAGAGCGAGCTGCACCAGGCGCTGCGGCGCCAGGAGTTCCGCCTGGTCTACCAGCCGATCTTTGATCTGCGGCTGCGGCGGACGGTGGGGTTCGAGGCGCTCCTGCGGTGGCGTCACCCCCAACGCGGTTTTATCCCGCCGTCCGAGTTCATCCCGGCGGCCGAGGAGACCGGCCTGATTATCCCCATCGACCGCTGGGCGCTGCGCGAGGCGTGCCGGCAGATGAGCGAATGGCATGCGCGGTTTTCCCCCGAAGTAGCCGGCAGCATCAGCGTGAACCTGTCGGCGCGCCAGTTCCGGCAGGCCGACCTGGTGGATCAGGTGCGTCAGGCGCTGCACGCGGCCGGCCTGGCGAACCGCTGGCTCAAGCTGGAGATCACGGAGAGCGCCATCATCGAAGACATGGCGGCCGTGACGGCGACCCTCGACGGCCTGCGGGCGCTGGGGGTCCAGGTGCAGATTGACGACTTCGGCACCGGCTATTCATCGCTCAGCTACCTCTACCACTTCCCGCTCGACGCGCTCAAGATCGACCGGGCGTTCGTCAGCCGGATCGACGGCCAGGGCCGTCATACCCAGATCGTGCGCGCCGTCATCACGCTGGCCCATGAGCTGGGGTTGAGCGTCGTGGCCGAGGGGGTGGAGACGCCCGAACAGATTCGGGCGATCCAGAGCATGGGCTGTGAGCAGGCGCAGGGATATCTGGTCTCGCGCCCCCTGGAGGCGGCCCGGGCGGCGGAGTTTCTGGCCGGGCCGGACGCCCGCCGGCTGCCCGGCGCCGCACCTTCCCCCTCCGCCGGCCGCGAAGCGGTCACAGCAGACTGAACGCGCTTCGCACGGTCGCCGCCAGCGCCGGCAGACCCTGGCTCAGTGGAGCCGTCTCAATAAACTCATCCGGCCGGTGGGCGTTGCCGCCCTGCGTCAGGCCGATGCACACGCACGGCCGGCCCTGGCTGAGGGGCAGGTTGGCGTCGGTCGAGCCGCTGTCGAATTTGGCGCTGTAGCCCGCTTCGGCCAGGGCGCGGGCCGCGGCCTGCACCAGCGGGTGCTCGCGCGGCAGGTGGCCGCTCGGCCGGTCCCCGACAACCGCCAGTTCGATCGTCGCGCCCGGGCGGCTGTGCGCCGCCGCCAGCGCCTCCACCTGGGCCGCCAGCGCCCGGAGCGTGGCGGCGTCTTCGGAGCGCAGGTCCAGCTCCAGCCAGGCCTCGCGCGCGATGGTGTTGATCGACGTGCCGCCGCCGAGCGTGCCGATGTTGAACGTCGTCCTGGGCGTCGCCGGCACGTTGAGTTCGGTGAGGCGGGCGGCCAGGCGCACCAGGGCGTGGATGGCGGACGGCCGCCCGAAGTTGAGCCAGCTGTGCCCGCCCTCGGCCCGGGCGGTGACCCGGTAACGCCGCACCCCGATGCCGCCGTGGTACACCTCGCCCAGCGCCATGCCCTCCAGCACCACGGTCGCCTTCACCTGGTCGCCCAGGCGCTCCATCACGCGCCGGATGCCGCGCAGGTCGCCCAGGCCCTCCTCGCAGACGTTCGCCGCCAGCCATAGATCGCCGGGCAGGGCCTCGCCTTCCAGCGCCCAGATCAGTCCGCACAAGCCGGCGACGGCCAGCGAGTTGTCGCCGATGCCGGGGCCGTGGAGGCGCTGCGCCGTGCGGGTAAGCGTGAGCGGCGTCTCCGCCGGGAAGACGGTGTCCAGGTGGGCGGTCACCAGCACCGGACGGCTGCGGCCGGCGCCCGGTCGGCGCGCGTACACGTTGCCCAGGTCGTCGATCGACACGTCGGCCAGGCCCAGCGCCCGGAACTGCTCGGCCACGAAACGGGCGCGGGCGTGCTCGTGAAAGGTCGGCGCCGGAATTTGCTGGATCGCGCACGCCAGGTCGAGCACACGTTCAGCCAGGGACATCATCGGCTCGCCTCTCAGATCGCGCGCACCGACCCGCGCAGCGCCTCCAGCCTCGCCTGCGGCAGGCCGGGCGCGGTATCCAGGGCGTAGAGCGCGCCGCTGCCCTCGACGACAAGCGAGGCCGAGACCGAGCCGCGCAGCGCCGCCTCGACCGGGTCGCCGGTCTCCGCCAGCCCCACCAGGAAACCGCCGCAATACGCGTCGCCCGCGCCGGTGACGTCCCGGACCTTGGCCGGGTAGGCTGGCACATGCCAGCGCCGCGCGCCGGCGGCGTCGTACACATACTGGCCGCGCGCGCCGAGCTTGATCACCACGAGCCTGGCGCCCATCGCGCCGAACGCCTCCGCGGCCTGCCACAGATCGCTCAGCGGCTCGCGGAAATAGGCGCGCGCCTCCATCTCCGAGGGCAGGAACGCGTCCAGGCCGCTGACGATGTGCCTGACCTCGTCCGCGAACGCCGGCTGCATATAGCGCACGGATGGATCGCAGGTGACGTGCTGGATTTTGCTGTGCCGGAAGGTGGCCGGCAGCGTGTGATGGACGACGAACTCGCACGGCGCCAGGTGCGCGCCGCGCGCGTGGGCGTACTCGTGCGGGATCTCGTTGGGGCGCACGGCCAGCGGCCCGAACCTGTGGCGCTCGTCCTGGCCCTCCGTCGACGAGCGGTAGCCGGCCAGCTCCGGCGGCAGCGGCTGGCCGATCCGGGCGAAGTGCGCGGCCGGGTCGGTGTCCACGCGCTCTTCGAGCGATAGATAGGCGTAAAACGTGCGGGTGTCGTGCGGTTCGGGCAGCACCTTCACCCCGCGCGTGTCCAGGCCGCGCTGCTGCAAGACGGGCAGCCAGTCCGCCGGATAGTTGCTGCCGACGCGGGCCAGCACGCCGACGGCGCGGGACCAGACGCGCGCGCCGACAGCCGCGTAGACGGCGTTGCCGCCCAGCTTGCGGACGTGGGCCTCGCCGGCCGCCGTGATGAAGTAGTCCTCCCGCAGTCCGCCGGTGAAGAGGTATTCAGGGATTGTCTCTCGCATAAGCGCAGCTTAATTGTAGCCCAGGTGAGGGTGCGGCGCCAAACCGGGCGGCGCGCCCGGGTGCCTTCGTCGCTGATGGTCAATCTCCAGGCCGCCGCGTCTGGGCGCAACCATTGCCACCGTAAAGCCCGAACGCACCCGCGCCCCGCGGGCCGAGCTCAGGCCGAGGGCCCGGTCGAGCCGGGAGCGGCTCAGGACGCTCAGCCTGCCTCGGAGCGCGGCCCGTCGTTGAGGGGCGGCGTAAAGAGAAACGGAATCCGTTATAGCCTCGAGGCGGAGCCGGGGAGGGGCCCGGCGCTCAGAGCAGGGCGAACGAGGTAGTGTGGTAGGCGATGCGCCCGTCGCGCAGGCCGATGATGTCGTCGGCCTCCACCTGGACCTCGCCGGCGGACGCCTGCCAGCGGAACCGCCGGAAGTGCGCGCCCGAGGCGGGCGTCGCGCCGGGGAACGGCTCACCCGGCTGGACCGTGAAGCGCGCGCCGCGCAGGCGGGCCTGCAACAGGTCCGTGTACCAGCCGCGCAGCGGCTCCCGTCCGACCAGCGTGCGCCGGGGCGTGATGTGGGCCGGGTTCGGGTCGTAGAGCGCCAGCAGGCCGTCGAGGTCGCCGGCGTTCAGGGCCGCGCCCCAGCGCGCCACGATGTCCGGTTCGCCCTCCGGCCCCGGCCAGTCGACGCGGGCCGCCGCCTCCCACAGATCGGCGTTGCCGGGCAGGTTGGTGAAGTCCCAGCTGTACAGGTTGGCGGCGGGCAGCTTCAGGGCGAGCGCCTGGCGGAAGAATTCGCGCAGGTCGCCGGGCGTGGACCGCCATTGGCCGACGCCGTAAGCGGCCCCGGTGGGGATGACGGGCCGCACCGCGCCGACCAGTCTGGCGTCGCTGTACTCGGCCACGCAGCGCGCCAGTTGTTGCGCGGGGTTGTGCGCCTGCTCCCAGTAGACCTGGGGCATGGCGTAATCGCACTTCTCCAGAAAGACCGCCCAGGGGAGCTGCTGGTGCAGCGACGGGTAGCGGTAAGAAGACAGCGCGATCGGCGTCTCGGGCAGGCCCTGGCGCAGCGTGTTCATGTACATCCGCGCCGCGACGGCCTTGCCCGGCAGCTTATACTCCTTCTCGGCGTCGATCACATAGCCGTCGAGCTTCAATTGCCGGGTGCGCTGGACGGCGACGGCGGCCTCGCCGGTCGGGTTGTCGCCGTAGACGTAGTGCCAGCCCCACGCCTGCAGACCGCGGGCTTGCAGCGCCGCGACCACGGGCGCCGCCAGGTCGCGCCCGAAACGGTCGAGGCCGAAGGCGAAGGTGCGCTCGGCGACCTTCAGCAGGACGTGCGTGCAGCCCGCCTCGACGGCCCGGCCCGCGATGGCCTCCGGGTCGCCGCCTTCACAGCGTGGAATCTGCCAGATGAACCAGCCTTTGCCTTGCAGTGACCGCATGTCCGGCCAGGATGCAAGTTTCGGGCCAGGCGGTGATGAGGCCCCCTGACTGCGGCTAACGCCCCGGCAACGTGATCAACTGGCCGGGGAAGATCAGGTCCGCGTCCAGGACGTGCGGGTTGGCCATGATCAGGTCGCTCAGGTTGATGCCGGTCTGGCGCGCGATGTAAGAGAGCGTGTCGCAGCGCTCGACCCGCCATACCTGGCCCAGGTCTTCGCCAAAGGTGTCCGGCGTGTTCAGGCGGCAGTCGCCTGCGCCTGCGCCCGCGGCCGGCGCCGGGGTCGGGGTCGCCGACGGCGCGGCCACCGTCAGCGTGGCCGGCCGGCCCGCCGCGGTCACGCTCCCGGCCGCGTCCAGCGCGTTGACCACCACGGTGTGGTCGCCGGCGGCCGTGAAAT
>DAOUAB010000195.1:0-33119 GCA_034434015.1 Anaerolineales bacterium
AGGGCAAGCACACCACCACCCATCTGGAGATGTTCGACCTGGCCAGCGGCGGCCAGGTGGTGGATACGCCCGGCATGCGCGAGTTCGGCCTGGAGAAGTTCGACGCCGACCTGGCGCACGGCTTCGTCGAGCTGCGGCCCTACCTGGGCGCCTGCAAGTTCGGCCTGGATTGCACGCACACGCACGAGCCGGGCTGCGCCGTGAAAGCGGCCGTGGACGCCGGCCGCGTCTCGCCGCGCCGCTACCAGAGCTACCTGCGGGTCCAGGAGGGCTGAGATGAGCACCTGGACCCCTGACCTGTTCCTGAGCGATGAGGCCGAGCTGGACGAGCACGGCCTCCCGGCGCGGGCCCGGGCCGCGAAGACTCGCGCCAACCCTAAGGACGGGCGCGCCCAGCGCCTGGCCGAGATCGTCGAGCTCACCGACGGCGCCGCGCCCGGCTCGGCCGTCCTCTTTCGCCCCAGCCTGAACGCCACCAACGAAGAGCGCGCCTACATCGAGGACAACCTGCGCCCGTTCTTCGACGCCAGGGTCATCACCGACGTCACCCGGCGTGTGAAGGGCGGCAAGGAAGCCAACGTCTATTGCTGCGCGGCCCACCCGGCTACGGGCCTGGACCGGGTGGCCGCCAAGCTCTACCGGCCGCGCCAGTTCCGCAGCCTGAAGAACGACGCGCAGTACCGTCAGGGTCGCGCCCTGCTGGACGCGCACGGCAACGTCGTGGACCCCCGCGACTGGCGGCTGATGAAGGCCGTCGCCGGCAAGAGCCGCAAGGGGCTGGCGACGCAGCAGACCTCCTGGCTGGAGTACGAATACCAGATGCTCCAGCGCCTGCACGCCGCCGGTGCCGACGTGCCGCGCCCGGTGCGCCACGGCGGCCACACGCTGCTGATGGAGTACATCGGCGACGAGACCATGCCGGCGCCGACCCTGATCGACGTGACGCTGGCTAACGCCGAGGCCGCGCGCCTGTTCGAGCGCCTGGTCCACAACGTCGGCCTGCTGCTGCGCGAGGGCTGGGTCCACGGCGACCTCTCGGCCTACAACGTGCTGTACTGGGAGGGTGAAATCACCCTGATCGACTTCCCGCAGGTGGTGGCCGTGGACGCCAACCCGGACGCGCGCGCCATCTTTG
Source organism: Anaerolineales bacterium (assembly GCA_034434015.1). Lineage (GTDB taxonomy): Bacteria > Chloroflexota > Anaerolineae > Anaerolineales > UBA6663 > SpSt-583. Next base: position 1,136 of record DAOUAB010000195.1, read on the forward strand.
GCCGCGACGTGGCGCGGCTGTGCGGCTACTTCGCGCGTTACGGCGTGCGCGCCGACGCCCGCGCGCTGGCGCGCGACCTGTGGCGGCGCCTCGCCTCGGACGAGGATGGGCGGCCGTGAGGCGCGCGCGTCTCCCGCGGCCGGCCGGGCGCGTCTACCTGGTGATGCGCGCGGTCCAGGACCCGGCCAACGCCGTGATGTTCACGGTCTATGTCGTCTACTTCGTCCAGGCCGCGCACTTCGACCCGCGGCAACTGGTGCTGGTCGGCACGGTCCTGGAGCTGACCTGCTTCCTGTTCGAAGTGCCCACCGGCGTGGTGGCCGATGTCTACAGCCGGCGCCTGTCGGTGATCGTCGGGATCGCGCTGCTGGGGGTCTCGTTCGTGCTGACCGGCGCGGTCCCGGTCTTCGCCGCCATCTTGCTGGCGCAGGTGATCGCGGCCGTTGATCTAATCATCGCGGACGCGCCGCCCCTGCCGGACCCGAACTTCCGCCGCTTCCGAGGCGAGAGCGGCTTTCCTCCAATGGCGGCTGTCCTCGTGTCGAGCTGGAAAGCCGCCGGGATGTCCGAGTCGGCTCTGGTGGCTGACCGCCAGAGCGCCGGCGGCGCCACGCGCCTATGCGAAAGCTGCGGCTTTCAAGTGATCCGGTGGAGCGTCCTCTATCGCAAGCCACTATAACTGGAGACAACGCTCATGAACCTGCCCGACTACGAATACACGGGCCTGATGGCCCAGGCCTGGGACGTGCTGCGCGGCGACACGTCGCGCTGGGAGGACCGCTTTTTCTTCCTCGAAGCCATCCACAAGTACGGCCAGCCGGCGCTGGACGTGGGCTGCGGCACCGGGCGATTGCTCGTGGATTTCATGGCCCAGGGCCTTGACGTCGACGGCGTGGACAACTCGCCCGAGATGCTGGCGTTGTGCCGGGAGAAGGCGGCGCGGCACGGCCTGACGCCCAGCCTGCACGAGGGCTACATGGAGACGCTCGACCTGCCGCGCCGCTATCAGACCATCCTCGTCCCGTCCAGTTCCCTGCAGTTGGTCATCGAACCGGAGCTGGCGGACCGCGCCGTGGCGCGCCTGCGGGATCATCTGCTGCCCGGCGGCGTGCTGCTGGCCTCGTTCATGGCGCTGTGGCAGCCGGGGGATCCGCTGGACTCGGAGTGGGAGAAAACGGTGACGCGGCCGGAGGACGGCCTGACGTTCCGGCGCGTGGCGCGCTCACGCTACGACCCGGCCGCCGAGGTCGAGCACACCGAGGACGTGTACCAGGTGATCCGGGACGGGCAGGTGGTGGCCGAGGAGCGGCACCGCCGTTCGCCGGCCACGCGCGCCTACACCCAGGCCCAGGCGCGGGCGCTGTTCGAGCGGGCCGGGCTGGTGGACGTGCAACTCTTCAGCGAGTTCACGTTCGAGCCGGTCAAGGCTGAAGACAGCGTGTTCGTGGCGCTGGGGTTCAGGGATAGAAGCCGCTGAGATGCCGGTCCGCCATGTCTACCACCTGGACCTGGCCGGCCGACGCCGAAGCGCCGTTGACCGCTTACCGCCTGAGGCGCGCGGTTGATAAGCGCCGCGGGCTGGGGACGGGGGGGCTGGCGCGGACGCCGGGCGCCCTGGCGGAGGCCGGGCACGGCGCCGTCTGGGCCGTCCTCACCGACGGTAATCTCCCGTCGGAGGCTCTCTTTCGGCGCGCGGGCTTCGCGCGCGTGGATCAAGGGCCGGTCGGGGAAGTTGTGCGCGCTGCGGCCAGTTCGTGACCGGAAGGCGCTGCGTCGGCCATCTGCCGTTTGTAGTCCGCCAGCGCCCGGTGGGCCGCGGCCACTTTGGTCCGCTGGAGATCAATGTGGCGCTTCAGGTCGGCCAGGGCCTGCTCGCAACTGGTGATCGCCTGGGTCAGAACGAGAAGGTCAGCTGACAGAGGCTGTGTCCCAAACGGCACGATGGAGGGTGAACTGTTCGAGGGCAGGCCGGCGGCGCGCAGGAAATCGTCGCGGCCGGCGCGCGCCAGCCGGAGTTTCCGCGTAACTGCCTGCTGTTCGGTCAACAAGCGGCCAAGCTCGATCTCCATCGCGGCGACGTAGTTATGCAGATGATCCAGCGCCGGGCAGTAACGGGGTGGCAGTGACATCGCGCCTCCTTGTCGAGTAACGAAGGACACTATTGTCGAGCGACAAACTTCACTGCTGCTGGCGAGCCTTCTTTTCATAGTAAAGGCTGAATGGTAAGAAAAAGGTTGGGTCATGTTAGCCCTGGTTGGAAATCGGAATAGAAGCTCGGTTTTGGACGCCGAGCCGGTCGCCGCAGGTCGTTTTTCGAATGTTGTGTAATTTCCCGCCGGCAGGGGGGTGACCGTTCACACAGGCGGGTGAGAGTCTTGCCGGCCATAACCGAGGGTCGTTTTTCGAATTTTGTGTAATTTCCCACCAGCAGGGGGGCACGGCCGTGCGCCCCAACGCTTTTACACAGGCATCGGGATACGGCCCATAACCGAGCCGGGTGGGGCTTGTTTTGGGCGATGTGCACGGCGCACCGACGCCGGGGTTACGCGACCGAGGCGGCGCGGGCGCTGATGGATTTCGTTTTGGGGGATTTTATCGAGCGCAACCCCCTGCGGGAGCCGGCCTGGTTCCGGGCAATGGGGGTGTTAGACTGCGAGCGGTGATCCGGGCCTTGTTGTCCAGGCTTACTGCGATCGAGGCTCCCGGCTGTAGGAGGAGTCGCGTTCCTGGGTAAATTGAGAGGAACGGACGCACGCCGTCAGGGTGATGGCGGCCGATGCCAGAAGGAAGTACCAGGTCAGCGCAATGACGATCAGCCATGCCCACATAATGTTCCTCGCTCTATGGGGGTGGATCGCAAGGCCGGCCGCCACCGGCGTGCTTATGCTGTTAAAGTCGCACAGGCGGTGGAAAAGTTACGGCCTGGCGCCGGGGTTCAGAAAACTGCCGGGCATCTGCACGGTGACGACCTCGCCCTGGGCGCACGCCGCGCCGCCGGCCGTGAGCGTGGCGGCCAGGACCACTTTGCGGCCCTTGATCGCCTTCACCTGGGCGCGTACGGTCAGCGGCCCGTCGAGCGGGGTGGGCCGCAGGTAGTCGACGTGCAGCGAAGCGGTGACGAAGCGGAAGGGCGGCTCGGTGTCCATCGCCCGGCCCTCCGCCCGGTACATGGCGGCGGCGGCCGTGCCGGTGCAATGGCAGTCGATCAGGGACGCGATCAGGCCGCCATAAACGTAGCCCGGCACGGCGGTGTGATAGGGGCGCGGCGTGAACGTGCAGACGGCGGTGTCCGGCTGCTCGACGTCCCAATGGCTCTTGATCTGTAGACCATGCTCGTTCAGGCGCCCGCACCCGTAGCACCAACTGAGATGATCGGGGTAGTAGTCCTGGAAGGCTTTGCCGGCCACGCCGTCACCCCGCTTCCTTCAGCCGCCGGACGATCTCGCGGAATTTCGCCTCGGCCTCGTCGGCCGGGAACTGGGCCGCGCCGACGCCCACCAGCCCGCCGCCGCCATACTCCGCCAGCAGATTGCCCACGTTCGTCTTGCAGGTTCGGTTGAAAAGGCTGTAGCCCACCGACACGGTGCAGGTCCCGCCGCCCGGGTCCGTGGTCAGGCGCGCCGAGACGTTGGCCTCCGGGAACAGGGTATAGATCAGGAAGCGGTTGCCGGCCGGGACGTCCACGCCGCGCAGGTCGGTGACGACGACGTTGCCCTCCAGGCGCGAGTGCTGGCGCAGCGCCTCACGGAAGGCCTGGTCCTCGGACTGCAGGCGGTCGGTCAGGCGTTTGACTTCGGGCAAGGCCAGGATTTCGTCCACGGGCTTCGTCTTCAGCCAGTCCAGCAACAGCAGGAAGTAGGCCTCCCGATCCAGGTCGTGCAGGCCGGTGCGCGGGTCGAGGGTGTAGGCCAGCAGCACATAGCCGGCGGGGTTGACGACGTCCTCGCGGGTGAGCTGGGCGCTGTCGACGCGGTCGGTGACGTTCACCAGCTCGGCGAAGCGGCGCAGGCGGGCGTCGTCATGGTAATACTCAAAGATCAGGCGCGCGGCGCTGGGGGCGGGCGCAAAACGGCCCTTAAAGCCGGCGGCGACGTGCGCGCCGCGGGCCTCCTCCGAGACGTGATGGTCGAACCAGAGAGCCGCGTTGGGGTGGTAAGGCAGGTTGGCGATAATCGAGTCGGGCGGGATGACGGCGGAGCCATCCTGGATTTCGCGGGCGGCCGTGAACTGGATGACGTCGAGGTGCTCGACCGTGGACAGCAGGACGGCGCACACCAGGCCATCCCAGTCCGCGCGGGTGACAAGACGCATAGGGCCTCCTGGGAGTGAAGCGCTGCGGTCCTCCCATTATAGACCGACGCGCCCTGGGCGGGCCGGCCGGGAGGGTCCCCATCCCCCTCCCGGCTGGCGCCGCCCGCTCAGCCGCCGTGCGGGTGCGGCATGGGTTGGCCCGGCTGCTCCGGACCGATGCGGTAAGGCCGCATCATCTCGTTGTCCTCGTGCTCGACGATGTGGCAGTGCCAGACGAACTGGCCGGGCGTGTTGAATTGCGCCCGGAGGCGAGTGACCTCGCCGGGATAGGCCAGGACCGTGTCCTTGTAGCCGCTCTCCCACGGCTCGGGCGGGCGCGGGGCGCCGCTGAGCTGCACCGGCTGCACCGGCTCGCCCGTGGCCGGATCGAGCACCAACGCTTCGCGGTTCACAACTTCAAAGACGACCTCGTGTATGTGCATCGGATGGGCATCGGCCGTGAAGTTGTACAGTTCCCAGATTTCGGTGTCGCCGACCTGGGGGTTCTCGGTGACCGGGTCGGCCCACATCTGGGGCACGGGCGTGCCGCTGGCGTCGAGCGTGCCCAGCATCGCGGCGACCGGCCCGTCGAAGTGCATGGCCATCTCTTCCAGCAGCGCCAGCTGGCGCGTGGCCTGCGGCGCCGGCAGCGGTGTAATCGGCGGCAGGACCAGGAACTGCGGCGGCGTGGTCGGGTCCGGCGCGGTGGCCGGCACCACGCGGAATTCCAGCACCTGACCCGTGGTGGCCGGGTCGGCGGCCGCGAAGTCCACGCCCGGGACGCCGCCGCCGAACGGCTCATCCGGGCCCAGGTTGCCCAGAACGTAACGGCCCGCCGGCACGTTGGTGAAGTCGACGATGAGGTCGGCGCGTTCCGCCAGACCCAGCAGCAGCCGGTTGCCATGCTGGGCCGTGTGGTTGACCGGCGCGGCCAGGAAGCCGCCCTCGTTGCCGATCTGCCAGACCTCCACGCCCGGGATGTGGCTGAAATCCAGGATCAGCACGCGCGATTGGCAGCCGTTGAGGAGACGCAGGCGATAGCGCCGCTTCTCCACGGTCTGGTACGGCCAGGTGTTGCCGTTCACCATGATCATGTTGCCGAAGAACTCCGGGTTCCAGATCGGCGCCACCATGGTCTCGGGGATGAACGGGCCGGCGTATCCATCGAAGAAGGCGCGCGTGTCCGGGTAGAAGAGTGAGCCGTCGGCGTTGAAGGCGCGGTCCTGGATGGCCATCGGGATTTCGTAATAGGTCTTGCGCGGCGGAAAGGCATCGTTCTCGTGCGGCGCCGGGCCGGGCAGGACGGCGGCCGTGCCGAAGCGGCTGTCGAGGACGGCCCCATCGCCGTCCGGCCCGCCGCGGATGATGTAGAACCCGGCCGGCCCGGCGTAGACGTTGAGGCGGGTCATGCCCAGCGCATGGTCGTGATACCAGATGGTGGAGGCGCGGTTCAGATTGGGGTACTGAAAGGTGGCGAAGCCGGGCCCCCACGCGGCCCCATAGCCGGCCGCCGCCTTGCCCGCGAAGAAGTCGTACCAGCTGCCCACACTGGCGTAGCCGGCCGGGAGGTTGTTGCACGCCGGCAGATACCAGGCTTCGGCGTAGCCGTCGCTCTCATCGCCAACCCCCACGGCGCCGTGAACGTGCGTGACGATGGGCACCGGGCCCGTATACGGGCCGGGCGTCTCCATGAACATCGGACGCGTGTCACGCTGCATCACGCCGCCCGGCGGGTTGGCCCAGTGTAAGGTCGGATCGACCGGCAGCAGGTGGGGCAGGTAGTTGCCCTGGGCATCCACCAGTTCATTGATCCACTTGACGCGCACCGGCCGTTTCCAGGTCGCTTCGATGGTCAGCGACGGCGCATTGTGGAGCAGCAGGCCGCGCTTGCTCGCCGACTTGACGGCGCCGTAGCCCCAGACCGTGGTCGCCGGCAGGCCGGCGGGCAGGATCTGTTGCTGGAGTTGCCGCATCGAGATCTCGTAGTAGTCGGCGGTCTGGCGGTTGCGCAGCTTAATGACGCCAGCGCGCGGCATCACCGGCGGGATCAGGAGCGGCGTCGCGTATTTGGTCACCAGGGCCGGGTCGAGCGTCCCGCCCGGTATAGCGGCCAGGATCCGCCGGGCGTGCGCGGCGGGGACGCCTTTCAGTGACAGGAAGAGACTGGCCCCGAACACTGTGCTGAGTTGGAGGAATTGTCGTCTGCTGAGCATTTTGGCCTTCCATGAATATGGCCGACGACGTGCCGGTAACGCCGGCGCGCTGAACGAAACAAACCCGATGTCAGTTTCTGGCGGGCAGCCTCCTTCCGGCCTATGGGGACAAGGACCACCGGCAGCGACCAGAATGGCCGACACGGCTTCCCCTCCATCCCTTGCAGGTGCGCCGCCTCCCAGACCGGGCCGGCGCTACACAGCGCCGGGACTGTTGGGAGGCCGGGATGTTATTCAGTTGTGTGGCGATGGAACAACCCTGGCTGGAGCAAGGACCCTGCTTCCTCGTTGGCCTCCGCTGTCGGTAACCCAGGGCCGTATTACGGAGAAAGCAGATTGTCTTTCGACATGATAAGCAAGCGCGAAAGAATTATTAAGTTGAGGCCATCATGCTTAGTCGCGACAATCGTCATGGAGAATCTGTAGATTTTGTAGTGGCGCAGGTAGTTCAGTGTAAGAACCTGTCTCTAAACCTCAGCAGAGGCGTCGCCGACGGCACTGCCGTCGGCTATCGGGCGGGTTTAGAGATACGCTCTAAATCGATGAAATTCCCCTGACGAGATCCCCGGCTGCAAACGGAAAGCGACCCCGTTGAGATCGGGGTCGCTGTTTCAGGTCATGGGTTGGCGTCCGGCAGCGCCGGCCGGCCATCACGGCGTCGGCGGGACCTTGAGCAGCGCGCCCACGGCGTAGCCCACGAGCGCGCTGACGGTGCCGATGACGGCCATCTCCAGCCCGCTCTTGCCCGGATGGCCGACCGTGAGGCGGGCCTTGTACGCGCCGACGACGAACAGGGTCAGCGCCGAAATCAGGATGGATACCCACATGCTGACGCCGACCGGAAGCCAGGCGAAGGGCGCCAGCGGGATGAGCGAGCCGATGATAGCCGCGACCCCCACGATCAGGGCCGAACGCAGGGCGTCTTTGCGGTCGGTGGGCTTGAGCTGCAGCTCCTCGGCCATCATCACCGCCACCCACACGTCTTTGTCGGCCGTGATCGTGTCCACGATCTGGTCCAGCAGCGGGCCGTTAAATCCCTTGGCGGCATAAATATCGCGAATCTCCTGCCGCTCCAGCGCCGGCACCAGGCGGACGTGGCGGTGCTCGCGGGCGCGCTCGCTCTCGTACAGATCGGAGTCGGCCAGGGTGGAGGTGTAGGCCACGGCCCCCATCGAGACCGACTCGGCGAAGGTCGCCGCCAGGCCAGCGACCAGCACAATCCGGGCGTCGCTGGTGGCGGCGGCCACTCCCAGGATCACGCCCAGCACATTCACCAAGCCGTCCTGCCCGCCCAGGATGATGTCGGACAGGCCCGAGCCGCGGCGATGCGGGTCGTGGTGGGTGTGAAAATGGAGCTCGTCGTCTGGATGGAGAGGGGCATCGGACGGCAGGATTAGATGCATGGCGGTCTCCGGCGCGGACGGCGGCCCGGGGGCAGGCCGTAGCGAGGCGGGCAGGTTCAGTGTAGGCGGAAGCGCAGGCGGAGAAAAGTGAGAGATGTCACGGAGCGCCGCTATGCAGCGGGGGCCGGGCGGAACAGGGCCAGGCTGACGGTGTGGCCGTGCAGGAAGTTCCGTTCGCCCACCGGCCCGATCTCGCCGGCGCAGAAGAAGCCGGCCAGGGGGAGCGCGCCGAGCGCGTCGGTGACGATGCTGATGTCGCCGTTGGGCCGGTCGAACAGGCGCGTGCCGCGCCCGTTGCACGAGAACAGGAACGCGCCGGCCGGCGGCTCGCCGAAGGTCTGCGGCACCAGCAACAATTCCAGGTCTTCGCGGGCGGTGTCGGCGTCGCGCACCTGGAACTGGACCGTCTCGCCGGTCCGCACGCGGTCGGCGATGGCCAGCGCCCCGGTCTGGCGCTCCACGCCCAGCACGCCGCGCACGAGGAAGTCGCCGCGCCCGAGCGCCTCGGCGTCCGTCCCGGACCGGATGGCGCGGCCGATGAACAGGCCGTTCTGCATCAGGCGCTGCTCGTCCGGGGAGAGCGCCGCGTACAGGCTCTGCACCTGCTCCACCGGCGGCCGGTCCCCCAGGCTGTGGATCAGGTTGTCCTCGGCGGCGGTGACGGTGTACGGCCGGCCCACCGGGCGGCAGCCCTGGGAGACGACGACGTCGACGGCCAGCGCGCCGGCCAGGGCCACGCCGACGGCGCCGCCGTTCATGACGCGCTCGTTACAGACCAGGACGTTGTAGCCGGGGCGCGACGCCCCGCTGGCCATGCCGCCCGCCACCGGCACGCCCGGGCAGAGGGTGTTGAAGGCCTCCAGGATTTCATCAATCGGCGACGAGAACGGGTCGGCCAGCAGCAGGATCAGGCGGCAGTCAGGCGGCAGGCGGACGGCCGCCTCGAACTCGGCCGGGTCGGCCAGCAGGGCGGGCCACCGTGTCGGGCGCAGATCGAACGACGCCAGCGTCACGCCGGGCAGCGAGGCGGCGACCACGCTCACCGCCGGCTGCTGCTCCACCTCCGCCTCGGCGCCGATGACGCCCTCGGCCGTGCAGGCCAGAAAGACCGGCGGCGCCAGCTCGGCCCGCAGGCCCTGCGCGATCTGGACGCTGACGTCCTGGTCGAACCCGGCGATGAAGGCCACGGCCAGGTCAGGCGGCAGGCCGCCGAGCTGGCGGCGGAGCTGGTCCGCCAGTTGAACGGCGTCCGGCTGGGTGGCGAGCGCCGACGCGAACTTCATAGCTGCCCCTCCGTGGGTCACGCGCGTAGCCGTTGCGCCGGTATTGTATCGCGGCCGGGGTGAATACTGTAGCGCCGGCGGCGGCCCGCTCCGGCTCGCCGAACACAGGGGGCTCAGGTTTCTCTGCTCGCGGACACGTCGGCGAGTTCCGCCCCGTCTTCGACGAGTTCTTTCAGCCGCTGCGCGAACCGCGCCGCCGGTGCGCCGTCGACGACATCATGATCGAGACTGATCGTGACGCTCAAGTATTCGCGGATTTGAATCTGGCCCGCCACCACGCCCGGCTTCTCGGCGATGCCTCCCAGGGTGACCTGGAGCGTATGGTTGGGCACCGGCAGGCCCCAGAACCCGCCTGTCGCGAACATGCCCACGGCGGTCAGGGACACGGTGCCGAAGTAGCGTTTCACCAGCTCCGGGTTCTTGAACAACCACCAGAGGCCCAGGCGCCGCACGAACCCCGGCAGTTCCACGAACCAGTCGATGAAGCTCGCCTCGGCGCTGGCCGCGTGCCGCGCCTGGAAGTCCCGGATCTCGCGGTGAATGTCCAGGAAGGTCTTCTTGTTTGCGGCCCGGATGATGTGAGGCGTGATCAGGCGCTGGCCGTCACGCTCCACTTCAAACAACGTGTTGACGTCCACCTCGTCGAAGAGGACCAACTGGTCGCGCCAGTTCCGGTAGGCGTGGGTGTCCCGGTGGCAGTCAACCGCGCGCCCCAGACAGGCGGTGACGTAGGCCGTGAAGGACAGGGTCTCGCCGGTGCGCGCCTTGTGAGCGCGAATGAGCTGACGCGGCCGGGTGACGTCCAGCTCCGCCAGGCCGTGAATCACATGTTTCTGGCGGCCCCGCTGCCCGCCATCGACCATCAGGCGGCGCCGTTTGGGGAAGGGCCGCGTCCTAAAGCCGGGGTCGTCCGTGGTCATCGTTCACGCTCCCAGATACTGCCGGACCAATTGCACGGCGCGGCCGGGTCCGTCCTCGGCGCGGATGGCGCGCCCGAGGTCGGCCGCCGCCTGGCTGAGCCGCGGGTCGGTGACGGCCGCCCGGATCGCGGCGGCCAGCCGGGCGGCGGTCAGGCGCCGGCGCGGGATGGGTTCCGGCCCGGCGCCCAGCGCGCGCACGCGCCGACCCCAGAAGGGTTGATCCAGGATGAAGGGCACGACGACCGAGGGCCGGCCAGCCCGCAGCCCTTCCGCCGTGGTGCCGGCCCCGCCATGATGCACCACGGCCGCCATGCGCGGGAACAGCCAGCTGTGTGGGGCCGAGTCGATCGTGAAGACCCGGCTCGATTTCGAGCCGGCCGGCAGCCCACCCCAGCCGGTCAGCAGCAGACCGCGTTGGCCGGCCTGGGCCAGGGCCTCATGAATGAGGCCGGCCAGGGCGGCCGGGTCCTGCCCGCCCATGCTGCCGAACCCGACATACACCGGCGGCGGGCCGGCCTGGAGGAAGGCTTCCAGCCCATCGGGCGGCCGCCATCCCGGCGGCGTGTCCTGGAACCAGTAGCCGGTGACATGCGCGGTTGGCGGCGCGTCCGCGGGGCGCGGGATGACGGCGGGGCTGTAGGCCCCAAGCAGAGGCGTCGAGGCCAGGATAAGGTGAAAGTCTGCGCCGGCCAGGGGCCGGAGCCGGAGGCGGCGGCGGAGGTCGTTCACGAAGGGCCGGTACCATTCCCAGATCACCCGCAGCATGGCCGCGCCCGAGGCCCGGTTGTGAAGCCCGCCGAGGTTCGCCTGTATCGGCCAACCGGGAGCCGGGTAAGCGCGGGTCGGCAGCAGGGGCGTCGGCTCGACCAGGATGAGCGGGATCTTGCGCGCTTCGGCTATCGTTTGGGCAAGCGTGGCGAAGACGGCCAGGGAGATCAGGGCCTCGGCCTCCCGCGCGGCCTCGAGCGCGTCGTCCGCCATCTGCCGCGCAATCGGGCCCAGCATCGCCCGCATGGCGCGGATGGATTGGAGCAGCTGGCCGCCGCCGGACTCCATGAAGCGGCTGCCCGTCGGCCCGGCCATGATCTGGCGGACGTCGCCGCGCAGGGGATGCAGGGGCACGTCATGAGCGCGCGCCAGGGACGCGAAGTTCTCGGGCGCGGCGAGGCGGATGGAGAAGCCGGCCTCCTGCAGGGCCTTCCCCAGCACGAGGCAGGGCTGGATATCGCCCTGGGAACCGGCCGCGAAGATCACGATGCGCCTCATATCGTTCCGCCCGGCGCCGGCGGCCTGCCCCGGCTGCGCCCGCTGTTGAATGCGGCGCGCCGCTCAGGGCGCGGCGCCGCGCGCCTGAAGCAGTTGCTGCATGTAGCCCATCTCGGTGGTCTGGCTGAGGATGATCGCCTCCGCCAGCCGCACCGCTTCCGGCCGCGTCGTCTGCTTGAGCGCGGCGTTCGCCATAACCACCCCGCCCTGATGGTGCCGGATCATCAACTGCAGGAACTTCACCTCGGCCTCGGCCACCGGCAGGGCGCGCAGGGACTCGACTTCGGCGGCGGACGCCATGCCCATGTTCGGCGGCATGTCGGCGCCATGCCGGGAGTGGTCAGCCATGGGCGGCTGCGCGCCGCTGAAGGGCAGGCGCCAGACCTCCAGCCAGCCCTGCATCTGGCCGATCTGGTTTTGCTGGGTGAGGACCATGTCCAGGGCGACCTGGCTCAGCTCGGGGTCGGCGGTGCGCTCGCGCATGATCAGGGCCATCTCCACCGCCTGCTGGTGGTGGGCGATCATGTCGCGCGCGAAGGTGACGGCGGGGTCGCCCTCGGCCGGCGGGCGCGCCGTCCACCAGAGCACGCCGAACGCGGCGGCGGCGGCGATCAGGACGACGGCCAGCGCCGGCCAGAGCCAGGCGCGCCAGCCGGCAGTGTCGGGCGAGAGGGGCGTTTCAGTGGTCATCTTTGAATGGGGGCGCCGACGCCGCCGAAGCAGGCCGCGCCGGGCTCAGGGGTCTGCGGACCCTGCATGTACTTTACCAGGAAGCGGGCCAGGCGGGCGTCGCTGGCCGAATCGACGCGCAACTGCAGGCCCCAGGCCGAGGCGACCACGGGCGCGGGCAGGTCCGGGTAGGGCGAGAGCAGGGCGTAGGCGCGGCCGCGGACCAGGCCGCGCAGCGTCTCCACCTGGTCGGCCGGCAGGTCCGGCCGGTAGGTGATCCACACGGCGCCGTGCTCCAGCGAGTGGACGGCGTTCTCGTTCGGCACCGGCTGGTCGTAGACGCCGCAGTTCAGCCATTGGGCGTTGTGCGGGCCGCCGACCGGCGGGATCGGGTCATAGTCCACGGGCGTGGTGACGTGGGCGGCCGACGGGAGGTCCAGGAACTGCTGCACGCCGTCGATGGGCTGGACGCGGGCGTTGCGCTCGCTGACGGTCTGGTAGGTGGCGAAGGCGATGACGCCGACCAGGGCGACGACGCCGACCACCACCGCGATCAGGGGCCAGGCCACCGGCGGGCCTGACGCGCGCCCGGCTGACCGGCGCGTCTGGCGGGAGGGAGGGATCGATTTGGTCATGACGTCCCTGTATACCAGGAAAGGATGAGACGCAGATTATAGCGCCTCCCGCTGGATTACAGGTGGCCGGGCCGGGCCGCTACTTGATCAGCAGACCGGTCACATACAGCAGCAGCATGCCCACCGTCACGCCGGCGAAGACCGTCACCGGCATCGGGCGCCTGGCCGTATCCTTCTGGATCAGCCTGGCGATCTCGTTGACCACTTCGAACACCGCCCCGGCGCCGACCGCCAGGAACAGCACCGCCAGGACGGCCGAGTAGCTCAGGCCGCCGACCCAGGCCCCCAGGATCGCCGGCGCCCCGCCGATCACGCCCATCCAGGCCAGGCTCCGCCAGGCCGGCCGGTCTTTGAGCACGGGGGCGATGATGCCCAGCCCCTCGGTGATGTTCTGGACGATGAAGCCGACGACCAGGAAAGTGCCGAGCGCGGCGGCGCCGACGCTGTAGGCGGCGCCGATGGCCAGCCCCTCGCCCAGGTTGTGCAGGCCGATCCCGACCGCGATCATGAAGGCCACGGCCAGGCGCTGGTCGGCCTCGCTCCGCCCGACGTTCGCCGGGCGGCGCGCGATCGCGTCCAGCAGCAGAAAGGTGCCGACGATCCCGAAGCCCACCAGGCCAACGCCCTGGAACGGCCCGCCGATCTGCTGGGCTAGCTCCAGGGCCTCGCCGGCCGCGTCGAAGCCCAGGAAGACCAGCAGCCCGGCGGTGACGGCCATCAGAAAGGTCATCCAGCGCGGGCCCAGGCGCCGCAGAGCCGGGAACCAGAACATGCCCAGGAAGACCGGGATGACGCCTACATAGAGGCCGATCAGCGTAAAGCTCAACAGCGTGCCGGCGTCGGGCGTCGCCGTCTCGGCCGCCGCTTCGATGACGGTCTCGAATGGGATGGCGTTGCCGGTGAAGAAGCGCAGCGTGTACGGCTCGGCCTCCACCCACGGGTAGACGATGCGGACCACGGCCGTCCCGAGCCTCGGCAGAGTGGCGCTGGGCGAAGCCTCGAACGGCCAGACGGCCTCGTTGATGACGAGCTGCGCCAGCGTCAGCGGCTCCGGGCCGGTGTTGCGGACGCGCAGTTCGATCTCGCCGCGGCGCAGGAGGGTGCGCTCAAAGGTCAGGGCCTCGATCGGGGCGGCCGGCGCGACGTTCAGGCCGGCGCCGTTGGTGAACAGGAAGAGCGCGATCACGGCGGCCAGGAGCAGGACCGGGACGACGAACAGCCCGAGCGTCCGGCCGACGGATGGCGAAGCCTGCCCGGCGGGGGTCGGTGTGGGTGTGGGTGTGGGTGTGGGTGTGGATGACATGGTTCAGGCCTCCACTTCAAATACGCCCGTCCAGCCCAGCTCGGCGAACTCGGTGACGTGGGCGTGGAACATGTACTTGCCGGGATAGCGGTAGCGGAACTCCAGCATCCCGCGCTGGGCCTGGCCCAGGATGATGGTGTCCGTGAACTCGCTCGGCGTCAGGCTGGTGCCGGTGGGATACCACTGGAAGAAATTGGCGTGCAGGTGAAAGGAGTTGATCAGGTCGTACTCGAGCATGTTCACCAGGAACACGCGCACCAGCTCGCCGACCTTGATCTTGATCGGGTGCCGGTCGAAGTAGAACGGGACGAAGTTGACGTTGTAGAAATCGTTTCCGCCGTCGAAATCCACGTCGTTGCCGGCCATCACCATGATGAACTCGCGCTCGGCCGGCGGCCAGCCTCCCGGCGGGTCCACAATGAAGGCGCCGTACAGGCCCTTGGCGATGTGCTTGGCCAGCGGCATGACGTGGCAGTGGTACTGGTGGACGCCGAACGGCTCGGCGTCGAACTCGTAGGTGAAGCGCCCGCCCGGCGGGATCACCTCGTAGACGCCGTCCATGCCTGCGGGATGGATTCCGTGAAAGTGCATGGTGTGGGGATGGGCGCTGGCGTTGGTGAAATGGATGCGCAGCCGGTCGCCCTCGCGGGCGCGCAGGGTCGGGCCCGGGATGCGGCCGTTGTAGGTCCAGGCCGGGAAGAGGATGCCGGGCGCCACCTCCAGGTCCTTGTCGAGGGCGAAGATGTCGTACTCGCGCACCGTCCGGCCGTCCGGCGCGGTGGCGACCCGGTCCCCCCAGTTGAAGTCGGTCAGCGTCTCCATCGGGTCGAAGCCGTTGCGGGCATGGTCCACCTCGCCCACAAAACCGGGCATGGCGACGCCGCCGTGCCGGGCATGCGCGTCGCCGCCCGGCGCGGAGTCCTGGGCCGCCGCCTTGCGGCCGGCCCCGAGCGCCGCGGCGCCGGCGGCCAGGCCCAGCGTGCCGAGCGCGCCGGCCTTCAGGAAGTTGCGGCGGGAGATGGGGCCTTGAATGTTCATAGCGTGGTCTCCTCTCGAGCAAGGACTTCTTCGGCCGAGCGCCGGCCCCGGTCCGTCAATTCCAGGTGCCCGTTCGTCCGGCGGACCAGGCCGGCGGCGACGGCGCCGCGGATGACGCGCTGCGCGAACGCCGGAGCCCAGCGCAGTTCCGTGTGCAGGTGCGCCACCGCGCTCTCGGCCGGCTCGTCGGCGGTGTGCTCGTGGGTGTGCAGGTGCAGCACCAGGGTCTCGGCCGCGAAGGCCAGGCGCTGGCGGCGCAGGCGCGCGATCCGGGCGAACATGCCGTAGCTCGGCGAGAAGAGCGCGGCCAGCCCGAAGAAGGCGCCGGCCGCGGTCGCCATCGAGCCCGCGATGGAGGCGTCCATGGCCGCGGCCAGCAGATAGCCGGCCACGGCGCTGAGGGCCCCGATCAGCGCCGCCAGCGCGATCATCCAGGGCAGGCGGTGGGTGAGCAGGTAGGCGGTGGCGGCCGGCACGATCATCAGCGCCACGGTCAGCACCGCGCCCACGGCCGTGAAGGCGCCGACCGCCGTCACCGAGACCATGGTCATCAGCGCGTAGTGGATGAGCAGGGGCGAGAAGCCGAGCGTCGCGGCCAGCCCGGCGTCGAAGGTCGCCACCTTCAGTTCCTTGTACAGCAGCAGGACGAAGAGCAGGTTGAGCACGCACAGCGCGCCCATCATCCACAACGATTGCGGCCCCAGGTCCTGGCCGCCGAGGAAGAGCGGCTCCAGGGCCGCGAACTCGATGTGGCCGTAGAGAATGGCGTCGGCGTCCAGGTGCACGTCCGAAAACCAGCGCGAGACGACGACCGTGCCGAGCGCGAACATGGCCGGGAAGACGATGCCGATGGCGGCGTCGTTGCCGACGCGTCCGCTCTTGTGCAGGGCCTCCACCAGGCTGACCGTGACCAGGGCGGCCACGGCCGCGCCCGCGAAACCGGCCAGCAGGTTCGGGCCCTGCGCCAGGAAGTAGCCGGCCACCAGGCCGGGCAGGATGGCGTGGCTGATGGCGTCGGCCAGCATCGCCATGCGCCGCAGGATCAGGAAGGCGCCCAGCAGCGCGCAAGCGACCGAGACCAGGACGCCGGTGAGGACAATGACCAGGCTGGAGCTCATGCCGGGCCTCCGGCGGCGGACGGGTCCGGCAGCCCGGCCGGCGTGCGGCCGCGCCGGAAGCGGAAATCGCAGTGCGTGCAGCCCTGAGCCAGGGTCCCGGTGCGCTGCAGGTCGATGCCGAGGCTCGGGAAGAGCAGGTAATCGAGCACGCACATATGCGGCGTGAGCGCCTCGGCGCCTTGCGCCTGGAAGAACTTGACGACGCCGCACTCCAGGTAGTTGACGCCCCACGCGAAATCCGGGCCGCCGTCCACCACTTCGTAGACGAACTCGCCTGGGTAACGGCGCGCCTGCGAGGCCTGGGCTTTACGGCGCGTGCGCTCGCGCCAGAACCGGCTCAGGTACAGACGGCCCAGCAGGCGGCGGAGCGCCGCCGGATAGCGGCTTACCCAGCCCTCGGCCATGCAGCGGACCACGGCGCCAATCTCGTCCACCGTCTCGCCGTGGCGCTGGAGCACGCGGTAGAGGGCCAGCAGGCTGGCGGACTGGATCATCAGCTCGGTGAACGAGTTCGCGTCGCCGCCGACATAGGGGATGTCGGGGATGAGGCGCTCGAACTCCGGCCCCGTCTCGAGGATGAGGCGCCCGGCCAACTCCGCGCCGAAGCGCTCGGCCAACGGCGGGCGGCCCAGAGCCATCATCTGGGCATGGACCTTGAGCAGTTTGTCGCGCTGCGCGGTGGAGTAGGTGGTTGGGTCAGACATGGTCACCGCCTTCTCAGCCGGGCGCCCCCGGCTCCTGAAACATCGCCAGGTCCGGTGTCGGCAGCGCCCGGCGCCGCCCGCGCCACCATTCCCAGACCAGGCCGCGCGCCGAGCCGAAGGCCAGCGAGACCAGCACGATCGCGGTCAGGCTGAGGATGATCATGGGGCCGGTCGGCAGCCGCTCGACGCTGACGCTGAGCAGCGCGCCGCTCACGCCGGCGGCGGCCCCGAACAGCGCGGCCAGCAACAGCATCCGGCTCAGGCGGTTCGTCCACTGGCGCGCCGCCGCGGCCGGGCCCACCAGCATGGCCGCCATCAGCACCACGCCCACGGTCTGCAGGCCGATGACGATGGCGACCACCACCAGCGAGGTGAGCAGCAGGCTGACGGCCGGGCGCCCCAGGCCTACGCTGGCCGCGAAGCCGGGGTCGAACGTGATCAGCTTGAACTCCTTGTACAGCACGGCCACAACCAGCAGCGCGATCAGGCCGAGGACCGCCATGGTGACGACGTGCTCCTCCACCAGCGTGGCCGCCTGGCCGAACAGATAGCGGTCCAGGCCGGCCTGGTTGGCGTCCCCGGTCCGCTCGATGAAGGTCAGCAGGACGATGCCGAAGCCGAAGAACACGCTCAGCAAGATGCCGAGCACGGCGTCTTCGCCCAGCGGCGTCTGGCGCACCAGGTGCAGCAGCAGGTAGGTGCCCAGCCAGCCGGAGAGCGCGGCGCCGAGCATCAAGACCAGCGGCGTCTTGAGCCCGGTAAGCAGGAAGGCCAGGCAGATGCCGGGCAGGGCGGCGTGCGCCAGGGCGTCGCCGAGCAGGCCCTGGCGGCGCAGGACGGCGAAGGTGCCCAGCACCCCGCTGACCACGCCCAGCAGCGCCGAGCCGAGCGCCACGTTGCGCAGGGTGTAATCGAAGATCAGGTCGCGCAGGAGTTCCATCAACTCAAGACCTCCACCGTCCCCAGCCCGCCGTTCACGCGCACGCGGTCGCCGGTGCGCAGGCGCTGGGTGGCGTCGCCGCAGCCGACGACGGCCGGCAGGCCCAGCTCGCGGGCCACGATGGCGGCGTGCGAGAGCGGCGCGCCCACGTCGGTGACGACGGCGGCGGCGCGCGGGAAGAGCGGCGTCCACCCGATGTTGGTGCTGACGGTCACCAGCACCTCGCCGGCCTGCAACGCCGCGCCGTCCTCCATGGCGCGCAGGACGCGCACCGGGCCCTCCACCACGCCGGCCGCGCCTGGGAAGCCGCGCACGCAATCGGCCGGCGAGGCGGCCGGCGGCGCCTGGTGAGCGTCGAAGAAGTCGCTGCGGCGCGCCGGATCGGCCGCCCAGCGGAACGGGTCGAAGCGCCCGGAGATCAGGGCCGGGTAGGGCGGCAGGGCGCTGTAGCGGGCGTGCGTGGCGCGCCGCGCCGGGATGAAGGCGGCGCTGGACCGGTCGCCGCGCAGCAGCGCGAGCAGTTCGGCGTGCGCGAGGAAGAAGACGTCCTCGCCCAGGTCCGTTAACGCGCCGGCGCGCAGGGCGAAAGCGCGCAGCACTCCCAAGATGCGGACCACCTCGGAGCGGATAGCCTCGCGCCCGCGCGCGGCCTCGGCCGCCGCGCTCAGCCGGCGTTGCATGGCCCGCGCCTGGCGCGGATGGCGGGCCGTGAAGCGCTCCCAGGCGGCGGCGCGCGCCTCGCCCTGCCGTCTCAGCAGCGCGTCCACGTCCGCCGCATTCAGGCCCGCCCGCTGGCGCTCGATCCAGCCGGGGTCCTCGGCCGGGCGCGGCAGCGACACTTCGAACTCGTGCGGCCCGCGATGGCCGTACATCTCTGTGAAGGCCGGGCGGCTCAACGCGCCGCGCGCCATGCGGGCCAGGCCCAGCAACGGGCCGAGGCTGGCCAGAGGCGCGCCGTCGGCGCTCAGGCCCGTCATCAGGGTGTTGGCGTCCACCTCGCCGACGAGCCGCCTCAGGTCGTGCCGCAGGCCGCGCGCGGCGTTCTCGTAGCGGCTGGTGCCGGCCTGCAGCATCCGGCAGGCTTCGCGAAAGAACGGCGCCAGCGCGCCCAGCCACAGGTCCGCCAGGGCCTCCGGGCCGGGCGCGGCCGCGATCCGGGCGCGCAGGTCCGCGACGCGGCCGGGGACCTCGGCCGTGAAGGCGGCCAGCCGCTGTTGGTTGCGCCGCACGCGGCGCCTGGCGCGCAGGCCGACCGGGAGCAGGTAGGCCAGCGTCCGCCAGCGCGGCAGCGGCGTGAGCGGCACCGTGACGTGTTCGGGCAGCCGGCCGAAGAACTCCTCGCTCTCGTAATTGATGCGCGCCCGGCTCATCCCCAGCGCGGCGCCGACCGAGGCCAGGGCGCTCAGGTTCATGTAGAAGCGCCCGCCGATATTGCCCATGGCCGGGATGCCGCCGGGGAAGGCGAACGGGATGGTCTCCCCGAAGTAGATCTGCAGCAGGGACCAGGTGAGCGGCGTCATCACGTCCGGCACCGCCTCGCCGAAGTTGGCGTTAGTCCACAGGTAGTCGCCGGCCAGGCTGTCGTTCCACTCGCCGGTGGCCGGGTCGTGCGCGCGCAGAGTCGTGATCGGGCGCGCCTGGAGCAGGTGCAGGCGGCCGTCGGCGATGGCCCACTCGATATCCTGCGGGCCGCCCAGGTCGGCCTCCAGGCGCGCGGCCAGCCGGAAGAGCGCGCGCGCCCAGCGCCTGAGCTCGACCGGGCCGGCGTAGCGGCCGTTGGGCCGCGCGAGCGTGAAGGTCTCCGGGTTCCGCTCGCCCGAGACCAGGGCTTCGCCCAGGCCGTGGACATAGTTGCCGACCAGGGCCGCCCGGCTGCCGGTCACCGGGTCGGCCGTGAACAGGACGCCGGCCAGGTCGGCGCGCACCAGGCGCTGCACCACCACGGCCATGTCGTGACTGCCGCCGGCGGCCTGGGCCTGGCTGTAGGCGCTGACCCGGGCCGAGAGCCGGGAGCGCCGCACCGTCGTGATGGCGTCGCGCACGGCCTGGTCGGCGCTCACGTGCAGCACGGTCTCGAACTCGCCGGCGAAGGAGGCCTGGGCCGAGTCTTCACTGAGCGCGGACGATCGGACGGCGAAGGCCGCCGCGCCGTCGGCGCGGCCGCGCAGGGCGGTCAGGTGGGCGCGGGCCGCCGCCCAGGCCTCGTCGCCGAGCGCGTCGCCGACGAAGGCCTCCGGCAGGAGGACGAAGCCGGGCGGCACCGGGTAGCCGGCCTGGAGGAGGCGGGCCAGAGTGTGCGCTTTGCCGCCGGCGCGGGCGGCCTGATGGGACGGGAGGCTGTGCAGGGCGTGGATCATTGCGGCCCGACCCTTTCCGGCGCGGCGCGGTCGCTGGGCAGGCCGGCGGTCTGGAAGTGGGCCAGCGAGGCCTGCATCAGGCCGCCGTACGTCCGCTTCAGGTTTTCGAGCGTGAACGTGGTGGCGAACGGGCCGGCCGCAATCAGGCGCACGTTGAGCAGGGCCACGTAATCGAAGTAATCGGGCGCCGAATCGAGGTCGTGGTGGACGCAGACCACGGTCTTACCCTGGGCGCGCAGTTCGTGCAGCAGAGCCACGATGGCCTTCTCGGTCAGGGCGTCCACGCCCACAAAAGGCTCATCCATGAAGTACAGGTCGGCGTTCTGGGCCAGGGCGCGCGCCAGGAAGACGCGCTGCTGCTGGCCGCCGCTGAGCTGGCTGATCTGGCGCCCGGCGTAATCGGCCATGCCGACCTTGTCCAGGCAGTTCATGGCCCAGGCGCGCTGGGCGGCGCCGGGACGCCGCACCCAGCCGAGCGAGCCGTAAGTGCCCATCAGCACCACGTCCAGGGCGTCGGTGGGGAAGTCCCAGTCCACGCTCGTGCGCTGCGGCACGTAGCCCACGCGGTGGCGCTGCGCGGCGTACGGCTGGCCGAAAATCGCCACCGTGCCGGCCGCGGCCGGCACCAGGCCGAGCACGGCCTTGATCAGCGTGGACTTGCCCGCGCCGTTCGGGCCGATGATGGCGACCAGTTTGCCGGCGGGCAGGTCCAGGTCCACGTCCCACAGCACGGCCTTCTCGCGGTACGCGACCGTGAGGTCCCTGATGACGACCGGGGAGGGGTGATCCATGGCTCTTTACCTCAGCGCCTTCACGATGGTGTCCACGTTGTGGCGCACCATGCCGATATAAGTGCCTTCCGGCGTGCCGTCGGCGCCCATCGCATCCGAGAAGAGCTGGCCGCCGATGCTCACCGTGCAGCCGCGCGCCTCGGCCGCCGCCTGCACCGCCTCGAGGGTGGCCTGCGGCACGGACGATTCGACGAAGATGGCCTTCAGGCCGCGTTCGCAGATGAAGGCGGCCAGGTCCTGGACGTCGCGGGCCCCGGCCTCGGCGGCCGTGCTGGTGCCCTGCAGGCCGCGGACTTCCATCCCGTACTGCTGGCCGAAGTAGCCGAAGGCGTCGTGGGCCGTGATGAGCACGCGCGATTCCGGCGGCAGGGTCTGGATCTGGGCCTGGACGTACCGGTGCAGCTCGTCGAGTTGTTTCAGGTAGGCGTCGGCGTTGGCCTGGTAGAGCGCGGCCGAGCCGGGGTCGAGCGCGGCCAGCTCCCGGGCCACCTTGCGCACCGCCTCCTGCCAGAGCGTCACGTCGAACCAGATGTGCGGGTCGTACTTGCCCTCGAACTCGACGGGCTGGCGCAGGCGGGCCGGGTCGATGTCCTCGCTGACCGGGAAGGTAGGTTTGCCGGCGCGCGCCAGCTTGACGAAGACGTCGGTCATGCGGCCCTCCAGCTCCAGGCCGCCGTAGAAGATCACGTCGGCGCTTTCCAGCGTCTGCACGTCGCTGGCCGTGGGCTTGTACAGGTGCGGGTCCACGCCCGGCCCCATCAGGCCCGTGGCCTGGACGCGCTCGCCGCCGACATTGCGGACGATGTCCGTGATCATGCCCACGGTGGCGACGACGCGAATGGGCCGGCTGGCGAGGTCGCCGGCCGGGCCGGCCGGGGCGCAGGCGCCGACTAGTATGACAAAAAAGACCGATAAACACCTGATTTTGTGCAACATAGTGACGCGTCCTTTTTCGCGCTTATCGTCATCTCACCAGAGCTTGAAGCGGATAGCTCAGGCCCAGCCCAGCAGCCGGGCGGCCGAGGCGGTGAGGCAGCACACCAGGAAAGCGAGGGCCAGCGGGCCGAGCGCGCCGAGCGCCGTCCACTTCAGGCTGCGCGTCTCCTTCCACATCGTGAGGATCGTGGTGGCGCACGGGTTATGCAGGAGCGAGAACAGCATCAGGTTGACGGCGGTGAGCAGGGTCCAGCCGTGCTGGCCGATGAGCAGGGCGCGCAGCTCGGCAAACTCCGGCGTGTCGGTCATCATGCCCACGCCCATGTAGACCATCAGCATCGTCGGCACCACGATCTCGTTGGCCGGGATGGCGATGATGTAGGCCAGCAGGATGACGCCGTCCAGGCCGATGGCCAGGCCGAGCGGATTCAGGAAATCGGCCACGTGCCAGGCCAGCGACTGGCCGCCGACCGAGAGGTTGCCCAGCAGCCAGATGACGGCTCCGGCCGGGGCGGCCGTCTGGATGGCGCGCCACAGGACGAAGATCGTCCGGTCGATCAGGGAGGTGTACAGAATCTGTTTAACGTTGGGGCGGCGGAAGGGCGGCAGCTCGAGCGAGAACGCCGAGGCCTCGCCGCGCAGCAGGGTGCGTGAGAGCAGGGCGGAGATGGCCAGCGTGAACAGCACGCCGCCGACGACGACCATCACCACCGAGCCGGCGGCGGCCACCGAGGCCAGCGCCGGCGGGAAGGAGGCCGCCACGAACACGGTCGCCAGCATAATCAGGGTCGGGAAGCGCCCGTTGCAGGGCACGAAGTTGTTGGTCAGGATGGCGATCAGGCGCTCGCGCGGGCTGTCGATGACGCGCGTGGCGATGACGCCGGCGGCGTTGCACCCGAAGCCCATCGTCATGGTCAGCGACTGCTTGCCGTGCGCGCCCGCCTTCTTGAACAGCCAGTCCAGGTTGAAGGCCACGCGCGGCAGGTAGCCCAGGTCCTCGAGGAAGGTGAAGCACGGGAAGAAGATGGCCATCGGCGGGAGCATGACGCTGACCACCCAGGCCAGGCTGCGCCAGACGCCGTGCCAGACGAAGCCCGTCAGCCACCACGGCGCCCCCAGGGCGGTGAAGAGCGCGGCGGCCTGGTCCTCGATCCAGAAGAGCCCCGCGGCGATCATGGCCGAGGGGATGTTGGCGCCGGTGATGGTGAGCCAGAAGACGACGGCCAGGATCAACAGCATGATCGGCAGGCCGAAGATGGGCGAGGTCACCAGCCGGTCGAGCCAACCGTCCCAATCCCGGCGCGGTGCGCCCCGAGGGCGCACCGCGCGGCGGGCGATGCTCTCGGCCTCGCCGTAGAGCGACTGGACGAGCTGATCGCGGAAGTTCTCGGGCAACGCTTGGCGCAGCGCGTCGGCGCGCGCCAACAGGGCGTCGGCCGGGGAGGCGGCAGGCGGGGGGGTCATTGGGCGCCCTCCAGGGCCATCTTGCGGCTGAAGCGGCGCACGGCTTCACGCTGGCGCTGCGCGATGTCGTTCAGTTCGCCGTTGAGCAGGGCCTGGCGGATGCGCGGATCGCCGTCCAGCAGGCGCAGCGCCACCCAGCGCGGATTGGGCAGGCCGGGCGCGGCCTGCTCGATGAGCGGCAGCAACTCCCTCAGGGCCTGCTCGAGGGCATGGTCGGCGGCCACACGGCGCGGCGCCAGGGTCGCCCGGCCGGCGCAGACATCGGCGACGGCGGCCAGCAGGTCGCCCAGGCCTTCGCCGGAGCGCGCCGCCGTCCCCACAACGGGCACGCCCAAATCGCGCGCCAGGGTGCGCGTGTCCACGGTCAGACCCTTGCGGCGGGCCTCGTCCAGCAGGTTGACGCACACCACCACGCGGTCGCTGATCTCCAGCACCTGCAGGACCAGGTTGAGGTTGCGCTCCAGGCAGGTGGCGTCGGCGACCACGATCGTGCAATCCGGCTGGCCGAAGAGGATGAAATTGCGCGCGATCTCCTCGTCCTGCGAGGCGGAGAGCAACGAGTAAGTGCCGGGCAGGTCCACCAGCTTATAGCGTTTGCCCTGGAACCGGTAGCCGCCCTCGGCGCGGCTGACGGTCTTGCCCGGCCAGTTGCCGGTGTGCTGCTTCAGGCCGGTGAGGGCGTTGAAGACCGTGCTCTTGCCGGTGTTGGGGTTGCCGGCCAGCGCCACCAAGTAATCGAAGGCGCTCACCTCCAGGCCCATCTGGGCCAGGGCGGCGTTGGCGGGGCAGGTCTCACAATCCACGGACATTCGTCTGACTCCCTCGTTCCAGTTCGTAATCGGCAACTCGTGCGTCGCTTCGCCGATGCAGGCCCGCGTCCCGGCGCAGGCCGGGATGACGGTCACGGCACGGAGAAGCGTCGCTATCGGGCGGCCTCCGGCTCCGAGATCAGGATCTGCTCGGCCTGATCCCGGCGCAGGGCGATCAGCGTGCCGCGCACGCGGTAGGCCACCGGGTCCCCGAACATGCTGGGCAGCTCCGCCCGGACCAGGACGCCGGGCGTCAGCCCCAGGTCCAGCAGGCGGCGGCGCGTGAAGCCCTGCAGGCTATCCTCCAGGGCGCGCACCAGCGCCTGCTCCCCCTGTTTGAGCGCGGTCAGGCGGCGCTCCGCCGGCGCCCCGTCGGCCGGCTTCGGCGCGACAAAGATGTTGGCGGCCACCAGCGGCGCCAGGGCGAAGGTCTTGCGGCCGTCCGACAGGGTCAAACGGTGCGGCGTCGCTTCCAGCACGCGCAGGGTCTGGCCGGGGCGCAGGCCCTCGGCCGCGATCTGGGCGAAGAGCGCGGCCGGCTCGTCCTCCAGGTGGACGATGCGGGCCGGCGTGTCCAGCGGCCAGTCGGTGAGAGGCCGCGATTCGACGCGCTCGATCCGGCCGAGGGCGGTCGGGATCGGGTCGCCGTGCGGGTCGGTGGCGGGATAGCCCATGGCCGCGTCCAGGGCCCCCAGGGCCTCGGCATTGCGGCTGTGCTCGCGGCGCTCGGCCTCGTGGTGGATGTCGGCCAACGGCATGCGCGCCTCATCCGCCAGGTAGCGCTCCCACAGCCGGTGGGCGCGGACTACGGCGACGGCGATCTGCTCGCCGTCCGGGGTGAGGTGCAGGCCGTCCTCGGCGGCCCGCAGCAGGCCCTGCGCCTCCAGGTCGCCGACCAGGCGGACGACGCGGGCCAGCGTGAGGTGCAGCGCGCCGGCCAGCGATTGCAGCGTGGCCGTCTGGCCGCGCCAGGCGCAGGCGTGCAGGTGCTTGAGGGCGTCCTCAACCAGGATCCGGCGGCGGTTGGCGCGGTAGCGCCGCCACAGGGCCAGCAGGCCGAGGCGCGGCCAGAACACGGCCGCGGCTACTCCAAGCATCACGACAACGAGCAACGGGTAATTCATAACCGGGGTCATCTCAGAGCGACCGTCGCCGCCGCAAAGAAGGCCAGGAAAGCGATGTTGAAGCCGGCGCCCTCCAGGCGTTTCGCCGCCGCCGGGATCAAGCGTCGCAGACCGAGCCAGGCGAGCAGGGCTGTGATCGGGTTGACGAGCGCCATCCAGGCCGGGAAGCGCGTGCCGCCCAGGAGGACGGCGGCCGAGAACCAGAACGAGGCCGTCACGATGGTGGCGGCGAGCGCGCCATAGCTGATGATCATCACCTGGCGGTGTCGCTGGAGCATTCCGACGATCACGGCCTGCGCCTCGGCGCCGACACGGTCCAGCGCCTGGACATACTCACCCAGGTAGATAAACGAGCCGTGGACGAAGGGCGCCAGGATAAAGCCCAGGCCGAAGAGCAGGGTAGGCGGCCAGGCCGCCCACGGCCCGGCCGGCGCCAGGCCGGCATAGAGAAGCCACAGGCTGCCGAGGAGCAGGGGCGTGGCGAAGACGCCCAACAGCCCGCCCCACATCAGGCGCGGCCAGGACAGCTCGGCCATGCGCTCGGTGCCCGAGAGCAGCCTGGCGTGCGGCTGCAGGTTGGGGTGCCGGGCCGGTTCGGCGCGCCCGGCCAGCAGCAGCACATCGCCGATGGCGTAGAGGAGGGCGCCGAGCATGGCGGCCAGGCCCGCGAGCTGCGGTGAAGTCCAGGTCGTGATCAACATGGCGGCTCCTGCCTCACCAGACGCCCGGGATCAGGCGGAAGCGGACCGAGCGGGCATAGGCCGCGTAGCCGGGCAGCTCCGCGCGCAAGGTGCGGTCCTCCAGCGCGGTGCGGATGACCATCAGGGCCGCGGCCAGGGCGCCGGGGACGAAAGCCCACAGCGAACCGAGCAGCAGCGGCGCGACGAGCGATTGCAGGATGGCGCCCACATAGCCGGGATGGCGCACGAAACGGTACGGGCCGGTGGTGCAGACCGTGTGGCCCTGGTCCGCCTGGACACGGACCACCGTGGAAAAGAAGGCGTTCGACGCCATCGCCCAGCTGAAGAGCGCAAAGCCGAGCGTGTAGCCGGCCAGACCGGTCAGGTGTAGGCCTGTCGACAACGAATGGGTCCAACCGAAACGCGCATCCAGCCCGGCGACTACCAGCCCGGCCAGGCCGGCCACCGCCCACAGCCCGCCGACCACGCGGTCCCAGCCCTTCTGGCCCTGCGCCTCGGCCCGGCGGGCGATGGTCTCCGGGCTGATCCGGAACATGACGACGGCGTTGACGGCGATCATGGCCAGGTAGACGCCCAGCAACACCCAGGCCCAGACCCAGTCCAACCGGCCGGCGGGCAGGAACAGCAGCAGCGCATATACCAGCAGCAGCCCGCCGATCTGGATCAGGCGTTTGCGGACGCCGGCCTTCAGCTCGGGCGTCCAGGGTTGAGGCGGCGAGGCGGGGATGGCCATATCAATGCCTCCGGGGAGCTACTCAAGCTCGACGAAAATCTTGTCCGTCACCCCGCGGCCCAGGGCGTGGGTGCGGCCGCCCACGCGGATGTGCAGCGGGCCGTCGAACGGCGTGCGGTCGGTGACGATCAGGACAGCGTTCAGGGTGACGCCCAGCTCGGCGAGATAGCGCAGGAAGGCCGGATCGTCGTCGCGCACGCGGGCCACGCGCACCGTCTCGCCCGGCTGGCTGCTGGTCAGCGTCCGGCGGCTGGGCTCGGCCACGGTGCCCTCTTTGGTCGGGATCGGGTCGCCGTGCGGGTCCGTGGTCGGGTGGCCCAGCAGGGCCGCGATCTTGTCCTCGAACTCCTCGGAGATGACGTGCTCCAGTTTCTCCGCTTCGGCGTCCACGCGGTCCCACTCGTAGCCCAGCGCCTCGGCCAGATACAGCTCGATCAGGCGGTGGTGCCGGATCACCTCCAGCGCGATCTTGCGGCCGGCCGGGGTGAGGGTGACGCCGCGGTGGCTCTCATAGTTCACCAGCCGCGGCCGGGCTTTGGCCAGTTTCTGGACCATGCCCGTCACCGAGGCCGGCCGGACATCCAGGTGCACGGCCAGCAGGGAGGTGGTGACGGCACCGAAATCCTCTTCGATCTCGTAAATCGCCTTGAGATAGTCTTCGACCGCGTGGGAAACCATTTTGGACGCCTGAAATCAAATTTAGTCAAGCCTAAATTATACGCCAGTCTAGCCTAAACAGGCCGGCGTGTCAAGCCGTCCGGCCCGGGGCGCGGCGAAATGGGTATAATGTCATCCTATGAGCCTGACGGACGGCCTGCGGCTGACCCCGGCGCAGTGGGGGGCCATCGCCGCGCACCTGACGCGGGCCCTGCCCGAGGAGGCCTGCGGCCTGCTGGCCGGGCGGGGCGGCGTGGTGCGCGCCGTCTACCCGGTGGAGAACCGGCTGCACAGTCCGGTGGCCTACGAGATGGACCCGGCGCAGCAGATTGAGACGATGGTGGCGATCGAGGACGCCGGCTGGGAGATCACCGGCATCTTCCATTCGCACCCGGCCGGCCCGCCGACCCCGTCGCCGACCGATGTGGCTCAGGCCTATTACCCGGAGTCGCTTTACCTGATCTGCGCGCCGGATGGGGCCGGCGCATGGCGCGGCCGGGTCTTCCGGATCGAGGCGGGCCGCGTGGCCGAAGCGCCGCTGATTATCCAGGAGTGACTTTGGACCCGGGATGGGGTTATAAATCTACGGCTCAAGGAACTCGATTTTGAGAGGAAAGTTATGGCGATCTTGTGGTTAGCGGCCGCCCTCATCGGCGGGTACCTGCTGGGCTCCTTCCCGTCGGGCGTCGTGTATGTGAAGCTGTTCACCGGTCAGGATGTCCGTCAGGTGGGCAGCGGGCGGACGGGCGGCACCAACGCCATGCGGGCGGCCGGCTTCTGGGCCGGCCTGCTGACCGCCGTCTCGGATATCTTCAAGGCGACGCTGGCGGTCTGGCTGGCGCAATGGCTCCTGCCCGCCGAGACGCGGGCCTGGGGCATGGTGCTGGCCGGCCTGGGCGCGATCCTGGGCCATAACCACTCGTTATTTCTGGGTTTCAAGGGCGGCGCCGGAGGCGCAACGTGCGTGGGGGGCGCCATCGCTATGTGGCCGTGGATCGCGCCGATTGCGGTGCTGGAGGGCGCGCTGATCCTGTATTTCGTCGGCTACGCCTCCGTCGCGACGATTATGGCCGCCATCACCGTGACGGCGGTCTTCGCCTACCTGGCCTACCTGGGCGTGTTGAGCTGGACGTTCGTGTGGTACGGTGTGGGATCGGTGGTTCTGCTGGCCTGGGCGCTGCGGCCCAACTTTGCCCGGCTGGTGCGGGGCGAGGAGCGGCTGGTGGGGTTGCGGGCTAAACGGCGCGCGGCGCTGGAGGGCAGCCGGCAGAATTCTCAATGAGTCCACGAAGAGGCACGAAGAGGCACGAAGGGGCGCGAAGGGCACGAAGAGGCGCGAAGGGGCGCGAAGGGCACGAAGAGGCACGAAGGGCGCGAAGGGCACGAAGGGGCGCGAAGGGCACGAAGGGGCGCGAAGGGCACGAAGAGACACGAAGGGCACGAAGGGGCGCGAAGGGGCGCGAAGGGGCACGAAGAGCACGAAGAGGCGCGAAGTGTAACGAGCCTTCGCAGCCCTGCGTGTCTGCATGGACCGCACGGGGGTCAGGCCATGCAGACGACATGCTTGGCCTGAAGCGCCTCCAGTTCAGCGTCGCTCAGCCCCAGTTCCTGCAGGATTTCTGAAGTGTGCGCCCCCAGCGCCGGGGCGCACGCCGTGTGATCCAGGCCCAGCGCCGCACGGCGCAGGCGCACTTGTGGATGGGCCGCCGCCTCGGCCGGCGTGGCGGCCATTTCAAGGCAGGCGTCCACCTGTCCCAGCAGCTCCAGCCACTCGGCGCGTGTGCGCGTCTTGAACAGCGCTTCCAGTTCGGCCGCCGTGCCCGGCTCAAGCTGTTTTGAGATCAGATCCTCCCGCCCGGTTGCCTGGCAGAAGTCGCCCCAGAACGTGGTCTCCAGGGCCGCCAGCGTCACCCACTCCCCGTCCGCCGTCGCGTAGGCGTTGTAGCAGGGCAGGCCGCCCGCCAACGGAGGCCGCCGGGTGGCGGCCGCGTCCGATAATGGCCGGAAGGCTCCCATGGCGGCCAGCCACGAAAGCGGCCCATCTATCAGCGACACGTCCAGATAAGCGCCGGACCCGTTCCGCTCCCGCTGCCAGAGTGCGGCGAGGAGGTGCACGGCGCCCAGCATCCCGCTGGCCAGGTCCGCGATCTGCACCTTGGGCAGCGCCGGCGCCTCATCCGCCAGGCGCCCGAAGCCCAGCAACCCGGCCACGGCGAGGTAGTTGAGGTCGTGCCCGGCGCGGTCGCGGTACGGGCCGGTCTGGCCGTAGCCGGAGAGCGAGACATAGATCAG
Organism: Anaerolineales bacterium; assembly: GCA_034434015.1. Classification (GTDB taxonomy): domain Bacteria; phylum Chloroflexota; class Anaerolineae; order Anaerolineales; family UBA6663; genus SpSt-583. Next base: position 30,782 of record DAOUAB010000195.1, read on the forward strand.
GCGCGGGTTAGCGGCGCGCAGGGTGGCCTCGCCCAGCCCCCAGCGCGCCATCGCGCCCGGCCGGAAGGACTCCACCAGGACATCGGCCCCGCGCGCCAGCCGGAGCAGCAGTTCCCGGCCGAGCGGGTGCCGGTAGTTCAGGCCCAGACAGCGCTTGCCGTAATTGAGCGCGTCAAACATGCCCTCAAAGCCGCGGCCGGGCGGCGCGCTGCGCAGGTGATCGCCGATGACGGGCGACTCGACTTTGATGACGTCGGCGCCCAGGTCCGCCAGCAGGCGCGTGCAGTACGGGCCGGGCAGCAGGCGCGAGAGGTCCAGAACGCGCAAACCGGTCAACAGTTGAGGCGGCATCAGGGCCTTAACTCCAATCCGAAAAACACCGCCTCGATCGGGCTGGGCACGGTGCCGGCGAGATCGGCGCGGAAGGCCCAGGCGCTGCGGCGGGCGACCAGCGGGAGCGCGGGCACGCTCTCAAAGATGCGGGCGTGGGCCTGGGCATACAGCGCCTCGCGCTCGGCCGGGTCGGTGACCGCGCGGGCGCGGCGCAGCAGGCCGGCCAGGGTCTCATCCGGCGGGATCGGCCGGCCCTGCGCGTCGCTGTTGAAGGCCGCGTTCTCGCCGCAGAACAGCGGACACAGGAAGGCGTCCGGGTCGCCGTTGAGGCCCGCCCAGCCGAGCAGGAACAGGTCGGCCCGGCCGGCCTGCACATCCGGCAACCACTGCGTCGTCCAGTCCGGGGACTGGATCGTCACGCGGATGCCGGCCTCGGCCAGGTCCGCCTGCACAGCCGCGCCCAGTCCGGCCGGGTCCGGGAGGTAAGGGCGCGAGAGCGGGGGCACGTACAGGTTGATGGTTTGCGGCGCCGGCTGCGCCGTCACGCACGCCTGCCAGAGCGCTCGCGCTTGCTCGACGTCGCGGGCGCGCGCCTCAGGCGGAGCGGCGTATCCCCAGGTGCCGGCCGGCTGCATGGCGTCGGCGGCCTCGGCGTCGCCGGGGAAGAGGTCGCGGGCGTAGCGGGCCGGATCGAGGGCCAGGGCCACGGCCCGACGGCAATCCAGGTCGCCCCACGGGGCGCGCGCCTGGTTGAAGCCCAGGTAAAGCACCTCCAGCGGCGGGTCGAACTCCACACGCAGGCCGGGCCATTGAGCGGGCAGGTCGTAATGCGCCGGGTCCAGGTCCGGCAGGCCGTCCACCTCGCCGATCTGGAGCGCGGTCAGGCGCTGCACGTCGTCGGGGATGGTTTTGAAAAGCAACTTCTCGGGTTTGGCCGGCTCGCCCCAATAGGCCGGGTTGCGCGCCAGCGTCAGCAGGCCCTCCGGATGCCAGGCCTGGAGCAGGAACGGCCCCGTCCCGGCCGAGGGCGCCCCCGGCGCGCCGAAGCCCGGATCGGCCCAGGCCGTCGGGTTCACGATGGCGAAGGCCGGCATGGCCAGGGTGTTGGGCAGGGCGGCGTCCGGGCGGGTGAGCGTGATGACGAGGGTGCTGGGCGAGGTGGCCGTGACAGCGGCCACCGTGCTGAGGGGCGCGCCGGTCTCATCGGCCTGGCCGGCGAAGCCCCCGAACATCAGGCGCCAGAAGGTGTAGGGGCCGGGCGGGGTGCGCGTGCGCCAGCGCTCGAAGTTCTGGCGGGCGGCCTCGGCCGTGAGCGGCGTCCCGTCGCTGAAGGTCACGCCGGGGCGCAGTTCAAAGGTCCAGCGCAGGCCGCCGGGCGTGACCTGCCAGCTTTCGGCCAGGGCCGGGCGGACGCGCGTGGCGCCGGGCTCGAAGGCGGTGAGCCCCTCATAGAGGTGTCGCGTGATGAGCAGCGCGGCCCCGTCCTCGGCCCGGGCCGGGTCGAGCGTGGTCGGCGCGGCCGGCAGGGCGAGCGTGAAGATGCGCGGGGCCGGCGTGGGGGAGGGCGGGGGAAGCGTCGCGGTTGTGGGCGCCTCTGCGGGCGTTGGCGGCGCGGGCGACGCCGGCGCCGCCGTCGGGATGTCGGGCGTGGCGCCGGGGGAGGCCGGCGGCGGGGCCGGGCTGGCGCAGGCGGCCAGGACGGCGAACAGGCCGCCGACGATGAGGCGGGTGAGGGGAGGACGCATAACGGCGCTGAGTATACCCGAAGCGCCAGGCCGGTCTCAGGCTTTGACTTTGACGCCGCTCTGGCTCAGACGCGGGTCGAGCGCGTCGCGCAGGCCGTCGCCGAGCAGGTTGATGCCCAGCACCACGGTGAAGATGGCCAGGCCCGGGAAGATCGTGAGCCACGGCGCGGTGCTGATGTAGTTGCGGCCGTCGCCCAGCATGGTGCCCCAGGTGGGGATCTCGGGCGGTACGCCGAGCCCCAGGAAGCTCAGGCTGGCCT
>DAOUAB010000196.1:0-11516 GCA_034434015.1 Anaerolineales bacterium
CGATCAGGGTCACCAGCGCCTGCTCGGCCACCGACGGCCAGGCCAGCGCCAGCACCTGGCGCGTCACCGAGCCGGTGGCCAGGCGCGCCTGCAAGCGATACGGCAGGAAATGCAGCAGCGAATGGGGGAAGGCCGCCAGCGAGAGCCCGGCCTGACGCGTGTGCAGGTGCGTGTCGGCGGTTGGGTCCGCGGCGGCCTCGGCTTCGACGGTTGATTCTTCAGCGCGTGATGGCATGACGCTTCATGGTCAGGACGCCGGACCGCTGCGGCCAGGGCGAGCGGACACGGATCGCATAGATTGGGCCGACGGCGCGGAATGGGCTCAACGTTCCGCCCCGGCCTCCCGCTCAGCCCGGTTCAGTCCCTATTCTCGGACAGATACGCCAGCGCCAGCCCCCAGGCCGCCGGGCAGGCCAGGCCGGACATCTGGCCCGCGCGCAGCAGCGGCGCGATCCCGGCGCGCGGCACACGGTGCACCGTCAGGGCCTCGGTGTCGTCCAGATGCGGCTCGGCCACGCGCTCGAGGCCGCGGGCGAAGAACAGGTGAGCGGCGGCCTCGCTCCGATTGGTGTCCAGGTGATAGGCGCCCAGCGAAGCCCAGCGGCGCGCGGCGTAGCCGGTCTCCTCGCGCAGCTCGCGTTGCGCGGCGGCCAGCGGGTCCTCATCCGGCGTCTCCAGGTAACCGGCCGGGAAGTCGTACACCGCCCGGCCGAGGCCGTGCTTATACTGGCGCACCAGCAGCACATGGTCGTCGTCGGTCAGCGCCACCACCAGACTGTAGCTGCGCGCCGGGGTCAGGACGTAGTCCGGGATGATGACGCCGCTGGGGAGCTGCACGCGCTGGCGGATGACGCGCAGCCAGGGGGAGAAATCAGCGACGGTTTCGGAGGCCAGGACGCGCCAGGGTTGTGGATCGGACATGGGCGAGTTGCACCAGACGCCATTCGTCATTCGCCGTGCGTCTCAATAGGGCGATTGGATCGTGAAGGGGATTTCGCGCCGGTCGACGATCTGCTTCACGTCCGGCCGCTGGTCGTCGGGCAGGTAAAAGAGCGCCAGGTGCAGGACGTGCTCGCCGCGCGGCTCCGGCCCGCGCAGGTGCAGGGTGAAGTCGAAGTCCTGCTCCATGGCCTCGATCAGGCTCATGGACGCCACCACCTGGCCATCGGCGTTGACCACCCAGGCGTCCACGCTCGGCCGGTCCACGAACGGCGGGAACTTGACAAGCAGCTTCACGCGCCGGTTGTCGGCGTAGGGCTGGACGGAGACGGCCTCGAAACGCATCGCCTCCCGGCCCAGCGGGGCCGGGACATCGTCGGGGTGGTCATACAGGGGAAGATTGGCCATGCGAGGATTATAGCCTACGGACCGGCCTTACGGCCGCTTACGTCCAGCGGGAAGAGGCCGGTCACCGTATTTTTGTCCGTCCACTCCGCCGTCACCCGCAGGCGATACTGGCCGCCGACGGTCGGTGTGTAAACGGTCGTCATGGCCGTGGGGGTGAGCACACTGGCGGCGCGCGGGACGCCGTTTCCGTCCAGCTCCGCCACCCACAGGACCGCCGGCGGCGGGTTGAAGTTGACGACGATGTTCAGACCGTCGCCCAGCGGCAGGGCGAGGGGCGTCGCCCCGCCGGGCTGACTGCTCCCGGCGCTGTCCACGTTCCCGGTGCGCCACCGATAAGCGGACTCTTCGGCCACGGCCCGGTTTCCGGCGTATTCGACGTAGAGCGCCGGGACGACGGGCGTGGGCGGGGCGTTGCCGGGCGCGGGCCGGGCCGGCCGCACCAGCGGGACCGGGAAAGGGCCGGCGACGAAACAACCGCTCACGGCCAGGCTCACGCTGAGGACCAGCGACACGCGGCGCAAGCGGCGCAAAGCGTTCAACATGCTGGCATTATAATGCGCCCACCTGCGGCCCAACCTGCCACCATGACGGAGCGCCCATGACCTCGACCCCCCGCCTCGAAACCCTCGCCATCCATGCCGGCCAGGAGCCGGACCCGACCACCGGCGCGGTGATGACGCCCATCTACCAGACGTCCACGTACGTTCAGCAGGGCGTCGGCGAGCACAAGGGCTACGAGTACGCGCGCACCGGCAACCCGACGCGCTCGGCGCTGGAGGCCTGCCTGGCCGCGCTGGAGGGCGCCGCGTACGGCCTGGCCTTCGCCTCCGGCATGGCCGCCATCGACACGCTGTTGAAACTGCTGGACCCCGGCGACCACGTGCTGGCCAGCAACGATGTGTACGGCGGCACTTTCCGGCTGTTCGACAAGCAGTACAAGAAGTACGGCATCGAGTTCTCGTACGCGGAGCTGACCGATCCGGCGGCGGTAGCCGCCGGCCTGCGCGCCCACACGCGCTGGGTGTGGATCGAGACGCCCACCAACCCGCGCCTCAAGGTCGTCGATATCGCGGCCGTGGCCGAGATCGCGCGCCGCCACAACCCGGCCATCCGCGTGGTGGTGGACAACACCTTCGCCACGCCGTATTTGCAGCGCCCGCTCGACCTGGGCGCGCACGTCGTGGTCCACTCGACCACCAAGTATCTGGGCGGACACTCGGACGTCGTCGGCGGGGCGGTGTTGACGAACGACGCCGCGCTGCACGAGCGCCTCAAGTTTCTGCAGAACGCGGCCGGGGCGGTGCCGGGGCCGATGGACTGTTTCCTGGTGCTGCGCGGCGTGAAGACGCTGGCGGTGCGCATGGACCGGCACGGCGAGAACGCGCTGGCCGTGGCCCAGTTCCTGGCCGACCACCCCCGGGTGGCGGACGTGATCTACCCCGGCCTGGAGACGCACCCGCAGCATGCGGTCGCCCGGCGGCAGATGCGCAACTTCGGCGGCATGATCTCGTTCTTTCTGAAAGGCGGCGAGGCGGAGACGCGGGCCCTACTCAAACGCACCCGGTTGTTCGCCCTGGCCGAATCGCTGGGCGGCGTGGAAAGCCTGATCGAGCTGCCGGCGGCGATGACGCACGGCTCCACGCAGGGCTCGCCGCTGGAGGTCGGGCCGGGCCTCATCCGCCTCTCCGTCGGCCTGGAGCACAAGGACGACCTGATCGCGGACCTGGCGCAGGCGCTAGTCTAGAGTCCACTCCGCCACGATCACGCGCCCGTCCGCCCACGCCTCCGTCCCCAGGCGCGCGCCGTCCGCCGGCCGGTAGAGGCCCGCGGCGAGCGTGTAGGTCCCGGGGGCCAGGCCCGGCGGCGCGGACAGCGTCCGCGCGTCCACCACGAACTCGCCCGGCAGCCAGCCCGTGGTCCGCCGCGCCCAGTCCGCCGGGACGCCGTCCGACTGCGCCACCAGCCCGCCGTCCGGCCCGAGCAGGTGGACGAAGACGTGATACGAGTCGTCCATCAGCTCATCCGCGCGCCAGATCAACGTCACCGGCAGGACCCGGCCGGCCGGCAACTCGGCCGGCGCGTCGGCGCCGTAGAGCGTGACCGGCCCGAGGTCCGCCTCCAGGCGGCGCGCCACGGGCGGCGCTTCGAACGCGCGGGCGGGCGCGGCCACGGCCAGGGCCCCGGCGCGGACGACGACATCGCCGCCGGCCAGCGTCCAGGTGTAAACGCCCGTCTCAAGGCCGGCGGGCAGGCGCACGCTCACGGGCTGGCGCAGGAAGTAGTTGCCCGAGGCCGGCGCGCTCTCCCTCGCGGCCCGCTGCGCTAACACGACGACGCCCGCGCCATCGACGAGCCGGACCTGCACGCTCTCAGGCGCGCGTCCCGGCGCGACCTCCCAGCACAACGTCAGCGTGACCTCGTCGCCGGGGACGGCGGCCTGGACCTCGCTCCGCGCGCTGCGCAGCCCCGGCAGGCCGGCGACGCGGGCGTCCGGGTCGGCGCAGTCCCGGCGCGAGGGCTGTGTCAGCGTGAACGGCCCGAGCCGCGCCGCGCCGAGGCTGCGCAGGTCGTAACGCGAGAACACCTCCACGCGCGCCTGGTAGACGCCGGGCGGCGCGCCGGCCAGCGGCGTGAGGACGTACGGGTCCAGGATATATTGATCGATCGGCCAGAAGTCGGTGCCGGGCGTAAAGCGCCAGTCGCGCGGGCGCGGCGTCTCGGCCTCGCTCCAGACCCGGCCATGCTCGTCCACCAGTTTCACGTCGAAGCCGTACGGCACGCCCAGCGGCCGGTTGGCCTTCCAGTAGAGGTCGAGCGTGAAGGCATCGTCGGCCCCCAGGCTCGTGCGCGCGGCGTCCCAGCCCAGCAGGGTCAATTCGTCGGCGAAGTTCAGGTCCAGCGCGTGGGCCACGCCGCGCAGGCCGTCCGCCGTCAGGCCGCGCCGCAGGAACGGCGTCCGGCCGGCGTCCCACAACAGCGGGCGCGCGGCGGCGAGGAGGACGGCGGCGAGGAGGAGGGGGCGGAATCCCAAATCCCAATGACCCATCTCCCATCCCCCGGGTCTGTTCTTGACGGACCACGACCAGGCCGCTAAGACAACCAGCCCCAGCACCGAAAGCCAATTCCCGACGACGCGCGGCGGCGTATCCGCGAACGAGAAACTCAGCGTGTGCGTCCCGGCCGGCAGGTCCAGCGCGAGGCGGCCGTCGGGGACCGTGGCCCGGACCGGCGCGGGCTGGCCGTCCCGCGTGGCGCGCCAGCCGGGGAAGTGGAACTGGTTGTAGATGAAGGTCACGGGCTGATCGGCGTGGACCAGGAATGTGTCGCCGCGCGGGCCGGACGTCTGCGTCTCCACCTGTGCGCCGGGCGCCTCGAAGCGCGGCACGGCCTCGCCGCGCATCAGGGCCTCGCGCCGGGCGTTCACGTCCGCCGGGAGCTGCTGCACGGCGCGCGGCAGGTACTCGCCCACGGTCGTCGTGCCCACGAAGTCCGGCGGGACCTCGAACGCGGCGACGTCGGCCAGGGTCGCGCGCGCCGGGAACGGCTCATAGGGCGGCGACGCGAAAGGCAGGCCGGCGAGGACAAGGCAGGAGGCGGCCAGGGCCAGGGGCCAGGTCCCTAGTCTCCAATTCTCAAGTGAGGGCTGATCACCCCGGCTCAACAGGGCTCCGGCGCACATGGCGATGAAGAGCGACGCCGGCCCGAGCAGACGCCAGGGGAAGAGCGTCAGGCGCAGTAACGGCACGGCGTCCCAGACCGGGCGGGCGAGGGGGAGCATCAGGACGACGGCGACGACGGCGGCCGCGGCGAAGAAGAGCAGGTGGAGGCGGGGAGGCGAGGGGGCAGGGGAGCGTCGGCGGAGAAGAGCGGGCAGGACCCGCATGAGCGCCAGCGCGGCCAGCAGCAGCGCGGCCAGCGGGAGGGCGCGGACGACCGGCGGGTTGAGCAGATCGGGGTCCACGGGCGCGCGCGGCTGGGCCGTCAACTCGGCCAGCGACAGGAAGTTGTTGCTGTACAGCATCGCGCCGTTCAGCGTGCCACGCTCGATCTGGACCGCGCCGGATTCCGCCAGCGCCGGGAGCCAGAAGAAGGCCGAGAGCAGGGCGGCCAGTAAGAAGGGGAGAAGGCCAAATCCCAAATCCCCAATCCTGAATCCCGAACGCCACCCTCCCTCCCCATCCCGGTTGGCCCACGCTTCATAGACCGCATAAGCCGCCAGGAACGGCATCACCTGCAGGCTGACGCCGTTGTGCGCGAGCAGGCCTCCGGCGATGGCCAGCGCCGCCCAGGCTACGGACCGGGCGGCGCCGCGCGCGGCCCGGCGCAGGTGCAGGAACGCCAGCGGCAGGAGCGCCAGCGCCAGCGACTCGGGCAACGAGCCCCGGATGTAGGTGTCGTACAGAATATAGGGGCTGTAGAGGTAAGCGACGCCGGCCGCCAGCCCGGCCGGCTCCCCGAACAGATCACGGCCGAAGGCGAAGGCCGTCCACGCCGTCAGCCACAGCGTCAGGGCGCCGGCCGCCTGGTAGGCCGGGAGGAAGTCCAGCCCCAGGCGGTGCAGGCCGACGACCAGATAATGTGATAGAAATGGAAAGAAGTTAAAAACTGGATACCCGTAACCCCATACCAGGTCCGGCGCCCAGCGTGGAAGAAAAATGCCCTGACCCACCACGGCGTCCAGTTGCACCGCCCGGTACAGGTGCGGCAGGGCGTCGTTGGTGCGCGGCAGGCCCGGGTGTAGCCAGGGCCACAACGCCGGCAGGGCAAGGAGGGTCAGGACAACGAGGGGGAAGGCTGATCTCAGCCGGCGCATCTCCGACAGTATAATTCAGGGCGCACACTCTCCGGCCTGCCGGAACCATAAACGGCCATCCTTCGTCTGCCGTCTGTAGTCTGTAATCTGTGGCCCACAAGTTTGTCTGTCTTATGTCTCTCGTGTCGCCGTACGCCTTTTTCCAGAGTAAAATCGGACCATGACTGAAACTGCCGCACCCGCCCCCCTGCCGGCCCTTGACCGGCCCCGCCGCTTTCATTTTGACTGGATCCTGCCGGCGCTGTTCCGCCCGCGGGCCACGTTTGCGCGCATCGCCGAGCACGCCGGCGACGCCTGGCTCACGCCGCTGCTGGTGATCACCGTGGCCGAGCTGGCCCGTGTAGCCGCCGTCGGCACGGTCCGCCAGGCGCAGGCGGCCATGGGCCAGGTCCAGATGCCCCCCGATTTCCAATACTGGCCGCCCCAGATGCAGGAGCAGTTCATGCAGGCCCAGCAGGCCACGCAGGGGCCGATCTTCATCTATGCGCTGCCGGCCTTCATTGCCGTGATCGGCGTCTGGCTCGGCTGGGTGCTGCTGGCCGCCCTGCTGCACCTGGCGCTGACGATGCTCGGCGGGCGCAGTCCCACGCGCAACACGCTCAACGTCATTGCCTGGGCGTCGCTGCCGTTCGCCGTCCGCAGCCTGGTGCTGGTCGGTTTTGCGATGTCCACCCAGTCCCTGGTCAACGGGCCCGGCCTGTCCGGCTTCGCGCCCACCGACGGCACGCCGTGGAGCGCCTTCCTGCGCGAGTTCCTGATCTATGTGGACCTGTACCTGATCTGGTACCTCCTGCTCGCCATCCTGGGCGCGCGGCTGGCCTCCGGCCTGCCGGCCGGCAAGGTCATCGGCGGCGTGCTGGCGACGACGCTGATCGTGTTCGCTTTGCAGGCCCTGGTCGGCTTCGGGTTGCTGCAGTTCAGCGGTCTGAGCATCCTGCGGACGTTGTACTGAGCGCATGGCCCAGCCGTTCATCCGCATCACGGGCTTGCGCAAGAGCTTTATCATGGGCCGCGAGACGGTCCATGCCCTGGCGGGCGTGGACGTCACGATCCCGCGCAACGCCTTCTCGGCCGTCATCGGCCCGTCCGGGTCCGGCAAGAGCACGCTGCTCTACCTGATCGGCGGGCTGGACCGGCCGACGGCGGGCCGGATCGAGGTGGACGACGTCGCCCTGGACGACCTGGACGAGAACCAGCTGGCGCAGTACCGGCGCCGGACGGTGGGGTTCGTCTTCCAGTCGTTCAACCTGATCGCCAGCATGACGGCGCTGGAGAACGTGATGTTTCCGATGCGCTTCCGGCGCGCCAGCGTCGCCCATCGCCGCGAGCGCGCTTTCGAGTTGCTGCGGCTGGTCGGGCTGGCGGACCGCGCCTATCACCGGCCGACCGAGCTCTCCGGCGGCCAGCAGCAGCGTGTGGCCATCGCCCGGGCGCTGGTCAACGACCCGCAGCTGATCCTGGCCGACGAGCCGACCGGCAACCTGGACTCGGCCTCCGGCGCGCTCATTTTGCAACTGCTGGCCGACCTGCACCGCCAGGGCCGCACGGTGTTGATGGTGACGCACGACCCGCGCCTGACGCGCTTCGCCACCGATATCCTCCGTATCCTGGACGGCCGGATCGTGTCGGCTGATGAATATGCGGCCCACGCCGACCTGTCTTTGAGTGAGACGCACACCGTATGATGAAATACACCGTTCACCTCCGCTGGCTTGCGCCGCTGGTTGTCGCCCTCGGCCTGCTCGCCACGGCCCGCACCGCCCTGGCCGCGTTGAGCATCACCAGCGTGCAGCCGGGCGCCGTCAACAGCCAGACGGGCGCCCAGCTCGCCATCACCGGCTCGGATTTCGTCACCGGCACCGTGGTGCTGGTGGACGGCCTGGGGGTCCTGGACACCCGCTTCGTCACCTCCGGCCTGCTCACCGCCGACCTGCCGCCCAACACGGTCCCCGGCGTCTACACCGTGCGCGTCCTGAACCCGGACGGCGCCTCGGCGGCGCTGCCTAACGCGCTCACGGTCGTGGGCAGCACGCCCACGCCTCAGCCCACGGCCTTCGCGCGCCCACAGATCATCGTCGTCTCGTATGGCGCCAGCTCGCCGCAGATCGCGGCCGGCGCCGACTACGACTTTGAGATGACGATCCAGAACGCCGGCGGCAGCCCGGCCACCAACATCGTGGCCGAGTTCACGGGCGAGGACTTCCTGCCGCGCGTCACCGGCGGCATCCGCGCCATCGGCGCGCTCGGCCCCGGCCAAACCAACCGCTTCTTCCAGCCGCTGTATGCCGCGCGCAGCGTGGCCGAGAAGAAGGTGGCGTCGCTGCTGGTCAAGGTCACCTACACCAACGACGCCGGCACGACCTTCACCGACTCGTTCACGCTCACCTTCCCGGTCATCCAGCCGGTCAGCGGCGCGGCCCGGCCGACGGCGACCCCCACGGCGCGCCCGGTGGTCCGCCCGCAGCTGGTCGTCGGCGCGTACCGCGCGGACGTCGACAAGCTCCAGCCCGGCTCGCTCTTCACGCTGGCGCTGGACGTGCGCAACGTCGGCAACGCGCTCGCCCGGCGCGTCACGCTGATCGTCGGCGGCGGCTCGGCCCCCACCGGCGGCGACGGCACGCCCGGGCCCGGCGGCGTCTCCGGCGGGGGCGGCTCGTTCACGGATTTTGCGCCGGTCCAGTCGTCCAACGTCCAGTCCCTGGGCGATCTGGACGCGGGCGGCACGCTCACCGCGCAGCAGACGCTCATCGTCAACGCCTCCACCGAGGCCGGCGCGTATCCGCTCAAGCTGTCCTTCGTCTACACCGACGAGCGCGGCCAGACCTACGTTGACGACCAGGTGATCACGCTCCTGGTCTACCAGACGCCGCAGGTGGAGATCAGCTTCTACCGCCCGCCCGACCCGCTCTTCGCCGGGCAGCCCGGCCTGCTGCCGGTGCAGGTGGTGAACCTGGGCCGCAGCACGGCCGTGCTCGGCAATATGCGCATCGGCGCCGAGGCCGGCGGCCAGTTCAGCAACAACGTCCTGCTTATCGGCTCGCTGGAGCCGGGCGGCACCTTCCCGCTGGATGCCACCGTCATCCCGGACCAGCCCGGGCCGCTGGAGCTGACGGTGACCATTGACTACACCGACGACTTCAACCAGCCGCAGAAGATCACGGCCGCGCTGACGATTGAGGTGCTGGAGGGCGGCTCGCTGGAGCCGCCGTCCGACGGCGGCTTCCCGCCCGACGGCGGCTTCCCGCCGGTGGAACAGCCGGAGACGGCCTGGGAGACGTTCCTGCGCGTCCTGCGCGGCCTGCTCGGCCTGGGCAGCGGCCGGTCTCAACCGGGCGGCTCCGGCGTCGGGCCGGGTCCGGTCGAGCCGGGCCCCATCATCGTGCCGGGGCGAGGCGGTTAACGGATGAGGCCGGACGAGCCCAGCCCTGCGCCTGCAGAGACGCCGCCCGGCGGCGAAGCCGCGCGCCCATCGCCGGCGCGCTCGGCGCGGCGCGCGCTGTGGGAGATCGCGCAGACGGCGGTCCAGGCGCTGGCGCTCTATCTGATCGTGACGGCCTTCATCGGCCGCTTCGAGGTCCACCAGATCAGCATGGAGCCGAACTTCCACGAGGGCCAGCGCGTGGTGGTGAGCCAGTTCGGCAGCCTGGTCACCCCCTGGCTGGCGGACACGGCCTACGCCGCCGACGGCCGTGTGGCGCAGTTGCTCGGGCCGAAGCGCGGCCAGGTGGTGGTGTTCCACCCGGACGCCGAGCGCCAGCAGGACCCGCTCATCAAGCGCGTGATCGGCCTGCCGGGCGAGACCGTGGAGGTGCGCGACGGCGCCGTGTGGGTGAACGGTCGGCGGCTGGACGAGCCCTATTTGAACGGGATGGTGACGACCTGTTACGGCCAATGCGCGCCGCTGACCCTGGGGCCGGATGAATACTTCGTGCTCGGCGACAATCGCCCCAACAGCCGCGACTCGCGCGCCTTTGGGGCCATCCATCTGGACCAGATCGTCGGCCGCGTGGTGCTGCGCTACTGGCCGCTGGACACCTTTCAGGTATATCCGTAGGTATTGACGCCATGCACTTCCTGGACCTGCTCGCCCTGATCCTGGATAATCTCGGCCGGCGCAAGGCGCGCGTGGCGCTGACGGCCATCGGCGTGCTGATCGGCACGGCCTCGGTGGTGGTGCTGGTGTCGCTCGGCATCGGCCTGCAGCGCGGCGCCACCCAGCTCTTCGGCATCGCCGACCTGACGCGCATCGACGTCTCGCCCAAGTACAACTTCGAGGGCGGCCCGGTGGTGGTCGGCGGCGGGGGCGCCGGGCCCGGCGCCGCGCCCACCCCGGTGCCGATCACCGACCGGACCATCGACGCCATCACGAGCCTGCCCGGGGTAGCGGCCGTCATCCCGCGCGATTGGGTCCAGGCGCAGACGATCCTCCGCGCCGGGCGGATGGAGGCCGGCGCGGGCCTGATGGGCGTCGGCGTGGACGACCTGGCGACGATGGGCGTCGAGGTGGAACAGGGCACCACCCGGCTGGAGAAGGGCACGATCATCATCGGCGCCCAGATCGCGCAGACCGGTTTCTACGATCCCAAACAGCGGCCCGGCCAGGAGCCGCCGGCGCCGCCCGAACTGCTGGACAAGCAGATCACACTGGTCGTCATCAAATGGTCGCAGGACGGCCAGGAGATCCGCAAGAACGTCCCGCTGCGCGTGGCCGGCATCACGCGCCAGAACGGGCAGGAGTCCGACTGGAGCGTCTACATCACGCTGGATGAGGCCACGCAGTTGAGCAACTGGGCCATGGGCCGGCGCATCAACCGCAACAAAGAGGGCTATCCGATGCTGGTGGTGAAGGCCGCCGACCCGGACGAGGTGCTGGACATCCGCGACCAGATCGTGGAGCTGGGCTATGAGGCCAGCGCCTATCAGCAGTTCCTCGAGCCGCTCAACGAGTATTACCTGACCCAGCAGGTGATCTTCGGCGGGGTGGGCGCCATCTCGCTGCTGGTGGCCGCCATCGGCATCGCCAACACCATGACCATGGCGATCCTGGAGCGCACGCGCGAGATCGGGCTGATGAAGGCGGTCGGCGCCACCAACCGCGACGTGTTGAGCGTGTTCCTGGGCGAGGCCGCCGGCATCGGCTTCGTCGGCGGGCTGACCGGCGTGATCTTCGGCTGGGCGGCCAGCCAGGTGGTCGGCGTGCTGTCGCTCGTCAACCTGGCCAGCCAGGGCGGACAGGGCGGCTTCTTCGGCGGGCCGACGGTGCTGGCCGTGGAGACGCCGGTCTGGCTGATGGTCGGGAACCTCATCTTCGCCACGCTGGTGGGCCTGCTCTCGGGCCTGTACCCGGCCCTGCGCG
>DAOUAB010000197.1:0-13552 GCA_034434015.1 Anaerolineales bacterium
TCGACAGCCAGGAGGCCCAGCCGGCCGGGCGTCAGCCAGTGCCCGCGGCCCGTGTGCACGAGGCTGAAGGCGAACAGCGTGGTCGGCGCAATGACGACGCCCACATACGTGGCGTCCAGCCAGAAGAGGCGGGCGGCCGGGTCGGCCGTGAGCCAGTGGATGGCGTAGGTGAGCGACCACTCAGCCAGGGCGAGCAGGAGGAGCGTCAGCGCCGCGGCGCCGGGGGCCGGGCGGCGCCGCCAGACCGGGACGGCCACCAGGGCCGCGGTGACACCCGAAAGCGCCAGCCAGGCGGCGTAAGCCGGCGCGATCATCCGGGGCCATCCAGCCGGGCGGCCCGCGCCCGGGCGCGGCGCGCGGCGTACACGTAGAGCGCCAGCAGCGTCGCCAGGTAGGGGACCATGCCCGTGAACTGGGCCGGGACGTCGGCGGATTGCAGCAGCAGGCCGAGCCCGTCTGAGAACCCGAACAGCAGGGCGATGAGGGCCAGGCCCCCCGGGTGGCCGTTGACCAGGATGATGGCGGCCAGCGAGATCCAGCCCCGCCCGGCGGACATGTTCTCGGCAAACAGGCGCACATAGCCGAGCGACAGGAACGCGCCGCCCAGCCCGCACAGACCGCCGCAGATCAGCAGCGCCCAGGCGCGCACCCGCGCGGCCGGCACGCCGCTCGAATCCAGGCTGGCGGCGTTGTAGCCCGCGGCCCGCAGCCGCAGCCCGAAGCGCGTCCGGAAGATCAGGTACGCGCTGGCCGCGGTCGCCAGCGCGGCGACGTAGATCATCAGGTTCTGGCCGCTGAGGATCGGCCCCAGGACCGGGACGTCGTGCAGCAGCGGGATCGTCACGGCCGGGATGGCCTGGAGGCGCGGATCGGCCAGGCTGCCCTTGACGTCGAAGATCTGGCGCAGCAGGTAGGTGGTGGCGCCGACCGCGAACAGGTTGAGGGCGATGCCGGTGACGAACTCGTCGGTCTTGAGCACGACCGCGAACAGGATGAAGAGCGCAGCCATCGCCGACGCGCCCAGCACGGCGCAGAGCACGCCCGCCATCCAGCTCTGGAAGAAATAGGCGCCCAGCACCGCGCAGAAGGCGCCGACCAGCAGCATGCCCTCCATGGCGATGTTGAACATGCCGGCGTAGTACGTGAACGCGCCGCCCAGCGCCGCCAGCAGGATCGGCGTCGCGCCGGAGAGGGTGCCCGCGATCAGGCCGATGAGGATACGCATTGCGTTTCGCCGCGAATTTCGCGGATGGTCACGGAGGTGTGTCGAGAATTCGTGAAATCCATGTCATTCGTGGCCTGAATCAGGTTCAGTCTGGAGCCGGGGCCAGGGGTCTGGCCCGCGCCTGCCGCCGCGCGGTCCAGGCGTCCAGCCAGGCGCTGATCCGGCCGCGGCTGGCGACGACCACCAGCACGATGATGGCCTGCAGGACCTGGATGAACTCGCTCGGCACGGCCGTGATCAATTCCATGCCCAGCGCCCCGGTCTGCAGCGCGCTGAAGAACAGGCCGTACAGGACGGTGCCGGGCAGGCCGTTGTTCGCCACCACCGCGATCATCACGCCGTCCCAGGCGTAGTTGGCGCCCAGGCCCTTGAGGAAGCGGTGCGGGCCTGCCATCACCACCAGGCCGCCGGCCAGCCCGGCCAGCGCGCCGGTGACCAGCATGACGGTCACGAAGTTGCGGTCGATGTTGCAGCCGCCCAGCCGCGCGAAGAGCGCGTTCTGGCCGGTCAGGCGCCACTCGTAGCCGGCCGTCCAGCGCTGGAACACGAACCCGATCGCGGCCGCCGCCAGGGCCAGGACGAGCAGGCCGCTGCTGAAGCCGCCCCACTCCGGCAGCCAGCCGGACGGCTGGATGGCCGGCGTCATCGGCGAGAAGGCGCCCGGATCGGCGAACGGCCCGGTGATGGCCCAGAACGTGAACAGGTCGGCGATCGAGTTCAGCATCAGCGTGACGATGAACTCGCTCATGTTGAAGGCGCGCCGCAGCAGCGCGGCCACGCCCGCCCACAGCGCGCCGCCCAGCATCGCCAGCAGCAGCAGGGCCGGGATCAGCAGCGGGGCGGGCAGGGGGAGATAGAGCCCGCCGACGGTGGCGAACAGCGCCCCCATCACCAGTTGCCCCGGCTGGCCCAGGTTGACCGGGCCGGACGCGAACGCCACCGACGCGGACAGGCCGGTGAGGATCAGGGGGATGGCGTTCTTGAGCGTCGTCGCCAGCGAGTCGGCGTCCGCCAGCGAGAACTCGAACAGGGCCGCGTACGTGGCGGCCGGGTTGTAGCCCTGGGCCAGCATCACGCCTGCCCCGATCAGCAGGGCGACCAGGATTCCGGCCAGGCCTGTCCACAGGGAACGCGGCATAACGATCAATCCAGTGTGGAAACGGCCCGCCGGGACGTCTCTGCCATATTGGAACCGCCGCCCAGCATCCAGTACCCCACCTCATCCACCGTCGTCTGGTCGGTGGGGAGGTCGGCCACGATCTGGCCGCGGTGCAGCACGGCGATCCGGTCGGCCAGCAGGAAGAGCTCCTCCAGGTCGGCCGAGACGAGCAGCACCGCGCGCTCCTGCTCGCGCAGGCGCAGGATCTGGTCATGGACGTACTCGGTCGAGCCGACGTCCAGGCCGCGCGTGGGCTGATCCAGCAGCACAAACGGCCGGTCGAGCAGGAGCTCGCGGCCCAGGATGACCTTCTGCTGATTGCCGCCGGAGAGCGACCGGAACGGGGCGCCGGCCTCGCGCATGTCCACGTCGAAGCGCCGGCGGAGCTCGTCTACGAAGCGCCGCGCCGCGCCGGGGTCCAGCAGCAGGCCGCGCCAGGCCGTCAGCCGCGGGTTGAGGCGGTGATGGGTCATGATGGCGTTGTCGCGGATGGGCGCGGACAGGCTCGCCCCCATCCGGCCGCGGTCCTGGGCCACGAACGCCAGGTGACGCCGGCGTTCCAGGATCGCGGCGCGCGTCAAATCCTGGCCGTTCACCGTGAAGCGGCCGCCGCCGGCCGGCAGCAGGCCCATGAGGACATTGACCAGCTCGAACTGGCCGTTGCCCTCCACGCCGGCCACGCCCACGATCTCGCCCGCCCGCACGACCAGGTTAATATTCGCCAGGCGCGCGCGGCCGGCCGGGTCGCGCACCGCCAGGTTTTCGATGCGGGCCATCACCGGTCCGGGTGCGCGCGGGCTGCGCCGGGACGTGAACACCACGTCGCGGCCCACCATCAGCCGCGCCAGCTCGGTCTTGGTCAGCCCGGCCGCCTCCAGGGTCGCCATGTGCCGGCCCTTGCGCAGGACCGTCACCCGGTCGCTCAGGCCGAGCACCTCGTCCAGGTGATGCGAAATAAACAGGATGGTCTGGCCGCCGGCGCGCAGGCGGCGCAGCTCGGCGAAGAGCTGCGGGATCTCCTGCGGCGCGAGCACGGCCGTCGGCTCGTCCAGGATGAGGACGGCCACGTCGCGGTAGAGCAGCTTGAGGATCTCCACCTTCTGCCGGGCCGCCACCGAGAGCGCGCCGACGCGCGCCTCGGGGTCCAGGTCGAAGCCGAAGGCGGCGCTCCTGTCCTGGACGGCGCGGCGCGCCAGCGCCGCCCGAAGGCGCCCGAGGGCGCCGACGGGTTCCGCCCCCAGGACGACGTTCTCCCAGACCGTATACTCGTCCACCAGCAGGATCTCCTGGTGGACCATGCCGATCCCGCGGGCGATGGCGTCGCCGGGGTTGCGGAAACGCACGGGCTGCCCGTCCAACCGCACCTCGCCGGCCGTGGCCGTCTCCAGGCCGTAGAGCACCTTCATTAACGTGCTCTTGCCGGCGCCGTTCTCGCCGACGATGGCGTGGATCTCGCCCGGCCGGAACGAGACGGAGACGTCGTCCAGCGCCAGCGTGCTCGGCGGGAAGACCTTGGTGATATGGCGCAGCTCGATGAGGTCAGTGGTCAACGGATAGCTCAACGGATGGGAAGCGGATCAGCGGACAGGAAGCGGATAAACGGATGAGAAGGGATAATCCCGTTCCCACCCGTTTATCCGTCAGGCCGCCGGCTATCCGAGGCCGGCTTACGGCTGATAGCGCTCGATCTTCAGCTTGCCGTCAATGATGTCCTTGCGGATCGCCAGCACACGGTCGATGCTGGCCTGGGGCAGGACCTTGATCTGGGCCTCGAAGACCATGTCCACGCCGTTGCGGGCGACGCCGTACTCCAGCACCTGGCCGGGCTGGTACGTGCCGTCGGCGATGGTCTTGTAAACCTCCTCCATGGACAGGCCGACGTTCTTGACCATGCTGCCGGCCACGAAGCCGGGCTCCAGGTCGTTCTGGTTGGTGTCCACGCCGATGGCGTACAGCCCGCGCTCCCGGGCGGCCTGCAGCACCCCCAGGCCGGCCGCCGCCGCCACCTGGAAGACCACGTCGGCCTTCTGGTCGTAGAGCTGCAGGGCGGCCTGCTTGCCCTTGGCCGGGTCGTCCCAGGCCCCGCCCAGATACTTGCGCTCCACGACGATGGCCGGGTCGATGGCCCGGGCCCCGTTCTCGTAGGCGAAGATGAAAGCGTCCACCACCGGGTCCACGTCCCCGCCGACCACGCCGATCCGTTTGTCGGTGTTGACGTTCTTGATCGTCGTGTCGATGGTCAGCAGCGCGGCGGTGACGCCGGCCAGGTAGGCGGCTTCTTCCTCGATGTAGTCCACCGACGTGATCGTGTTCTTCGAGTTCTGGACGACCGTGTCCAGGTTGACGAAGATCTTCTCCGGGTTGGCGTCGGCGACGGCCTTGAGCTGATCTTCGAAGCCGTACGAGATGACGAAGATCACGTCGGCGAACTCGACCGCGGCCTGCAGGCCCGGCTCGTACTTGGCGGCGTCGAAGTTGGCCTCGATGACGCGCGTCTCCACGCCGTACTGCTTGGCGATGTTGTCCAGCCCGGCCTTGCCGGAATCGTAGAAGGCCTCGTCGCCCAGGGCGCCGTTGATCAGGTAGACCACGCGCTTGGGCGCGGCGGCGGGTGTGGCCGCCGGCGCGCAGGCGCTCAGGAGCAACGCGGCCAGCGCGACCAGCGAAAAGAGCTTGCTGTTCATGGGTTCTCCTCCAGAGGTGGGTGGTGGGCCCGATTCTACCCGGCCCGGCGGGGGGCGGCAAACCACGGTCGGCGGGCGGCCCAAAAAACTGACAGCCCTTGTCAAATGGCCGGGCCTGTGTTAAATTTCACGCTCGCTGCGCGGGGCCGCTTCGCCCCGCGGCTTTCTGCTCGCATTAGGCGCGGCGCCCCGCCGGGCCGAACCGGGCTTATCCCGTAGAAAGGACAATCGCATGCGTGACTATGAAGTGGCGTTTATCGCCCAGCCGGACCTGGACGAGGCCTCGCTGAACGCCCTGATCGAAAAGACCAAGAGCTGGATCAGCGCCACCGGCGGCCAGGTGGTCAACATCGACAACTGGGGCCGCCGCCGCCTGGCGTACCCCATCCGCAAACAGCAGGAAGGGCAATACGTCTTCGTGCAGGCGCAGATGTCGGCGGCGGCCACGCGCGAGGTGGAGCGCAACCTGCGCTTCACCGAGCAGGTCCTGCGCTTCCTGATCGTCCGCGCCGACGAGTAGGCCGCCTGCGTTCCAGGCCCGCACAGGAGAGGTCGCCATGAGCCGTGGGCTGAACAAAGTCATGATTATCGGGAACCTGGGCCGGGACCCGGAGATGCGCTTCACGCCCTCCGGGCGGCCGGTGACGTCGTTCACGGTGGCCACCTCGCGCACGTGGAATTCGCCCGACGGCGAGCGCCACGAGGAGACCGAGTGGTTCAACGTGGTGGCCTGGGGCAAACTGGCCGAGACCTGCAAGCAATACCTCGTCAAGGGCCAGCAGGTGTATGTGGAGGGGCGTTTGCAGACCCGGCGCTGGGAAGACCAGGAGGGCCGCAAGCACTTCAGCACCGAGATCGTGGCCGACCGCATGCTGATGCTGGGCGACCGCAAAACGGCCCACCCGGGCGAGGGCGCGCCGCTGGGCGCCGAGAATTTCTCGGACGAGGATGAGTTTCCGTTCTAAGCGCTTATTGGGCCGGGGCGACCCGGCTGGGAGAGGACAACCATGGACCGCGACAACGTTCAAGAACAAGCGACCACCCCGGATGAGGGGCACGACAGCGGGCCGCGCTATAGCCGCGGGCCGCGCCCGATGATCCGCATCACCATCAGCGACATCAAGCAGATCAGCTACAAGAACCCCGAGTTCCTGCGCCAGTTCGTCACCGACCGCGGCAAACTGCGCCCGCGCCGCCAGACCGGCATCTCGGCCAGCCAGCAGCGCCTGGTGGCCCAGGCCGTCAAGCGCGCCCGGCACATGGCCCTGTTGCCCTTCGACCGCGAACGCATTTAGCCCCTATGAGCAAGAACAGGCCGGTCTCCGCCGGCGCGTTGACGCGCAAGCAGGTCTCGCGCGTGGAACGCGAGCGGCGCATGCAACGCAACGTGTTAATCGTCACGGCGGCGGTGGCCGCCGTGCTGGTGCTCATCCTGGGTTACGCCGCCATTGACGTCGGCGTGCTCCAGCCGCAGCAGGCGGTGGCGACCGTGAACGGCCAGGCCATCACCACGGCCCAGTTCCAGAAGGCCGTGCGTTACCGCCGCTTCCAGTTGCTCAACCAGTACGTGCAGCTGCAATCCAACCTCCAGTTGTTCAGCGGCGACAACCAGTTTTCGCAGTTTTTCCAGCAGCAGATCCAGCAGATCGAATTGCAGTTGAACGACCCGACGACGCTCGGCCGTGAAGTGCTCAACGACCTGATCGACGACGTGCTCATCCGCCAGGAGGCCGAGCGGCGCGGCCTGCAGATCAGCCCGGCCGAGCTCGAGCAGGGCGTGCAGGCGTTCTACGGCTACTTCCCGCAGGGCACGCCCACCCCCAGCCCGACGGTCCCCGTCGCCGACACGCCCACCTACGTGCCGCCGACGCTCAACCCGACCGTCGTGGCCGCCTGGACGCCGACCGCCACCCTGACCCCGACGGCGACGTTGACGGCGACGGCGGCGCCCAGCGCCACGCCCACCACCGGTCCCACCGCGACGCCGGAGCCGACCTTCACGCCCGAGCCGACCGAGACCCCGCTCAGCACGCAGGCCTACGCCACCCGCGTCGTCGGCTACCTGGACACGGTGCGCCGGCAGACCGGCCTGAGCGAGGCCGACGTGCGCGGCTTCATCGAGGCCGCCCTGTACCGCGAGAAACTGGCCGGGCTTTTCGGCGCGGATATTGCCGCGACGGAGCTGCAGGTCCACGCCCGCCACATCCTGGTGGAAGACGAGGCGACCGCCGTGGACCTCAAGGCCCGCCTGGACGCGGGCGAACCGTGGGATGCGCTGGCGGCTGAGTTCTCGATCGATACGTCCAACGCCGCCAACGGCGGCGACCTGGGCTGGTTCGGAGCGGGCGCCATGGTGGCCGAGTTCGAGCAGGCGGCCTTTGCCACCGCGGTCGGGACCATCAGCGCCCCCGTGCAGACCCAGTTCGGCTGGCACCTGATCCAGGTGCTGGAGAAGGGCGAGCGGCCTCTGTCCGCTTCCGCCCTCGAGCAGAAGCGTCAGGAGGCTTTCGACGAATGGCTGTCCGACCAGCGCCAGGCCACCGGCGCCGACGGCCAGCCGCTGGTTGAGACGTTCGACCTCTGGCTCAACCGCGTGCCGGACACGCCCAACCTGTCGAGCCTGTCCGGCCAGTCGTAAAGACCTGGAACCCTGTGGAGCCGGCGCCCAGCGTCGGCTCTTTTTTTGCAATGAGCGCTTTTCTGGACGGATTGCTGGCCGGCTACGCCATCGCCGTGCCCGTCGGCGCGATCGCCATCCTCATCCTGGAGACCGCCATGCGGCGCGGCTTCGCCGAGGGGTTCGCGGCCGGCGCAGGCGCCGCGACGGTGGACCTGGTCTACGCCTCGCTCGCCGGCCTGGCCGGCCAGGTCCTGGCGCCGGCGCTGGCCCCGGCCGCCGCGGCTCTGCGGCTGGCGAGCGCCGCCGTCCTCATCGGCCTGGGCGCCTGGGGATTGTGGCGCCTGTTCATGACCCGCGCCTCGGCCTCCAGCGAGGTCCGCGCCCTGCTGCCAGGCGGGCGGCTGCGGACCTTCGCCCAGTTTGTCGGCCTGACTCTGCTCAACCCGATGACCGTGGCCTACTTCGCGGCCCTGATGCTGGGCCAGAACGCCCGGGCGCCGCTCACCGGCCTGGACCGGCTCACGTTTGTGGCCGGCGTGGCCGTGGCCTCCTTCTCCTGGCAAACCGTCCTGGCCTGGCTGGGGGCGCTGGCCCACCGCCGCCTCTCGCCGCGCGTCCAGTTCTGGACCGGCGTGCTGGGCAACGGCCTCGTCATGCTTCTCGGGGCGCGGATGTTGTTTCCGGCCTGAACCTCAGCCCGCCAACTCGATAACCAGGGGATGACCGGAGTACCGGTCGGTCAAACACTATTCCAACTCAATGGTTGGCAAGCCGTTCGTTCATAACGGCCGTCCAAATGTCGCCAACAAAGCCTGCGCGAGTTTATCTCGCATTTGGCCGTGATAGACCACAATAGTATAGAACGCGACGCAGCGGCGTCGCCGGTGATCCAGGCCGACCCGCAAGGGGAACAACGTAGTGCTTTCTTCAGCCAGCGTCGCCAGTCACATACAAAGCCTCCGCAGCGTTCTGGCCGCGCTGTCGCGGCACGTCAAGCTCCGCACAAAGCTGATCGTCCCCTACGTGTTGCTAACCCTGGCCGTGGCCATGATCGGTACGTACGTCGTGACCCGTCTGGTGACCAGTTCATACCGCGAGCGCTTCGTCAACCAGCTGTACGAGGCCGGGCGGGTCGCCGCGGACGGGGTCGTCCGCCAGGAGCGTGAGCACCTGGCCACCCTGCGCTTGATGGCTTTCACCGAGGGCGTCGCCGACGCGTTGCAGGCCGGCGACGCTCACGCGCTGGAGTCGCTGCTGCTGCCGCTGGCCGTCAACAACGGCGTCGAGCTCGTCTCGGCTGTCGGCGTGGACGGGCTGGAGGTCCTCACCCTGGCGCGCCAGCCGGGCTCCGATCAGTACCTGGCCTCGGAGCGCCAGCCGCTGGCCCACTTCTCGTCGGTGACCCAGGTCCTGCAGGCGCAGGCGGACCGCCAGGGCGACAAGTTCACCGAGATTGCGGAGGCCGTCTCCGCGGAGTATCTGATCACCACGGCGCCCGTGCGTTCGGAGGCCGGGCAACTGGCCGGCGTCATCATGATCGGCACAAGCCTCGAGTCGTTGCTGGCCGAGCTCAAGGCCCAGGCCCTGGCCGACGTTATCGTGCTCAGGCCCTCAGGCGCCCTGATCGCGACGACCCTGGCTCCGCCCAATGAGGGCTACTCGGTCGTGGAACTGGCCGCGGACGCCGCCCAGGGGGTGGACCCGGCCGTGACCCGCGACCTGCGCCTGTACGGCCGGAGCTTTCCGGCGCTGTACGCGCCGCTCATGGTGCGGCAGCAGCCGCTGGGCGTGCTGGGCGTGGTCCTGCCCAGCAGCTTCGTCGTGGCCACCGAATCGACCAGCCGCAACCTGATCAGCCTGATCTTCGCGCTGATGACGGTGGCCGTGATCGTCCTGGGTTACAGCCTGGCCCGGGCCATCGCCCGGCCCATCCTGCGCCTGCGCGAGGTCTCACAGGCCGTGGCGGCCGGGCGCCTGGACCAGCAGACCGGCCTTTCAGGCTCGGACGAGATCGCCGACCTGGCCGGCGCTTTCGACGCCATGACGCTGCGCCTGCGCGAGCGGACCAGCGAGGCCGCCCGGCTGTACGCCGAATCGCTCCAGCGCAACGAGGCGCTGGCGCAGATGAACGCCCAGCTGCAGGCCACCCAGCAGCAGCTGATCCACTCCGAGAAGATGGCCGCCATCGGCCAGCTGACGGCCGGCATCGCCCACGACGTGCGCAACCCGCTGGCCAACATCAAGGGCCTGGCCGAACTCCTGGAGCAGGAGCCTGGCCTGGACGATGCGCTGCGCCAGAGCCTGGCCGATATCCGCGGCAACGCCGACCGCGCCAACCGTATTTTCGGCGACCTGATGAAGTTTGCGCGGCAGTCCAAACTGGAGCTGACCTGGGCGGACGTGCGCACGACGGTCGAGACCGTGCTGCGCCTGACGTCGTACCAGGTCCGCCAGGCGCGGGTGGCGCTGAAGACCGATATGCCCTCCGGCCCGGCTATGGCCCTGCATGACCCGCAGGCCATCCAGCAGGTCGTCGTCAACCTGGTCCAGAACGCCGTGCAGGCCATGCCCGACGGCGGCACGCTGCGCGTGAGCGTGGGCCTGACGAGCGAGGTGGTCGCCATCGCCGTCCAGGACACCGGCGTCGGCATCCCGCCGGAGAACCTGAACCGGGTCTTCGACCCCTTCTTCACCACCAAGCCGGTGGGCGAAGGGACCGGGCTGGGCCTCTCGGTCAGTTACGGCATCGTCTCCCACCATGGCGGTCGCATCCAGGTGGAGAGCGTCATCGGCCAGGGGACGACCTTCACCGTGTTGCTGCCAGTGCACCCGCCGCAGACCGATCTAGGAGCCTCGTATGTCTGACCTTGCGCGCATCCTGGTTGCCGACGACGACCCGACCTTCCTGAAACTGGTCTGCCAGCACCTGCGCGGGCAGGGTTATCTGGTGGAGGGCTTCCCGGACGGGCTGGCGGCGCTTGAACGACTGAAGACCGGCGCCGGTTTCTCGGCCCTGGTGGCCGACCTGGATATGCCGCGGATGGGCGGGCTGGAGCTGCTCCGGGCGGCGCGCCGGTTGGACGCGCGCCTGGAGGTGATTGTGGTCACGGGCAACTCCGCGCTGGAAGTCGCCATCGCCGCCATGCGCGAAGACGGGGCGTATGACTTTTTGGTCAAGCCGCTGGAGACGATGCAGGTCCTGTCGATGGCGGTGGAGCGCGCCCTGGCGCACCGCCGCCTGGTGTTGGAGCGGGAGGCCTTGCTCGCCTGGAAGGCCGCCGAGGCCGAACGGCTGGAGGCCGTCATTGCCACGACCGGGGACGCGATCCTGGCCGCCGACGCCAACGGCTCCCTGACCGTGATGAACCCGGCGGCGGCCCGTCTGCTCCACACCTCGCGGCTGGTCGGTTACGACGCCAGCGCCAGCCTGCCCAAGCCGCTGGCGATGCTGCTCGCCAACTGGCAGGCGCTCGGCAAGGGCCGCCCCGTCTCTCTGGAGATGCAGGGGCCGGACCAGGCCACCTGGCTGATCAGCCTGACGGGGGTCGCCGGGCACGGCGGCTGGGTCATGGTGATCCGCGACGTCACCCTCCTGAAGCGGCTGGACGAGATGAAGTTTCATCTCCTGACCGAGACCGCCAACAAGCTCCAGCTGCCGCTGGCCCAGGCCATCGGGGACCTGGCCGAGCTGGGACAGCGCCTCCCGGCCGACGACGTCCCGGCTGCGAACCTGGCCCACCGGTTGACGACCGTCTGGACGCGGGTCCAGGACTGGATGGGGGACCTGCTGGCGTTGATGCGGATCGAGGCCGGCGTCGGCGTCCGCCCGGTGGAAGTGGACCTGAGCGCCGCCCTGACCGCGATCGTGCGCAACATTCCCGATAAGCAGATCCGCGCCAAGGGCCTGAGCATCAATCTCCAGATCGAGGCGGACTTGCCGAAGCTGTGCGTGGACGCCGATCTGCTCCGTCACCTGGTGCAGGCGCTGGTGAAGCGGGCCGTGCTGCGCAGCGAGCGCGGCGGCCAGGTGACGTTCCTGGCCCAGGTCAGCCACGGGCAGGTCTGGTTGATGGTGTCGGATGACGGGCCGGCCGTCTCGGCAGACGAGCTGCCGCATCTCTTTGAGAAGTCGCCGGGCCGGATCAACCTCACGCACGACGGCCCGGGCCTGGAACTGGCGATGGCCAAGTCCGTGGCCGACCGGCTGGGTGGCCAGGTGTGGCTGCCCGATCAGGGCAACGTGGGCAGCGCCGTCGCCGTGTGCCTGCCGATCCAATCGAAATCAGAACAGCGCTGGCAGGTGACTAGAGATGCTCCGCAGGCGGCTGTCGGCGCGTGAGGCCGGGGATAACCCGGAACCCGGAACGCACCGACTCAGCCTGGTCCGCTGGCTGCTGATCGGTCCCGTCGTCCTCCTCATCCTGCTGGGTTGCGGCCAGTTGGCCCTGCTCGGCGCCGCCCGCGCCAGCGCGCCGAGCATCCGGTCGATGCTGGCGGCGGACTATCGGCCCTGGTCGCCGGCGAAGTTCCGGCCGGTGGACCCGGCCATCATCGACGAGGTCCGTCGGGACGAGGGGCGGGCGGGAGCCGTGGGCGACGAGCCGGTGGTCCGGGGCCAGGTCTGGCCGTCCTCGGCCGGCGCCGCCTCGGCCCCAACTGGCCCGATCCAGGCCGTGCCGGGCGCAACGGCGGAGACTCTCAACCTCCTCCCCACAGCAGAGCCGGCGGCAACGGCGGCCCCACTTGTGCTTTCAGCGGAGACTCTCAACCTCCTCCCCACAACGGAGCCCACGGCGACAGCGACACCCACCCGGACGGCGGCCGCCACCCCCACGCTGACCCGCACCGCTACGGCGACCCGGACCGCCACGACAACGCCGACGCGGACGGCCACGCGGTCCCCGGCGCCATCGTTCACGTTTACGCCCACGCCCTCAGCCACGCCGATCCCGTCAACGGCGACCTCATCGCCGACCAATACCGAGACGCCCACCTCGACGCCGTCGGGGACCAGCACGCCAACCGCAACGCCGAGCGCGACTCAGCCCGACACGCCGACGCCGACCGCCACGGCCTCGCCGACGGCCCCGACAACCGACACGCCGACGCCGACTGACACCGCGACGGCCACGGTCACGCCGACGCCGGCCGACACCGCGACGGCCACGGTCACGCCAACAGAGACGCCGACGGAGACGCCCACGACTACCCCGACCCCCACCGCCACGGCGACGTTGACGCCCATCCCCTGCTCGGGCAGCCTGCCGCCGGGCGAACCCGAGGTTGCCCCGCCGGCCGCCGGCCCGGACGGCCAGTTTGCGGCCCTGGCCTGCGGCGCTTTTCTGATCGTGGACCTCGGGGCTTCCCCCATCATCGCGCCGCATGCCGGCTACGACCTGGTCTATTACGAGCGTGAGTCGCCGGCCGGGTTTATTTCGATGGACTGGGTGATCGTCGATGTCTGCGCCGACGCGGCCTGCCTCACCGCCTACACGATCCTGAACTGGGGCGACGGCCTCGCCGATTTCAACACCCACATCGGCGCCGTGCACGGCCCGCCCGAGGCCGATAACCACACCATCCCCCTGGCCGACCTGTGGGGGGCCTGGCCCTTTCAGACCGGCGTGGCGATTGACGTGGACGCCGTCGCCCCGCCCGGGGTCTATGGCTGGGTCCGGATCCGCGCGCCGCTGGGCGGCGCCAATGATCCGGCCGAGGTGGACCTGATCGAGGTCCTCCCCTGATCCCCGCCAGGGGGACCGGCCGTCCGAGCCATCCCAACGGTTTACAATTCGGCCGAAGACGACGCGCCGGATAAAGGCCTCGCCGTGCTCAGCGGGCACGGAAGTCGTTCCCGGCCTGAG
>DAOUAB010000198.1:0-9440 GCA_034434015.1 Anaerolineales bacterium
CAGCGGCGCGACGGCCGCCGAGCGCATGTCCGGGAGCAGGGCCTGGTCGCCCGGCTCGGTCAGCAGGCTGGCCTGCCGGTCAGCGGCTGCCCGGCCGATGGCGGAGCCGCCGCCCACCGGCCAGGTCTGACCCTCGGCCTTCAGGCGTTTGCCGCCCTCGCCGGCCGCTTCGCGCAGCACCAGCTGCTTGCGGGCCTCGTCCAACAGATAGATGGCGACGTGATCGAACCCAAAGCGTTCCTGGATCAGTTCCACCGCCTGGGCCAGCAACGGCTCCGGGCTGAGGATGGAGGTGGCGGCCCGGCCGACCTCGGCGGCGGCGGCGAGCTGGGCGGAGCGGCGCTCCGCGTCGCGGCTGCGCGCCTCGAGCCGCGCCTGGTGGGCCTCCATCCGCCGCGTGAGCTGTTGATGCTCCGCCTCCCGGTCGCGCTCGCGCCCTTCGCGATAGCGGCGGTCGAGGAGGACGGCTCCGGCGGCGAGGCCGACCAGGCCGAGGAGGAGCGGCAGGTCGCTGTAGGTGATGGCTGGGACCAGCAGCGGGATCACCAGCAGGCCGGCCAGGTGGGCGGCCGCCAGCAGCGCGATCCCGCGCGCGCTGACAAACAGGCTGGCGCTTAATAGCGAGAGCGTGATCCATGTGGCCGCCTGGCCCAGGGCGGCGGCGTCGAGCAGGCCCCGCAGCCAGATCACGCCGAAGGGCAGGCCGGCCTGGACGATCAGGCCGATCAGCCGGCCGGCGCGCACATAGCGGGCCGTGCGGCTCAGCCCATAGGCGGCGGCCAGCACCAGGGCCGCGCCGGTCAGCAGGGCCGAGATCGACCGGGCGTCTGGAGGCGCAGACAGGGCCGTGGCGATGGCCGCGTAAATCAGAAAGACGCTGGAGAGCAGCAGCAGCCCGGCCTGCAGTTGAGCGCGTCGGCGCTCTTCCGGTTGCGTCAGCCCCGGCGCCGGCGTGGTCAGCGCGCGCCACAGCCGGACGAGGCCGGTGGGCGCTGGCTCCGGGTCGGGCGGGCGGGGCTCGGGGGCGAGCATGGGGGCGTCTCCGGGCAGGGCCTCAGGGGCGCGGCCGCCGGCGCGCGGCGAGGTCCAGCGATGAACGGGAGCCGGCCGGGGCCGGCTTGGGCGGGCCTATTGTTCCCAGACCGGTTCACCGCGCAGCAGGCGCCGGATCTGGTCCGGAAACCGGTCCGGGTCGAGCGGCTTGCCCAGAAAGCCGTCGAAGCCGGCGGCGCGGGCTTTGTTGAGTTGCTCCTGGCTGGCCTCGGCCGTCACAGCGACGACGATCGTGTCCTTGAGTTTGGGCGTGCCGCGCACCTTGGCCAGGGCCGCGTAGCCATCTTCGTAAGGCAGGCGGATGTCCATCAAGATCAGGTCGATGCGCGGGAGCGTGTCGGCGAACTCCACCACCTGCCAGCCGGATGTCTTCCACTCGCAGCGCGGCACACCCATGTACGCCAGCATGCGCGCCATCAGCACGAAGTTGGAGACGTTGTCCTCCACGATGAGGATTGTGGCGTCCTTGGCGTTGACCGGCTCGCGGGCGGAGCGGGACGGCGCGGCGGACGAGGGTGGGGTGGGCGGATTGGTGCTCATAAGCACTTGGGCTCTAAGCTAATGCGGCAGAAACCGGGCAATCTGCCGGGGCAGCGCGTCGACGTCGATAGGCTTCTGAATATAGCCGTCGCAGCCGGCCGCCAGCGTCTTCTCGCGATCGCCCTTCATCACGTTAGCGGTCAGGGCCACGATGCGGATGTGCTCCAGCCCGGGCGTGCTCTTGATCTGGGCCGTCATGGCGTAGCCGTCGATCTCGGGCAGGTTGATGTCCATCAAGATCAGGTCCGGCGGCTCGGCCAGCGCGGCGCGCAGGCCGCTGGGCGCGTCGGGGGCCAGCCGCACGGTGAAACCTTCGGCTTCCAGGACGCGCTGGACGAGCAGGCGGTTGTCGGCATTGTCCTCGATATACAGCACGCGCGGACCGGACGGGCTCATGACGGCAAGGACACCAGACTGAATATTGGTCTCGCATTTTAGCCCAGCCGGGCCGAAAACGTGAGGCGCGCCAGCGGATCAACGTGTGAAATCGGTTGGAAAGGCCGCAAAAAAGAGGCGCCCCGGCATCAACGCAGGGGCGTGGAACGGGCCAAGCGGGTGATGGGACTCGAACCCACGATATCTTGCTTGGGAAGCAAGCGTTCTACCACTGAACTACACCCGCGCTTACCGAACGCTTCGTCATTATAACGGGAGTCTGAGGTTTGGCAAGGCCGCGCGGCGGGCGCCGCCGGCGCCGCGCTCAACGGCCCTCGTCTGCGCTACAATACGGCATCTTGGCTAGGCGGCCGCGGCGTGTCCTCTAAAATCACCCCCAACCACGCCCGCCTCGAGGCGCTGTACGAGGTCTCGCGGGCGCTCAACTCATCGCTGGACCTGGACGAGGCGCTGCGCATCGTCGTTGACGCCGCGCTGCGCCTGACCGGCGCCGAACGCGGCTTCCTGATGCTCTTCGACGATGCGGCCGGGGAGCTGCGCTTCCGCGTGGCCCGCGGCGCCGACCAGCAGCCGCTGGAGGCGGGCGCCTTCGAGGTCAGCCACTCGGTCGTTCAGGAAGTGGCGCGCTCCGGCCAGCCGGTGGTGACGCTCAACGCCCAGGCGGATCCGCGCTTCCAGCTGAAAGCCTCGATCGTCAATTACCTGCTGCGCTCGATCATGGCCGTGCCGCTGCGGGCGCGGGAACGCCTGGTCGGCGTCCTGTACGTGGACACCCGCACCCGCGATGTGGAGTTCTCGCCCAGCGACCTGGACCTGCTGACCACCTTCGCCGATCAGGCGGCCACGGCCCTCATCAATGCGCAGCTCTATGAGGACCAGAAGCGCGACGCCGAGGTCCGCCGCCTGCTGTTGGAGATTGCGCGCCGCGCCCAGGCGGCGGGCTCAACCCAGGAACTGGCCCGCTGGGTGGCCGAGAACCTGCCCGGCTGGATCGGGTGCGAACGATGCGGGCTGTTCCTGCTGGAGGCGGACACCCGGGCGCTGTTCCCGGCCGCGTTCACCCGCGCGGAGGACGCCCGTTTCTTCGCCGGCCTCGGCGCGATCAGGCCGGAATGGCCGGCGCTGGCCCAACGCCTGCAAAGCAGCCTGCGGCCGGTCCACCTATCCGTCGCCGACCTGATCGAAGCTCTGCCGACCGAGTGGTTGGCGACGTTGCGGCCGCTCCACGATGTGCTCGTCATCCCCTTGCGCGCCGGCGCGCGCCTGGCCGGCCTGCTGGCGCTGGACCCGGCCGACCCGAACGGCGCCTTCAGCCCGCTGGCCCTGACGTTCGCCGACATCCTCGGCGATCAACTCGCCGCGGCCTTTCAGCGCCTGGAATTGTTCGAGACGGCCCAGCGCCAGCTGCGGGAACTGACGGTGCTCAACGCCGTGGCCGTCGCCGCCGCCGAGGCCGCCTCGCTGGAGGCGCTGACCGAGCGGGTGGCGAGCGTCATCGAACCGATTCTGGGGGCCGCGGGCCTGGGCATCCTGCTGCTCGACGAGGCGGCGGGCCAGCTGCGCCGGTACCCGTCCGGGCGCGGCGGGTCCGCCCTGGTGCCGCTGGGCCAGGGCCTCGTCGGTCATGTGGCCGCCGTCGGCCAGCCGTATCGGTCGGCCGACGTCTCCATGGACCCGCACTACGCGGGCGCGCCCCCCGCCTTCCGTTCCGAGTTGTGCGTGCCGCTCAAGGTCGGCGAGCGCGTCATCGGCGTCATCGACGTCGCCAGCCAGGCCGTCAACGCTTTCACCGCCGGCGACGAACGCCTGTTGATCACCGTCGCCGGCCAGCTGGCCACGGCCGTCGAGAAGCAGCGGCTCCTGGAAACGGAGCGGCAGCAGCGCGTCCTGGCGGAGGCGCTGCGCGATGTCGGCCTGGGCCTGACGCTGGAGACCGAGCTGGAGGTGATGCTGGACCGCCTGCTGGGCCATATCGCCCGGGTGGTGCCGTACGACGCCGCCTGCGTCCTGCTGGTGGACGACGACGGGGTCACGCATACGGCCGGGGTCCGCGGTTACGAGCGCTTCGACGCTTCGGTCGCCGAGTTTGTGCGCGCTCAGCGTTTGGCGGTGCTGGCGACTCCCAATCTGCGGCGCATGGCCGAGACCGGCCAGCCCGTCGTCATCCCGGATGTGGCCGAGGACCCCGGCTGGGTCTCCACGCCGGCCAAGGCCTGGCTGCGCTCGTGGGTGGGGGCGCCGGTCATCGTCCGGGGGCGCTGCCTGGCGTTCCTGTCGCTGGACAAAGCCGAGCCCGGCTTCTACGGGCCTGATCACGCGCAGCGCCTGGCGGCTTTCTCCAGCTACGCGGCGCTCGCGCTTCAGAACGTCCGGCTGTTCGAGGCCGCCAAGCAGCAGGCGGCCGAGCTCGACGCGGTGCGCACCGCCAGCCTCAGCCTGACCTCCAGCCTCAACGTGCGCGAGGTGCTCCACGCCATTCTGCGGAGCACCCTGGCCCTCTTGCCCGGCGTCCAGGACGCGCATATCTTCCTGTACCACAATGACCGGCTGGAATTCGGCGCCGTCCTGTGGTCCGACGGGCGCTTGGCCCAGCCGTACGAGCCGCGCCGGGATGGGCTGACCTACACCGTGGCGCGCACCGGCGAGCCGATCGTCGTGCCGGACATGCGCGCTCATCCGCTGTTCGCCAACGCGCCGGCGGCCTGGCGGGGAGCCATCATCGGGCTGCCGTTGAAGATCGGGGCGCGTGTGGTCGGGGTGATGAACGTCGCCTACCCCGAGCCGCGCCGCTTCACGGAGGGCGAGCAGCGCATCCTGCAGTTGCTGGGCGAGCAGGCCGCCGCCGCCATCGAGAATGCGCGCCTGTTCGACGCCACGCGCCGGCAGGTGGATGAGCTTACCGTCCTGCATGCCGTGGCGCTGGCCGGCGCCGAAAGCATCGACCTGGACACGCTGCTGGGGCGCGTCACGCGCCGCCTCGGCGAGGTCCTCGGGGCGCGCCATTTCGGCGTATTCTTGCTGGACAAGAGCGGGCTGGTCCTGCACCCCCACGCCTCCTTCCGGGGCGCCCGCACGAACCAGGTTTTGTTCGGCGAGGGCATCATCGGGCTGACGGCCAGCACCGCGCGCCCGTACCGCCTCTCGGACGTCACCCAGGAGCCGGCTTATCTTCCCCTCCACCCCGGCACCCTGTCCCAGTTGACGATGCCGCTTAAGGCCAACGACCGCGTCATCGGCGTGATCGACGCCGAGAGCGAGCGCCGCGGCGCGTTCAGCGAGGACGACGAGCGCCTGCTGGCGACCGTGGCCGGCCAGCTGGCCACCGCCATCGAGAAGGCGCGCCTGTTCGAGGCCGAGCACCGGGCCCGCGAGCAGGCCGAGACGCTGCGCGATGTGGCCGGCCTGCTCAGCACGACGCTCGACCGCGACCGGTTGCTCGGCCTCATCCTCGATCAGCTGGCGCGTCTGGTGAAGTATGAGAGCGCGTCAATCATGCTCCTGACGGAGGAGGGCCTCACCATCGCCGCCCAGCGCGGTTTTCGCGTCCCGGCCCAGCAATTCCAGCCGGTCGATCTGCTGCGCCTCGAGCATATCCGCGCGGTCCTGGACGACCGCCAGCCGATGCTGATCCTGGACACCCACTCGGACTCGCGCTGGCGCAGCCTGCCGGGCGCCGAGTACATCCGCTGCTGGCTGGGGGTGCCGCTGGTGGCCAAGGACCAGCCGATCGGCCTGTTGAACCTGGACGGCGACCGGCCGGGCAGCTACTCGCCGCACGACGCCGAGGTGGCGCTGGCGCTGGCCAGCCAGGCGGCCGTCGCCCTGGAGCGCCTGCGCCTGCTGGAGGCCGCCCAGCAGCATGAACGCGAGCTGGCCATCCTGCTCGGCCTCGCGCGGGCCGTGTCCTCCAGCCTGGACCTGCAGGCGATCCTGGAGCAGGTCAGCGTCTCCCTGACGAACACCCTGCGGGTGGAAGCGTGCGTCGTTTCCACCTATGACCCCGCGACGCGCACCGTCAAAACCATCAGCTGGCACGTGGTCAACTCCCTGCCGGGCGAGGTGGTCCACGGCGCGTTTGACCTGGAGGCCTACCCGCTGACGGCGCACGTCATCGACCAGGACAACGTCTGCGTGGTGCGCGTCGACGAACCCTGGGCCGACCCGGCCGAACTGGAGCTCCTCAAGCGCATCGGCTACGGCGTGCTGCTCATGCTCTCGGTGCGGGCCAGCGGCCGGCCGGTGGGCCTGCTGGAGCTGTACTCGGCCGATCCGGCCCGGCAATTCACCGAGGCCGACCTGCGCCTGGCGCGCGCCATCGCCGACCAGACCGGCGTGGCCATGGAGAACGCGCGCCTGTTCCAGGCGGAACGCGAGCAGCGCGAGCTGGCCGAAGCCCTGCGCGCCGCCGCCGCCAGTTTGAGCGCCAGCCTGGACCTGGACGCCGTGCTCGACCGGCTCCTGGATCAGATCGCGAGCGTGGTGCCGTACGACGCCGCCAGCCTGTTGCTGGTGGACCGCCTGACCCAGCAGGCCTGGGTGGCGCGCCATCGCGGCTTCGAGCGCTTCGGCCCGGAGACCCTCGCCGCCGTGCAGGGCCTGCGGCTGGAGGTCGCGACGACCGCGAATCTGCGCCAGATGGTGGAGACCGGCCAGGCCTTCGTCATCTCCGATCTGAAAGCGTACCCCGGCTGGGTCCAGATCGAGGCCCTCAGCCACTTCCAGTCCTGGGCGGGGACGCCGGTCGTGGCTCAGGGGAATGTCGTGGCCTTCATCAGCCTGGACAAGGTCCAGACGGATTTCTATCAGCCGGAACACGCCCGGCGCCTGGCCGCTTTCGCCGGTCAGGCCGCCCTGGCGCTGCAGAACGCGCGCCTGTTTGAGGCCGAACGCCGCCGGGTGGCCGCGCTGACCACCCTGCACGACGTCGGCCTGGAAATGAGCGTCCGCGCCCGGCTGGATTTGCCGTCGCTGCTGGAGACGCTGGTCTCAGGCGCGGTCCGCCTGCTGGAGACCCAGGCCGCCGCCTATTACGCGCTGGACGCCACGACCGAGGTCTTGAGCGTGGCGGCCACCCATCGACTGCCGCCGGGCGGCCCGCCGCAGCGGGTGGCGGTTGGCGAGGATGTCCCCGGCCGGGTGGCCCAGACCGGGGAGACGCTGGTGGTCGGCGATTACGCCCCGCCGGACGGCGCGGGGCCGAGCGTGGTCCACTCGCTGCTGGGGGTGCCCATCCTGTGGCAGGGCCAGTTGCTCGGCGTGCTGCTCGTGCTGGACGAGCGCCGGCATCGCTTCGATGACGCCGATGTGGACGTGGCGCGTCTGTTCGCCGACCGCGCCGCCATCGCCATCGAGAACGTCCGCCTGTACACCGCGCTCGAAAAAGAGCGACAGCGGCTGGAGCTGCTGCTCAACCTGAGCCAGAGCCTGGCCTCCACCCTCAACCCGCAGGAGGTGGCGCTGCGCGCGCTGGAAGTGATGCGGGCCGCCATCGGGGCGACCAGGGCCGTGCTCTATCTCAGCGAGCCGGGGGGCGCGGCGGTGCGCCTGGCGCGCGTCTCGGGCTACGCGGCGCTGTCGGCCGAGGCCGTGGCCCAGCGCGTGCCGCTCGGCCACGGCGTGGTGGGCTACGCCGCCCAGCAGCGCCGGCCGCTGGCGGTGCCGGACGTGAGCCGGGACGCGCGCTGGGTGCCCTTCCCCGAGCTGGACGACGGCATCCGCTCGGCCGTCATCGTGCCGCTGCTGGCCGGCGATGAGCTGATCGGCGTGCTCAGCCTGCTGGGCGACCGCGAGCGCTTTTATCAGGATGAGCATGTGCCGCTGTTGACGGCGGCCGCCGTGTCGGTGGCGCTGGCGCTGCAAAACGCCGGCCTGTTCGAGGCCGAAGCCGGCCGCGTCCATTACCTGACCGTGCTCAACGAGATGACGCGCGCCGCCGTGACCACCGACGCGCTCCCGACGCTCCTGCAGATCATGGCCGATCGGCTGGGCGAGCTGACCGGGGCCGACGCCTGCTATCTGACGCTGTGGGATGAGGCCCACCAGCGCACCATCCCGGCGGCGGCCTATGGGCCGCTGCGCGGCGTGTACGCCCAGCGCTTCAACCCGGCGCCGGGCGCCGTGACCCTGACCCGCTCAGTGCTGGAGGCCGGCCGCGTGCTGGTGGTGGACGATATCCACGCCACGCCCTACCTCGACCCGACGCTGGTGGTCGGCCTGCC
Source organism: Anaerolineales bacterium (assembly GCA_034434015.1). GTDB lineage: Bacteria > Chloroflexota > Anaerolineae > Anaerolineales > UBA6663 > SpSt-583. The sequence continues at coordinate 8,208 of DAOUAB010000198.1, forward strand.
GACCGAGACCCAGCTGGGGCTGCCGCTCATCGCCGGCGACCGGCGCCTGGGCGCCGCCATCATCGCCTTCCGGCCGCCCCATCACTTCACCCCGGACGAGATTCAACGCGGCGAGCAGGCCGCCGGCCAGATCGCGCTCGCCATCGCGCGCGCGCGCCTGTTCGACGAGACGCGGCGTCACGCCGACGAGCTGGCGATTGCCAGTGATCTGTTGCGCCAGTTAAGCATCGTGCCCAGCATCCCCGGCCACTTCCCCGCGCTGGCGGCCGGCCTGGCGCGCCTCACGCAGTGCCGGCATGTTCTCATGGCGTTGCTCGCCGAGGCAGGGAAATCGTTCCGCCTGATCGGCCTGGACGAGAGCCTGGCCAGCCGGGAGCCGGCGCCGCGCGCGGCGTTGGAGCGCGGCCTGGTGTCGGAGACGATCCTGGCCGGGCAGCCGGAACATGTTGCCGACGTCTCGGCCTCCGGCCTGGCGGTGGATAAGGCGCTGGCGGCGCTGGAGGTGCAGGCGCGGGTCACGCTGCCACTGCAGGCGGGCTCGCGCGTCATCGGGGCGCTGGCGCTGCTGTGGACGGAGCCGGACGGGTATCGGGCGGCCAATTTCACGCTGCTGGGCCAGCTCACGGACGCGCTGGCGCTGGCCGTCGAGAAGGAGCGCCTGCTCGAGGAGACGTTGCAGCGTACGGCTGATCTGGAGGCCCTCAACGAGGTCTCGGCCGCCTTGCGGACCGTGGAGGCCACCTCGCAGATCCTCGACCTGCTGGTGGACCGCAGCCGCGCATTCTTCCAGGCGGAGACCAGCGTCATCCTGGTGCCGGACGTTGACGAGCGCAGCCTGGTTTATGTCCGTTCGCAGAACATCCAGGAAGCCGCTTTGAGCGAGCGCCTGCCGCTGGACAACTCCATCGCCGGGCATGTCTTCCGCACTGGGCGGCCCTACCGCACGGCGGACCTGTGGCGGGACCCGCTCGCCCACCAGGCGACGACGGTGAAACTCTTCGGCCCCGAGCCTCTGGCGCGGCCGGCGCTCTACGCGCCCCTGCGGTCGGGCGACGCGGTCAGCGGCGTCCTGGCCATCACCACGATCGCGCCGCGGGTCTTCACCGACGCCGACCTGCGCCTGCTCAACACCCTCGCCGAGGTGGGCGGGAACGCACTGCAGCGCGCGCGCGTGCTGGAAACCCTGGAACAGCGCGTGGCCGAGCGCACGCGCGAGCTGGCGCGGGCCAACGA
>DAOUAB010000199.1:0-14109 GCA_034434015.1 Anaerolineales bacterium
CGAGGGCGGCAACCTGCTGTCGGTGGGCCAGAAGCAGCTCATCAGCCTGGCGCGCGCCGTGCTGGCCGACCCCGAGATCCTGATCATGGACGAGGCCACCAGCTCGGTGGACACCGTGACCGAGGCCCTGATCCAGCGCGGCATGGAGCAGTTGATGGCGGGCCGGACGACGTTCGTCATCGCCCACCGGCTGTCGACCATCAAGCGCGCCAGCCGCATCCTGGTCATCGAGGCGGGCCGCATCGCCGAGATGGGCGCGCACGCCGAGCTGTTGCGGCAGCGCGGCCACTACTACGAGCTTTATACGCGCCAGTTCCGGCGCGAGCGCGAGCACGCCGAGCTGGGCGCGCTCACCGGGCTGGCGCCCGTGGAAGCGTAGGCAAGGCCGGCCCCTCCCTGGCCCTCCCCCGCGCCGCATGGCGCCGGAGAGGGCAGGGGCGGGGTTGGTGGTATAGTCCCGGCATGCCGCGCCGCCTCCCGATCATCCTCAACCCGGCGTCCGGCCCGGACCTGCCGGTACTGAAGATTCTCAACCGGGCCTTCCGAGACGCCGGGCGGGATTGGGAAGTGTTCCTGACCCGGCAGGCCGGGGACGCGTTCCGCCTGGCAGGACAGCTTCAGGCGGCCGGCGAGCCGCTCATCGCGGTGTGCGGCGGCGACGGCACCATTAAGGAGGCGGCCGGCGCGCTGGCCGGGGGCGAGGCGGCGCTGGCGATCCTGCCCGGCGGGACCGGCAATGCCCTGGCGACGGAGTTGGGCGTGCCGCTGGACCTGGCCGCCGCCGTCGCCCTGGCGTGCGCGCCCGCGCCGCGCGTCCGCCAGATTGACCTGGGCCGGATCGGCGAGCACCTGTTCGTGCTGCGCGCCTCGATCGGGCTGGAGACCGAACTGCTGCGCGGCACCGACCGCGCGCTCAAGGACCAGCTCGGTCCGCTGGCCTATCCGCTCACGGCGCTGCAGAAGCTGGGCGGCCTGACCCCTCTCCGTTTCCGCCTCACCATCGACGGGCGCGAGATCGGCACGCAGGGCGTCCAGTGCACCATCGCCAACTCGGCGCAGATGGGCGTCACTGGCCTGGCGCTGGCGCAGGGCGTCAGCGTGGACGACGGCCTGCTGGACGTGATCGTGCTCAGCGCCGTGGACCTCCCGGCGCTGGTCGCCATCGCCACCAGCAATTTCGTGGGCGCCGACCTGGGGGTGGAGGTCCAGCACTGGCAGGGGCGGGAGGTGCGGGTAGCCGCTGACCCGCCGCAGGCAGTGGCCTTCGGCGGCGAGGTGGTAGCGCAGACGCCGGTCATTGCCGCCATCGTGCCGCGCGCACTGCGCGTGGTCGTCCCGGGATAGCCCGGGCCTCTCTTTCGGTTTCTTCTACCCTGTGCCCTGAAGACCGCGGGCGTGTCGAGGGTGCTCGCGATTCGGTATTGACAAACCTGCTCTTATTTGTTATATATTTCACAATCAGGAGTGAGCCGATGACGCAAACCACCGCCGCCCCGTCCCAGACGCCGCTCGCCCCTCAGCGCCTCCCGCTGCCGCCCGGGCCGCGCGGGCACTGGTTGTGGGGCATGCTCCCGGACCTGCGCCGCGACCTGCTGGGGATGTACCGGGACGTGGCGCGCCAGTACGGCGACGTGGCGCGCGTGCCGTTCATGGGCGTGAACACTTACGCCGTCAGCCATCCCGACCACTTCAAGCACATTCTGCAGGACAACAACCGCAATTACCGGCGCAACACGTTCTTCAACGCCATCGTCAAGGAGATGCTGGGCCTGAACCTGTTCACGGCCGACGGCGACGAGTGGCTGAGCCGCCGGCGCCTGATGCAGCCGGCTTTCCACCGTCAGCGGATCGCGGGTTTCGCCGGCCTGATGACGGAGTGCACGGGGGAGATGCTCGAACGTTGGGAGCGCGTCCCGGCCGGGCAGGCTCTGGCGATGGACCAGGAGATGATGGCGCTGACGCTGCGGATCGCCGGCCGGGCGCTGTTCAGCGTGGACTTGAGCCGGGAGTCAAGCGCCCTGGGCGACGCGTTCACCGACCTGAGCGAGTACGTCAACTACCGCTTCGGCCAGCCGTTCCCGCCGCCGCGCTGGGTGCCCACGCGTCGCAACCGCCTCACCAACCGGGCGGCGGCCACCATTGACCGCACGATTGCGGCCATGATCCGGGAACGCCGCGCGTCCGGCGCCGATCAGCCCGATCTGCTCGGGATGCTCATGCAGGCCCGCGACGCGGACACCGGTCAGGGGATGACGGATGCGGAACTGCATAACGAGATCGGCACGATGATGTTCGCCGGCCACGAGACCACGGCCACCGCCCTGACGTGGACGTTCTACCTGCTCTCGCAGAACCCGGACGTCGAGCGCCGGCTGCACGCGGAGGTCGATGCGGCGCTGGGTGGGCGGATTCCGACGATGGCGGACCTGCCCAACCTGCCGTATGCGCGGCGCGTCATTGACGAGGCGCTGCGCCTGTATCCGCCGGCCTGGGGCGTGACGCGCCAGAGCGTGGACGAGGATGAGTTGGGCGGCTATCGAATCCCGGCGGACGCCAGCGTCAGCCTGATCATCATCAACGTCCATCACGATCCGCGTTTCTGGGAGGAGCCGGAGCGCTTTGACCCGGACCGGTTTACGCCCGAGCGGGCGGACGGCCGGCCGGCGTTCGCCTACCTGCCGTTCGGCGCCGGCCCGCGGCTGTGCATCGGCAACCAGTTCGCGCTGACCGAGGCCCATCTGGTCCTGGCCGCCGTCGCGGCGCGCTTCGCCCTGCGCCTGGTCCCGGGTCATCCCGTGCGCCCGAACCCGATCTTCGTGCTGCGGACGAGCGACGGCCTGCCGATGACGCTGGTCCGGCGGTGATCGGTCCGACATCGTCGTAGGGGCAGGTCTTAAACCTGCCCCTACGACCCGCCCCTACGACATTAACACCCGCTCATACAGCGCCAGCGTCTCGCGCGCGGTTTTCTCCCAGGTGAACGCCTGCGCGCGTTCCAGGCCGCGCCGCCTCAGCTCCGCCCGCGCCGCCGAATCGCCGAGCGCGCGCTCCAGGGCTTCCGCCAGCGCTTCGGCGTCGTCGGGATCCACCTTGAGCGCGGCGTCGCCGGCGATTTCGGGCAGGGAGGACCGGTCGGCGATGACGACCGGTGTGCCGCACCCCATGGCCTCCAGCACCGGGAAGCCGAAGCCCTCGTAGTGCGACGGCAGCACGAAGACCCCGGCGCCCGTGTACATCTCGGGCAGGTCGGCCGACGGAAAATCCTCGAAGAAGCGCAGGTGCGCGTCCAGGCCCAGATCGCGCGCCAGCCCCATCGTCTCCTCAAACAGCCAGCCCCGCAGCCCGGCCAGCGCCAGCGGCGGCGCGTCGGCGGTGCGCGCCCGCAGCCGGGCGTAACCGCGCAGCAGGCCGGGCACATTCTTGCGCGGCTCGAAGGTGCCGACGAAGAGCACGTAACCGGGCGCCAGGCCGTGGCGCGTCAGCACGGCCTGCACCGCCTCCGCCGGCCGGGGATAGAACTCCGGGTCCAGGCCCAGGTGGATCACGGTGATGCGCTCAGGCGGCACATGCAACAGTTCCACCAGGTCGTCCCGGGTCGCCTGCGAGTCGGCGGCGATGGCGTGGGCGCGGCGCACGGCGGACGCGATCTGGCCGTTGTAGTAGCGGCGGCTGTTCGGGGTGAGGAACTGCGGGTAGCGCAGGAAGGCCAGGTCATGGACGGTGATGACGCGTCGCCGGGCGCCGAAGCGCGGCGGGATGAAGTCCGGCGAGTGGAACAGGTCCAGCCGGTGCGGCAGCAGCTCGGCGGCCAGGGCCAGCGTTTCCAGCCGGTGATGGGCCGGCGTCCAGCACTCGACGCGCCGCGCGCGGGGCGAGAAAGTCTCCATGTGCGTGCGGCGATAGAAGTGCAGGTGCGCGTGCTCGGGCGCGAGTTCGGGGAGGCCGGCCGCCAGCCGGCGCACGTATTTGGCGATCCCGCCCCGCGAGTAGTACGTCAACCGGACGTCCAGGCCCAGGCGCATGACGGGATTGTAGCACGCGGGTCGGCCGGCGCGGGGTGCCTTCGAGCTTTTGGGCTGGCTGACCCGTCGCCTGTCAGACACCCATCACCCACGTCATGCCGGCGAAAGCCGGCCTCCAGAAGAAGACGCGCGCAGACGAGCGGGCGCTTCTGGGCCCCGGCCTTCGCCGGGGCGACGGTGGCAATGGTTGCGCCCGGGCGCGGCGCCTGTTCCCGTCACCCCTCACCCACGTCATGCCGGCGAAAGCCGGCCTCCAGAAGAAGACGCGCGCAGACGAACGGGAGCTTCTGGGCCCTGGCCTTCGCCGGGGCGACGGTGGAAATGGTTGCGCCCGGGCGCGGCGCCTGTTCCCGTCACCCCTCACCCACGTCATGCCGGCGAAAGCCGGCCTCCAGAAAAAGACGCGCGCAGACGAGCGGGCGCTTCTGGGCCCCGGCCTTCGCCGGGGCGACGGTGGCAATGGTTGCGCCCCGGCGCGGCGGCCTGGAGATTGACCACCGGCGGCGAAGGCACCCCTGGCGCGCGTGTCTTTGGCCTTTTGTCGGCGCGCCGGTATAATCTTCCGCATTAAGATGTGCGGGGGGCATTCACGGGAGATGGGGCCATGGACCTGGCGCAACTGTCGAAGACGGTGGACTGGCTGGACGGCGAACGACGCAAAGACAAGCAGGAGATCACGGCGCTGCAGGAACGCCTGGCGGCGATGGCCAACGATAACAGCGCGCTGGCGCGCCGCGTGCAGCAGCTGGAGTCGCAACTGACCGCGACCACGTCCCAGCTTCAGCGGGTGAACAAGCTGGATGAGATCCTGGATGGCTACCGCAAGGAGATGGGGCGCCAGGTGGACGAGCTGGAGAAGCGCCGTCAGGAGGCCGAACGCGAGGACGAGCGCCTGCGCAAGGTGGAGCGGGACGGCCTGAACAAGTCGCTGGGCGAAGTGCGCAAGGGCCTGGAAAACCTGCCGCGCCTCGAGCGCGAGCTGGAGGCGCGCAAGGAGGAGGAGGGGCGCATCGCGCGCCTAATCGCCGAACTGCAGAAGAAAGTCGCCGAATTCACCAAGCATGTGGACGAGCGCAACCGGGCGGTGACCCTGGTGGAGGAGGGGCGGCGCCAGGACGCCAAGCGCATCGCCGACCTGCAGGCGGAAATCTCGGAGCAGCGCCGGCGGCTGGATGAGGCGCGCGGCAAGCTCGAGATCGTGGAGGACGTTGCCCGGCGGGCGGAGGCGCGCATCCTCGACGTGATGCAGGCCGAGTCCGAGCGGCGCACGGCGCAGACGCAGTGGATGGAGGCGCAGTCCATCCGCCACAGCGAGCAGGAACGCGCCTGGGTGGAGTTGAAGGCCAGGGTCGAAGCCTCGGTCGAGGCGATGGACGAATACGCGCGGCGCGTCAACCAGTACGCCGAGACCAACCGCGAGATGATGCGCTCGGCCGGCGATCTGCGCCAGGCGTCCGAGCTCCTCGAGCGGCGCCTGAACGAGGTGTCCGAGATCCAGCGCCTGTCTGAGGACCGGCTGCGCCAGGATTGGGCGGCTTTCCTGGCCGATGACCAGAAGCGCTGGACGACCCACATGCTGCTGCGCGACGAGCAATGGCGCGAGCACGACCGGGCTGCGGCCAAGCACGCGGAACGGCTGGAAGCGCTGGACGAGCAGATGGGCGAAGTGCTGGACGGCCTGCGTCACATGCGCGAAGTGGACGCCGCCCGCCTGCAAAACCTGCTCAACCTTCTGCGCGAGATGGCGGCCGAGTACGATCAGCAATTTGCGAAAGTAAGGTGATAAGGGGCTGGGGGTCAGGGGCTGGGATCTGGTTCAACCCAGCCTCAGCCCCTAATCCCTAGTCCCCAGCCCCTATGCGTGTCATCGGCACCGCCGGCCACGTCGACCACGGCAAGTCCACGCTGGTCGAGGCCCTCACCGGCATCCACCCGGACCGCCTGAAAGAAGAGCGCGAGCGCGAGATGACCATCGATCTCGGCTTCGCGTGGTTCACGCTGCCCGGGGGCGAGCCGGTCGGCGTGATTGACGTCCCCGGCCACCGCGACTTCATCGAGAATATGCTGGCCGGCGTCGGCGGGATCGACGCCGCGCTGTTCGTGGTGGCCGCCGACGAGGGGGTGATGCCCCAGACACGCGAGCACCTTGCCATCCTGGACCTGCTCGCCATCCCGGCCGGCGTGATTGCGCTCACCAAGGCCGACCTGGTGGACGAAGACTGGCTGGCGCTGGTGGCCGCCGATGTGCGCGAAGCCGTGCGCGGCACGGTGTTGGAGCGCGCGCCCCTCACGCCGGTTTCGGCCCGGACCGGCCGCGGTCTGGCCGAGCTTAAGGATCGCCTGCAAGCGGTCCTGGCTGCGCAGCCGCCGCGCCCGGATTTGGGCCGCCCGCGTCTGCCCATCGACCGGGTCTTCAGCCTGACCGGGTTTGGCACGGTGGTCACCGGCACCCTGAGCGACGGCGCGCTGGCCCTGGGCGAGGCCGTGGAACTGCTGCCCGCCGGTCTGCCGGCGCGGGTGCGCGGTCTGCAAACGCATAAGACCAGGCTCGAGCGCGCCGTGCCCGGCAGCCGCGTGGCCGTCAACCTGACCGGCGTCGAATTCAGCCAGGTGCGGCGCGGCATGGTTGTGGCGCACCCTGGCACGCTGCGGGCGACGACGCTGCTCGACGTCCATTTCCGCCATTTGGCCGACGCCGGCTTGCCGCTCAAGCATAACGCCGCCGTCAAGTTGTTCCTGGGCGCGGCCGAGGTCCAGGCCGCCGCGCGTCTGCTGGGGCGTGAAGAGCTGAAACCCGGTGAGACGGGCTGGCTTCAGCTGGTCTGCGCCGAGCCGATCGTGGCGGCCAAAGGTCAACGCTACATCCTGCGGCGGCCATCGCCCGGCGCGACCATCGGCGGCGGCGTGGTGGTGGACGCGCAGCCCCGGCGCCGCCACCGCCAGCACGACCTGGACGTGTTGGCGGCGCTCGAGCGGGCCGCCCGCGGCACACCGGGCGAGATCCTGGCGCAGGCGCTGGAAGGGCTGGGCCCGGCCCCGCTCAAAGAGGCGGTGACCCGGGCGGCGCTGGAGGCCGAAACGGCGGCGGAGGCCGTCGCCGAGCTGCGCGCGGCCGGGGAGCTGGTGGAGCTGGACGGCGAGGCGCTGGTGACGACGCGCGCCGGCTGGAACCGACTGGCCGCGGACCTGCAGGGCGCGCTGGAAAGCTACCACCGCCAGCATCCGCTGCGCGGCGGCATGCCGCGCGAGGAACTGAAGAGCCGCCTGGCGCAGAGCCTGGCCGCCCGCAAGGCGCCGCCGCTCACGGTGCGCGCTTTCAACGCCGTGCTGGCCTATGCCGTGGAGGCCGGCCGGCTGGCGGCTTCCGGCGCGGCGGTGCGTCTGCCCGGCCACACCGTCACGTTCACGCCGGAGCAGCAGGCGCGGATCGACGCGCTCCTGGCCGACTTCCGCCGCGACCCTTACAACACGCCGTTGCCCCGGGATTGCGCGGCCCGCGTCGGCGAAGACGTGCTGGCGGCGCTGATCGATCTGGGCCGGTTGCAGCCGGTGTCGCCCGATGTGCTGCTCTTGCCGGAGACGTATGCGGCGATGGCGGCCGCGATCCGCAACCATCTCCGCGCACATGGCAAGATCACGGTGGCCGAGGTGCGCGACCTGTTCAAGACCTCGCGCAAATATGCTCTGGCGCTCATGGAGCACCTCGACGCGGCCGGCGTCACCAAACGGGTGGGGGACGAACGCGTGCTGCGGTAGGCGGCGCGGCGCGCACCCAGGCGTGGTAAACTGGCGGCGATGAGAGTCCGGCAGGCCGGCGCGATCCGGTATTATCAATTTGAAAGTTTCGACCAGCCGCATCTGACCCATGCGATCTTCGCCCGGCACGGCGGCGTCAGCGCCGGGCCGTGGGCTTCCCTCAACATGTCCATCAGCGTCGGCGACAGCCGCGAGAACGTGCGCGAGAACCGCGAGCGCGCCTTCCGGGCGGTGGGCCTGCCTCCGGACAGCGTCGCCGACCTGTGGCTGGTGCATTCCGCCGACGTGGTGGCGGCCGAGGCGCCGCGCGACCTGAACGCCGACGCGGCCAGGGCCGACGTGATCATCACCGACCGGCCGGACGTGACGCTGTTTCTGCGTTTCGCGGATTGCGTGCCGGTGCTGCTGTATGACCCGGTGCGCCGGGCGGCGGGCCTGGTCCACGCCGGCTGGCGCGGCTCGCTGCTCAAGGCCGCGGCGGCGGCGGTGCGCGCCCTGGCCGAGCGGTATGGCTCCCGGCCGCAGGACCTGATCGCCGGCATCGGGCCCTCGATCGGGCCGTGTCATTACGAAGTCGGGCCGGAGGTGGCGGCCCAGACGCGGGCCGTGTTCGATGGGCGCGCGGCCGGGCTGCTGCTCGACGTGGGCGGCCGCACGCACCTGGACCTGTGGGCCGCCAACGCCGAGGCGCTGCGGGCGGCCGGCGTCGGCCAGATCGAGATCGGCGGCGTGTGCACGGCGTGCCGGACGGATGATTTTTTCTCGCACCGGGGCGAGCGCGGGCAGACCGGCCGTTTCGGGGCGTTGCTTGCCCTGCGGTGAGCGTGCTGGACAACCTGGCGGCCGTGCGCGCGCAGATCGCCCGGGCCGCCGAACGCGCCGGGCGCGACCCGGCCACGATCCGCCTGGTGGCCGTCTCCAAGACGTTCCCGGCCGAGACCGTGCTGATCGCCGTGGCCGGGGGCCAGGCGGACTTCGGCGAGAACCGCGTGGAAGAGGCCGTGCCCAAGATCGCGGCCGTGCGCGCGGCGCGGGGGCCGGCCGCGCCGGTCCGCTGGCACATGATCGGGCATGTGCAGAGCCGCAAGGCCCGCGACGTGATTGCGGCGGGTTTTGCGCTGGTGCATTCGGTTGACTCGGTCCGGCTGGCGGAGCGCCTGAGCCGCCTGGCGCAGGACGCGGGCCGCCGCCAGCCGATCCTGCTGGAGTGCAACGTCTCGGGCGAGACGAGCAAGACCGGCTTCACGGCGCACGACCCGGCGGGCTGGCCGGCGCTGCTGGACGAGTTCGGCCGGGTGCTGGACCTGCCCGGCGTGCAGGTGCGCGGGCTGATGACGATGGCGCCCCTGGGGACGGATCACGTCAGCGCGCGGCCCTACTTCGCCCGGCTGCGCGAGCTGCAGGCGGCGGCGCGCGCGCGCTGGCCTCAGGCCGAGTGGCCGGAATTGTCGATGGGGATGACGGACGACTTCGAAGGCGCCATCGCCGAGGGCGCTACCCTGGTGCGGGTGGGCCGGGCGATCTTCGGGGAACGTGAATAAAGGAGCGCGAGTGTGGCTGCCGGTCTGACCTCAATCGTGGATATCATCGTCTATACCCTGACCCTGGTCCTGATCGTACACGCGTTGATGTCGTTTGCGCCGCTGGAGCCCTGGCATCCGCTGCGGCGCGCCATTGCCCAGATCGCCGAGCCGATCCTGCAGCCGTTCCGGGGCCTGATCCCGCCGGTCGGGATGTTCGATTTCTCGATCATGGTGGCGCTGATCGCCATCCAGCTGCTGGGCGAGCTCATCAAGCTCCTGATCCGGTCGGCCTTTTAGCGCCGTCGTCAGACTCCACGGGAAGCAGCCATGACCACCTTCAAAGATGCGCGCACCGGGGCGGCGATCACGGTCAAAGTGACGCCCAAAGCCAAGAAGACGCAGGTTGCCGGCGTGATGGATGACGGCACCCTGAAGATCCACATCGCGGCCCCGGCCGAAGAGGGCCGGGCCAACGCAGCGCTGATCGACTACCTGGCCAGGCTGATGGGGATTACGCCCGGCCAGGTGGAGATCGTGGCCGGCCTCGCCTCCGAGCGCAAGCTGATCTCGCTGGTGGGCGTCAGCCCGATGGATGTGGACGCCCGGGTGAAGGCGGCGGCGAAGAAGGAGTCGGCCGTCTCACGGTCGGTCAAGGCGGCCGTGGCTAAGGCGAAGGCGAAGAAGAAAAAGTAAGCGGCCCTTCAGGCCAGGGGCGCGTGCATGCGCTGGCCGGTCGCGGCGGCCAGCTGGGCCAGCGCGCGGTAGGCGGCGTCGCGGACCAGCGGGTACTCGGGGTCGCGCAGGGCCGTATACAGGTCGCGCGCGCCGGCCGGGTCGCCCAGGCGCGCCAGCGCATCGGCGGCCGCAATCCGCACCGGCTCATCGCCCTCGCGCAGCGCCCGGTTGAGGATCTCGATGGCGCCGCGGCCGGGCGGCACTCCGGCGCCGTGGCCGGCCGCCCAGGTGATCAGCCAGCCCTGCGCCTCTGGCGGCGTGTAGGGGTGCGGCGCGCGGTCCGGCGGCTCCTTAAGCCGGGCGACCACCTCGTTGGCGGCGTTGCGCACATACCACTCGGTCTCATCCCGCTGGCGGACTTCAATAATCTGGTTGGCCCAGTCGGCGCCGATCTCGGCCAGCCCGAGGATGGCGGCGCGGCGCGTGGAGATCTCCGGGCTGGTCACCGCTTCCTTGAGCAGCTCGTGACCGGCTTCGGGATGGCGCGCCAGGGCCTGGGCGCAGGCCTGGCGCACGCCGTCGTCGCCCGTGAACAAGCCCTGCTTGAGGACGTTGACGGCCGCCTCGGTGGCCTGGACGGACAGGGCCAGCGCCGCCGCCCAGCGCACGTCGAGATAAGGATCGTTGAACAGCGCGGCCAGGGCCGGCACGACGCTGCCGTCGCCCAGCGCGCCGAGAGCCAGCGCCGCCAGCCGCCGCGTGAATGGGTCCGGGCTGGCCAGCGCCTGCTTGAACAGCGCCACCGCCGCCGGCTCCTGGGCGGCCACAAAGCCGGCCAGGGCCCGCGCCCGCAGCGTTTCCGGGAGTGTGCGGTCGGTCACGAGCTTGCTGAGGCGGCGCAGGATGTCGTTGCGCCAGGGGGCACCGGGCGGCGAATCGCGCAGCCACAGGGCGCAGGTGAGCGGTTCGGTCTGAAGGACGTCCGGCGGCTGTGAGAGCAACTGCTTGACGGCCGGCGTCAGGTCGCCGAGGGCGGCCAGGAAGTAGAGCGTCCAGACCCAGAGCGGCGTGAGCGCCGTGGAGGCCGGGTAGGCGGCCGTGGTCGGTTCGGCGGCGAGCGCGGCCGCGGCGCAATACGCCAGCGCCAGCGGATGGCGGAAGTTGAGGCGGTCGCGGCCCTGGCGGATGAGCACGCGCTGGGCGATCAGCTGGTCCAGAAAGGCGTTCGGCTCCACCTCGAACTGGCCGTCCGGTCTGGCGACCAGCGGCGCGGCCAGTTCGCGCGCGGCCGAGCGGGCGACGCCGGCGGCGTCCTGCGCGGCCAGCGCGGCCAGCGCCAGCTTGCCCAGCAGCCGCCGGCCGGCGGCGTTGACGCCGTGGCGCGCCAGGTAGGCTTCCAGCGCGTCGGCCGGGCGCGGGCCGCGCGCGTCGCCCATGAAGCCGGCCCAGATTTTGAGCGTCAACTCGGCCGGGGTGCGCCCGCGGTTGCCGAGGCTCAACCAACCCAGGAGGATGTGCGCGTCCACGTCGCCGGGGCCCGGCTTGCGCGCCGCCCGGCCGCGGGCCCTGGCCCAGGCCTCGCTCCACCTGACGGCCAGCTGGCTTTGCTCGTCCGGCGTGAACGGGGCCAGCCAGAGCGGCGCCAGGCCGAGGCTGGTGAGCGGGCCATAGCCGACGGCGCCGGCGGCGGCGATAACGCGGTGGGCCGGATACTGCTTGCGGAAGCGGCCCAGCCAGTCGGCGGCGGTCTGCGTCTGAGCCGCGGGCAGTTCATCGAAACCGTCCAGCAGCAGGACGCAATTGAACTCGCGCAGCCGGAGCCGGAGATGACGCGCCAGCGTCGCCGCGGTCAGGGCCGAGGCGCGCATCTGGGCCGCCGCGATCAGGGGCTGGAGCAGATCGTCCTTGGACCTGGGCGGCAGCTCCAGGTCGGCGGCATGGACGAAGATCGGGGTCGGCGCGTCCGGAAAGAGGGTTTCATCGTATTGCGCGGCCCGGCTGGCGAGGTGGGCCAGGGCCGTCGTCTTGCCGCTGCCCGGCCCGGCCAGGATGACGATGGACTGGCTCCCGTTCAGCACGCTCTCCAGGCTCAGCGTCGGGGCGCGGTAGAGCGCGGCCAGACCGGGCGCATCCGGCAATTGCGGGATGATGGTGTTCAGGTCTTCATCCGGCAGCGGCCGGGCCGGATCGACCTCGGGCTGCGGCGGCCAGAAGCGCGGCGGGATCAGGACGTCGTCGAGCGCGAACAGGGCGCCGGCCAGGTGGGCGCTCTGGGCGTAACGATACGTGTCGGCCCGCCAGTTGCGCTCGGTCCCCTGGGTGAGGCGCTCGCGCACGCCGCGCAGGCTGTCGTAGGTCTGATCGCGCAGATAGACGAGGTGGCGCCGGTTGGCCCAGATCAGGGCGACGACGGCCCAGGCGGCGAAGAAGCCCAGCCAGAACGAAAAGGGATCGATCGCGGGGAACCGCATACTCACTCGACGTACAGGATGCGGTCGCAGCCGGGGCAGCGCACCAATTCGGCGGCGCGCCGGGCCTCCTGGCGGACGGCCGGGGTGGGTTCCAGGCCGCAGGCGCTGCAGGCGCCGTCGTCCAGGCGCGCCAGGGCGCGGCCGTGCTTGGCCTGGCGCAGGCGGTCGTACACCTGCCGGTCGAATTCGGGGAGCGATTCGCGCAACGCGGCGCGCTCGGGCTCCAGACGGCGCAGGCGGGCTTCGATCTGGCTGCGTTCGTCGCTCAGCACGCTCTGCTGACGGGCGGCCTCGTTCTCGGCCGTCTGCAGTTCGGCCTGTGAACCGGCCGCCTGCGTCTCGGCGACCTCGGCCTCGATCAGGGCGTTCAACTGGCGCTCCTCGTTGGCGGCCAGCCGGCGCTTGAGCGAGTCGATCTCGGTCTGCAGATCCTGGAGTTCTTTGGGATTGCGGATCCGGCCGCTGTACAGGCGCTGCTCGGCGTCGCTGATCCTGGCGGCCAGCGATCCGTTCTCCAGCTCCAGCTCCTGCAGGGTCACCCGCGCCGAGCGATAGTGGGACTCGGCGGAGAGCAGCCGTTCACGCGCCGCCGCCACCGCCGGATAGCTGCTCAGGGCGCGCTCGATCTCGGCCAGCCGGGCCCGGCAGGCGTCGAGGTCCAGATCGATCTCCTGCAAGCGGTAGAGGCTGCTCACGCGGCTCATGCGCCGCGATTATAGCCCAAATCCGCATCTCGATTACAATCCTGCCCATGCGTCTTCACTCCGACGGGGCGCGCCGGCTCGGGCTGGGCGCGTTGATCCTGCTGGCGGTCAACGCGCCCTATCTGCTGGCCTGGGCGCTGCCGGGGCCGACCGTGTTCGGCGGCGTCCTGATGGCCTTGCAAGACGGTTATTCGTATCTGGCCAAGATGCGCGAGGGCTGGCGCGGCGAGTGGCTGTTCACGCTGCCCTACACGGCCGAGCCGGGCCCCGGCGTCTTCCTCTACACGTATTATCTGTTCCTGGGCCATGTCGCGCGCTGGACCGGGGGGAGCCTGGAGGCGGCCTATCATCTGGCGCGCGTGGCCAACGGCGCGCTGTTCCTGGCCGCCGCCGACCACCTGATGGCGCGCTTCCTCCTCGAGCCAGGGACGCGCCTGGGGCCGTGGCTGTTTTTCAGCCTGAGCTCCGGCCTGGGCTGGCTGGCGCTGCCGTTCGCGCCGCTGCCGCCGGACCTCACCATCACCGAGTCCATCCCATTCCTGTCCCTCTTCGTCAACGCCCATTTCCCGCTGGCCTGGGCGCTGATGCTGTGGCTGTTCGCGCTGGCGCTGGCAGAGCCGGCGACGCCGGGGGCGCTGGCCCAAATGGCGCTGGCGACGACGCTCCTCGGCCTGGTGCACGCCATGGCGCTGGCGCCGGCCGGCCTGGTGGTGGGCGGCGTCGCAGCGTGGCGGGCGATAGGCGCGCGCCGCTATGCGCCCCTACGGCCGGCGCTGGTCGTGGGTGTGTGCGCGGCGCCGTGGGTGGCGCACGCCTTGTGGGTGGTGAACACGCATCCGGTGCTGCGCCTGTGGAACGCGCAGAACGTCACGCTGGCGCCGGGGCTGCCGGAGGCCCTGCTGTGGGGCGGGCTTCCGCTGCTGCTGGCGCTGCCGGGCATGTGGAACGCGGCGCGGCG
>DAOUAB010000200.1:0-11604 GCA_034434015.1 Anaerolineales bacterium
AACCCGCCCGTCGCCGGGAGCTGCACGGTGTAGGCGGCGCTTGCGGTCGTGCAGACCGCCTGGTCGGCGGGCGCGGCCACCACCTCAAAGCCCGGCGTCTGAGCGCAGTTGTAGCACACCAGCGCGAAGTCCTGGTCGGCGCTGTCGCCGAAGGCCGGCACGCCGTCGCCGGCGATGTTGAAGGCGGTCACCGTCACCGTGACGGCCCCGGTCGCGCCCGCCGGCAGAAACACGGCCTCGACGTTATTGGCCGTATCGGCGGCCCCGCCGGCCACGCTCCAGCGGCCGGCGAAGCGGTTGCCGAGATACGTGGTGCTCCCGACCCGGACGCTCAGGTTAAGGTCATTCACCTGCGGCGCGGACGCGCCCACCGCGCCGGGCTGGTCGGTGTAGGCCAGCACGATCCGCAGCGGTTTAGAGGCGTCGGCGACGGCGGTGGTGAGGGTGTACGTCTCGCCGCTGTTGTCGAACACCACGGTCTGATCCACCAGGCGGCGGCTGGCCGCGTCGAAGGCGGCCGTCAGGTCCGGCAGGCCGAAGCCCTGGTTCGGGCTGGGCAGTGTGTCGTTGGCGGTCGTGCCGGTCAGGTAGGTGGTGTGCGCGATCAGGTAGGCCTTGAGCATGGCCGGGCTGGGCGCGGCCACATTAAGCTCGTTTCGCAGCCAGTAGTCGATCAGTGAAACAGCGCCGGAGACGGCCGGCGTCGAGTGGCTGGTGCCCGAAGAGGCCGCGAAGGTCGTCTGATCGTCCGGTAAGTATTGGTCGCACACGCTGTTGCCGATGTAATCCGGCGCGGTGCTGGCCGCGCCCTGGATGTGCGCGGCCGGGGCGACCACTTCCGGCTTGACGCGCCCGCCCGGCGCCGGCCCCCGGCTGGAGAAGCCCACGATGTCCATGGCGTTGTCGGCGTCGCCCGGCCCCTGGCCGCAGCCGTCGGTCCAGGTCGGCCGGTCGCTCTCGGTCCCGCCGACCGTGATGATGTTCTTGGCGTTGGACGGGGTGTTGATGGAGTTGCCGCCCGGTCCGTTGTTGCCGGCGGCGAAGACCGCGGTCACCGCCTGGTTCCCGGCGGCCTGGGCGTCGGCGTCGCGCACGGCGTAATCGTAGAACTGCGAGTCCGGGCCATAAGCGCCCACGCAGCCCGGGCAGCCCCAGGAGTTGCTCAGGATGCGGGCGCCGTTCAGATAGCTCTGGCGGACCATGACGGACAGAGCGTGCCCGCACCGGTCCAGGTTGCCCTGGCCGAGCCCGTTGAACAGGCGCGTGGCCGCCAGACGCCCGAACGGGTTAACGCCCAGGCCGCGGCTGAAACCGTCCGCATCTTTGAACGGCGCGCCGGAGCGCGCGTCGTAGCCGAACGCGATGCTGGCGTTGAGGTGGCCGTGGCCGCCCACGTCGCGCCCGTCGGCGTCGCCGGTGCAGTTGAGGAGGTAGGCCACGCGGGTTGGCTCAGCGGCTTCACCCAGGCGATGCAGTGTGGGATCGCCGGTGTCCAGAGTCCCGTCGCCCAGGCCGCTGTCGGTGATGTCCACAATCGCGTAGTCGCTCGGGTCCTGGCTGAAGCCCAGTCCCGTCAACCAAGCCAGGTAGCCGGGGCTGGATGGCCCGGCGCGCGCGGCGTCCAGGTGGCCGGCCAGGATCTGGGTCTGCACCTCATCCAGCAGTTCGTAGGGGAAATACTCGCCGACCCAGATCACGTCCGGGCGCGCGACGATCTCGGGCAGGGCCGCGGCCGGCACGCGCAGCGTGGCGTTCTGGTAGCCGCCCACCGCCGACCAGGGCGCGACGATGCCCGACCGGCGCGCGGCGATAAAGGCCTCGGTGAGCGCCTGGCCGGGATGGCGCAGCATCTGGACCGTCACCGTAATCGTGTCGCCCGCCGACACGGCGCGCAGTCGCAGGGTCCGCCCCAGCTTGAAATAGGGCCTGTACGGCGCGCTGTACTGGACCACGTCGCCGGCGCGGGCCAGCGCGTCCAAACGCGCCCGGGCGGCGGCGTCCGCCCAGACCAGGTAGCCGTGGTTGGCGAGGTAATGGACCGGGGTCGCGCCGGCCGCGCGCACCTGCGCCAGCCACTCGTCCTTGATCGGGCCGACGAACTGGATCAGGTGCAGGCGGAAACCCTCAGGCGACGTCTCTGCCCATCCGTCCGGCGTCGCCGGCGTCTCGCGCAGCGGGTTGAACGTGTACGCATCCAGGTAGAGCGTATCGAACTCGTCGCCGGACCGAATGCGCTCATCGTTCAGCAGGCCAAGCGGTTCAACCTCCGACGCAGCTACCGCATAGAGCGCGAATGCGCCGTAATCGTGCCACAGGCGCACGCCGGACTGAGAGGGGTCCAGCACGCCGGGCGGCGCGATCACCTTGCGCCAGCCGGCGAAGCGCGGAGCCGCCGGCGCGTACCCGCTCGCCGCGGCGCCGGCCGCCAGCCCGCCGACGCCGATCAGGATCAACACAAGCCGGAACGCTTTGAGCGTCACGAGCCGCCCCCGATCCGGGCGGCGCCCGCCAGCTCCCAGGCGATCTCGGCGATCCGCCGGGCGGCGTCCGGACGCGCCAGGCGACGGGCGTTCTCGGCCGCGCGCTGGCGCGCCGACGTGTCCGCGCCCGGCCCGATCCAGCTCCGCAGCGCGGCCACCACGCGCCGCGGACCCGGCGCCCACAGCGCCGCGCCGCCGCCGACGACGTAGCGGACGTTGCCGGATTCCTGGCCGGCGACGCGGCCGTAGAGGATGATCGGCAGGCCCGTGATGAGGGCCTCGCAGATGGTGAGCGCCCCGGCCTTGCTCACCAGCACATCGGCGGCGCGCATCAAGTCCGGCATCTCGCGCACGAACCCGTAAATGTGCGCGGGCGTCCGCCAGTGCGCGGCCTCCAGCCTGGCCCGCAGCGCGTCGTTGCGGCCGGCCACCACGGCCAGGGCGCAGGGCAGGCCGGCGCGGTCGATGGCGCGGGCGACGGCGAACACCGGCCCCATGCCCTCGCCGCCGCCCACCACCAGCACCGCCGGGCGGTCCGCCGGCCAGCCCAGGCGGGCTTTGAGCGCGGCCCGATCGTCGCCCGGCGCGCTGAAGCGCCGGGCCACCGGCAGGCCGGTGACGCGGACCTGGTCCGGCGCGTAGCCGTGGCGGAGCGCCTGGTCGCGGACAGCCTCGGTGGGCGCCAGGAACAGGTCGGAGCGGGGCCAAAACCACAGGGAATGGACGTCCATCAAATCGGTGGCGACGGTGATGAACGGCGGCCGGCCCGGGCCCATGCCGCGCAGCATCTGGCAGAAGGCCGGGTGGACCGAAAGGTAAAGGTCGGCCGGGTAATCGCGCAGGAAACGGGCCGTGTTGGCGCGCATTAGGGGCCAGAGCGCGCCGCCCAGCATGCGGATCTGCGGGCGGCCGTCGAGCAGGCCGTACAGCAGCCCATAGGTCGGGCCGCCGCGGGCGACCATGCGCGGGTACCACCCCGGCAGGTGCGAGACCGGCCAGCGGGCGTAGCGTTTGAGGCCGTCGACCAGCGGCGTCTCCACCCGGTCGCCGTACTGGTCATGGAGCGCTTCGGCGATGGCCTGGGCCGCGCTGCGATGACCGGCGCCGGCGTCTGAGAACAGGAGGACGATGCGCTTAACCATGAAAGCAGTTTGGCCGCGGATTATCACGGATTGTTTTGATAGAAGCACGAGCCCAATCCGCGCCCATCCGCGAAATCCGCGGCTAAAGCTCGGCCACGCGCTGGAACTCGCTCGCGCACGGGTTGCCGGCGGCGGCGTCCACGGTCCCGGCCGTCAGGTCAATCAGGGCCGAGAAGACCGTCTGCGATGCGCCCTCATGGCGGCAGAGCGGCGTGGGCGAGCCGACGTGATCGGACAGGAAGCCGCGCAGCATGTCCAGGGTCACCGGGCCGGGGCGGTCCTCCATCAACTGCCGCGCCCGCTCGTAACGGCTGACCGAGCCCGCGATCTTCTCCGGCGCGCGCTCGTACCGGCGCATGCGCGGGTGGACGTAGTGGTTGGTGTGGACCAGCCAGCCGGCCTCCGGCCAGAGCAGCTCGTAGTCCGTGGCCGAGGCCTCGGCGCACACCATCCGCCCATCGGCGGAACTGATCAGGTTATTGTAAGACGAAGCCCGGTCCGGGTGGAGGGCCACGGCCAGCGCCTCGTCGAAGGTGCGCGCGGCGAGCAGGGCGCGCGCCAGGAGCAGGCGCGGGACGCCGGGCCGGTCGTCGTTGGGCTGGAGCTCGTTGCCGGTCAGCGCCAGGCGGGCCGCGTTCACGCCGATGCTGATGTAGAGGCCACCCACCCCGACGGTAAACATGCGCGGCTGGTCGGGCAGGTCCCACATCACCGCGACCAGGTGCGGGAGCGTCTCCGGGGCCAGGTCATTGTTGTGGCCGAGCAGGACGTGGCCGTCGGCGGTGGCCGGCGCGCACGCGGCGAAATCCGAGCAGCGCCCGGACGCGGCCAGGGCCGGCGTGGTGTAAAGCTCCTCGACGCCGCTAACGAACAGGTCGAGGAAATCCACCCCCGCGCCCTCGGCCGCGCCGCGGATCTCCTCGACCAGCCAGGGGAAATGGCATTCGGTCGCGGCCAGGAACGGCGCGGCGGCGTGGCGCAGGTCGTCCCAGCGCAGGCCGTGCGGGGGCGCGGCGCGGTCCTCGGCCAGGAGCGCGCGCAGCGAGTCCGCGCAGGCCCGGCCGATCTGGAGGCCGCAGGAGTAGTGAGTGCCGGAAACGTGCAGGTGGTTCAACATGGGCGAAAAGGCTGGGCGCGTCATGCGTATTGCGTGTTCAGGCCGGGGCGCGCTCAGCGATCCAGCCGAGCACACCCTTCGTGTCACTTCACGCGTCTTCGTGTCCCTTCGTGTCCCTTCGTGTGTCTTCGTGTCACCTTCGTGTCCCTTCGTGGACCTTCCACCTCACCCCTTCCTCCCAAACTGCTTTTCCAGCACGTCCACGCTCAGAAAGATCATCGTTGGCCGGCCGTGCGGGCAGGTGCGCGGGCTCTGGCACTGCTCCAGCTGGCGCACGAGTTGCGTCATCTCAGCCGCCGTCAGCACCTGGCCGGCCTTCACCGCCGCCCGCTTGCACACCCGCGCGATCAGGCGCGCCTCCACCTCGGCCGCCAGCGGGGTCTCGTCCTCCTCGAAGTCCTCCACCAGCACGCGCACCGCCTTGACCGGGTCCACGGCCCCCAGCACCGTCGGCAGCGAGCGGACCAGGAACTGGTTGCCGCCGAAGTGCTCGACCGAAAAACCGATCGCGTTCAACACCGCCATCTGGGAGAGCAACAGGTCGGCCGAGGCGGCCGGCACCTCCACCACCGCCGGCTCCAGCAGCGCCTGCGAGACCACGCGGGCCGCGGCGCGCTGCAGGCTGAAGGCCTCGTACAGCACCCGCTCGTGCGCCGCGTGCTGGTCGATCAGGTACAGGCCGTCCGGGCCCTCGGCCACGATGTAGGCCGCCCCCACCTGGCCGATCGTGCGCAGGAGCGGGACGTCGGGCGCGGGGAGCGGTGGTTGAGGAGCGGGCTGGCCGGAAATTTCAGGGTGAGCGATTGGAGATTGAGAATTGGGGCTTGAGAAGGGCGCCTTGGGCCTGTCACCTCCGGCCAGTCCCCAATCCGGCGCCCACTGGAGCGAGGGCCGCACATCGGCGCCCGCCTCCCAGCGGCGCAGCTCGAGGTGCGGGACCGGCGCGCGCGCGGTAAGGGCCTGGCGCACGGTGCGCTCCACGGCGCTGAAGGCGGCGTCCCCGTTGCGGAAGCGCACCTCGGCCTTGGTCGGATGCACGTTGACATCCACATCCTCGGGCGGCAGGGCGAGCAGGATGACCGCCAGCGGATACCGGCCGACCATGAGCATGGTGTGGTAGGCCTGCAGGACGGCGGTGCTCAGGCGGATATCCTGAACCCAGCGGCCGTTGACGAAGAGCGTGATGTCGCGGCGGTTGGCGCGATTGATGGCCGGCGGGCTGATGAAGCCGTGGACCCGGATCGTGTGGCGCAGCGCGTAGGGCGCGCGGCGTTCGCGCAGGGCCCAATCGTCGGCCTCCTCTTCCAGCTGCTGGTCATTGGGCGTTGGGATTTGGGATTTCTCGTACTCGCTGTCGATCTCGATCAGTTGCCGGGCGATCTCCACCCCGTACACGGCCACCAGCACCTCGCGCACGTCGCCGCTCCCGCTGGACTGGAACGCCGTCCGGTTGTCCAGCAGCAGCTTGAAGCGCACGGCCGGATAGGCGATGGCGTAGCGCGTGAGCAGCGTCGTGATCTGGCTCCGCTCGGACGCCTCCGACTTGAGGAACTTGAGCCGGGCCGGGACGTTGTAGAACAGATTCTCGACCGAGATGACCGTCCCCTGCGGCGCGCCGATGGCGCTCCGCCCGGCCACGGCCGCGCCGTCCAGGCGCAGTTGCGTCCCGGACGCCTCGCCGCGGGCGCGGGTGACCACGTTCACGCGGCTGACGGACGCGATCGAGGCCAGCGCTTCGCCCCGGAAGCCGAGCGTGCCGATGCGGAACAGGTCGTCCGCCGACTGGAGCTTGGAGGTGGCGTGCCGCGCGAAGGCCAGCTCCACCTCGGCCGCCGGGATACCGTGCCCGTCGTCGGCCACGCGGATCAGGCTCCGGCCGCCGCCCTCCACCGTCACCGTGATCGTCCGCGCGCCGGCGTCCAGGCTGTTCTCCACCAGCTCCTTCACCACCGACGCCGGGCGCTCCACCACCTCCCCGGCCGCAATCTGCGACGCCAGTTCTTCCGACAACACGCGAATGGGCATGGCGCGATTATACAACCCCGCCCTCGCCGCTTTGCGCTCAACCTGTCCGCCGCGCGCTTTGTGCAATTCGGCGCAATAAGGACCAGAGAATTGCCGGAAACGTGCAAAAACCTATTGACTATCCATGACCACTGTTCATATAATGACTTATAGTCATTCATTGACCCATAGTCATGGCCCGCCCGCTGACCCTCTCCAGGCGCCAACGTGAGAAAGCCGACCGACAGGCGGCTATCCTGGATGCCGCGCGCGAAGTCTTCTTCAAGCAGGGCTTCCGCGATGCCACCGTCGAAGCCATCGCGGCCCGCGCCCAGGT
The DNA here is from genome assembly GCA_034434015.1 of Anaerolineales bacterium. Lineage (GTDB taxonomy): Bacteria > Chloroflexota > Anaerolineae > Anaerolineales > UBA6663 > SpSt-583. Next base: position 7,081 of record DAOUAB010000200.1, read on the forward strand.
CGCCAAGGGCACCGTCTACATCTACTTCCGCAGCAAAGAGACCATCCTGGCGACGCTCCTGCTCGAGGGGCTCGACTCGCTCTATCAGCGCCTCGAGGCGGCCTATGCGGCCGCGTCACCGCAGGCCGAGGCCCGCCTGCGCGCCCTGGCCGCCGCCTACCTCCAGTTCTACCTCGACGAGCAGGATTACTTTCGGCTGATGATGGCCTTCGACCGCGGCCACTTCCGCGAGTCCATCCGGCCGGAGCTGTACGAAAACATCCTGCGCCGCAGCCTGGACGGCCTGCACTGGCTGGTGCGCGGCATCGAGCAGGGCATTGCCGAGGGCCAGTTTGCGCCCGGCGAGCCGCGCCACCTGGCCGGGGCCGCCTGGGCCGCCCTGAATGGCGTGCTGGTGCTCATCAGCCACCCGCTCCGCCGCGAGCTGCTGGCGCAGGATGCGCCGACCCTGTACGAGCGCGTCCTGGATCTCATCCTGGCCGGCCTGAAGGCCAGGCCGCCCAAGGCCGCCGGCGACTAGCCGCGGCGAGGAGCCCCTATGAAAGAAGTCGTCATCGTCGACGCCGTCCGCACGCCCGTTGGCAACCACGGCGGCGTGTTCCGCGACGTGCCGGCCAAGGAACTGGCGGCGACCGTCATCCGCGGGATCCTGGAGCGCACCCGGCTGGACCCGGCCCGCCTCTCGGAAGTGATCTTCGGCTGCATCGCCCAGCCGTCGGACGCGCCCAACCTGACGCGCGTCGCCGCGCTGATGGCCGGGATCCCCGTAGACGTGCCGGCTTACACCGTCGCCCGCAACTGCAATTCCGGGCTGGACGCCATCGTCAGCGCCTGGCGCAGCCTGCAGGTCGGCGACGGCGACATCTACCTGGTCGGCGGCGTCGAGTCGATGAGCAACATCCCCTACATCGTCAAAGGCGCGCGCTGGGGCCTGAAGATCCGCCACGCCGAGTTCACCGACGCCATGTGGGAGGGCCTCACCGACCCGATCTGCGGCCAGCTCATGGGGCGCACGGCCGAGAACCTGGTGGAGGAGTTCGGGATCACGCGCCAGCAACAGGACGAGTACGCCGTCCAGTCCCACAAGAAGGCCTTCCTGGCCGCGCGCATGGGCAAGTTCACGGACGAGATCGTGCCGGTGGAGGTGACCAAGAAAGCGGCCGGCCAGGAGGTGGCCCGGGAGAAGATCACGCAGGACGAGACCATCAACCCCGGCCTGACGTTGCAGAAGGCCGCGCTCTACCCGACCATCTTCAAGCGCGAGGGCGGCTCGGTGACGCCCGCCAACGCCTGCGGCATCTCCGACGGCGCCAGCGCCCTGCTGCTGATGACGGCCGAGAAGGCCCGCGACCTGGGCTACGCGCCGCTGGCCCGCATCGTCAGCTACGGCTACGCCGGCGTCGAACCGCACCGCATGGGCATCGCGCCGGCCGGCGCCGTCCCCAAAGCCCTGGACAAGGCCGGTCTGAAGCTGGAGCAGATGGACCTGATCGAGATCAACGAGGCTTTCGCCGCCCAGGTGCTCTCGGTCGGCCGGGTGCTGGGCTGGGATTGGAGCAGGGTCAACGTCAACGGCGGCGCCATCGCCCTCGGCCACCCGGTCGGTTCGTCGGGCTGCCGCATCGTGGTCACGCTGCTGCACGAGATGAAGCGCCGCAACCGGGAGGGCAAGACCCCGGCCCGCTACGGCCTGGCGACGCTGTGCGCGGCCGGCGGCCAGGGAGCGGCGCTGATTGTGGAGGCGGTGAGCTGAGCATGGCCAGCCGGCGGACTGCGGCCAAAGTCGATCCGCGCGACGTGCGCGTCTTCAGCGGGACCTCCCACCCGGCGCTGGCGGCCGGCATCGCCGCGTATCTGGGCGTGCCGCTGGAGAAAACCGAGGTCACGCACTTCAGCAACGACAATCTGTATGTCCAGCTGGGCGCCAGCGTCCGTTCGCGGGCGGTCTTCATCGTCCAGTCGCTCACGCCGCCGGCCAGCGACCACCTGGTGGAGCTGTTGATGATGCTCGACATCGCGCGCAGCGCCGGCGCCCGCGAGGTCCACGCTATCATCCCGTATTTCTCCTTCGCGCGCTCAGACAAGAAGGACGCGCCGCGCATCTCCATCACCGCCCGCCTGATCGCCGACCTGCTGCAGACGGCCGGGGCCACGCACGTCATGACCATGAACCTGCACTCGCCGCAGGTCCACGGCTTCTTCAGCGTCCCGACCGATCCGCTGACGGCGCGCGCCCTGTTCGTCCAGCACTTTCGCCAGCGCCGGCTGGCGGACACGGTCGTCGTGGCGCCCGACACCGGTCGGGCCAAGCCGGCCGCCCGCTTCGCCGCCCGCCTGGGCCTGCCGTCCACCGCCGCCAACAAGACGCGCCTCTCCGACACGCGCGTCGAGATCGGGGGCCTGGTGGGCAAGCAGATCGTGGGCTTCAAGCGCGCCATCATCTACGACGACGAAATCGCCACCGGGGGGTCGGCGCTGGCGCTCAGCCACCTGCTGATCCGGAACGGGATCGAAAAGATCCATGTCGTCTGCACCCACGGCGTCTTCACCGGCGACGCCATCCAGCGGCTGACGGCCATCGACCAGATCGTCGAGATCGTCACCACCGACACGGTGCCGATCCCGCCGGAGAAGCTCCGGCCCGAGAAGCGCGGGCCGCGCCTCAAGGTGCTCTCCGTGGCGCCGGTCTTCGGCGAGGCCATCCGCCGCAACTATCACAAGGAGTCCATCGGCGACCTGTTCGCCTTCGGCGACGGGTCGTAGGCGCGTCAGAGCGGGTTCCACCCGCGACCTATCAAGGAGTCGCTATGTATATCTTCAAAGCCGGCGTCGTCGGCGCGGGCGCCATGGGCGCCGAGATCGCCCAGGTCATCTCCTATTCCGGCCTGCCGGTGGTGCTCAAGGATGTGGACCAGCGCATGCTGGACAAGGGCCTGGCCCATATCCGCGAGATCTACCAGCGCCGGGTGGACAAGGGCAAGATGTCGGCCAGCGACATGGACAGCAAGGTCTCGCTGATCACGCCGACGCTGACCTACGACGATTTTGGCGATGTGGACCTGGTCATCGAGGCCGTGCCCGAGCAGATGACCATCAAGCGCGCCGTCCTGGCGGAACTGGCCCGGGTCCTGCCCGAGTCGGCCATCGTCGCCTCCAACACCTCGGCCCTGTCCATCTCCGAGATGGGGGCGGCGTTCGGCCGGCCGAGCAAGATGGTCGGCATGCACTTCTTCAATCCGGCCAGCGTCATGAAGCTGGTGGAGGTCATCCCGGGGCTGGACACCTCCCAGGAGACCGTGGACGACGTCGTCGCCTTCGCCGAGAGCCTGCGCAAGCTGCCGGTGGTGGTGAAAGAATGCCCGGGCTTCCTGGTCAACCGCCTGCTCATGCCCTATCTGAACGAGGCCGTCCTGGCGCTGGAATCGGGCGCCGCCAGCGCCGCCGAGATCGACCAGCGCATGCAGGCCTGGGGCTGGCCGATGGGGCCGTTCCTGCTCATGGACATGCTCGGGCTGGACGTGTGCGCGCACGTCGGCCAGTACCTGGAGAGCGAGTACGGCGAGCGGATGAAGGGCGCGCGGCTCTTCCCGCTGCTGCTCCAGGCCGGGCGGCTGGGCGAGAAGAGCGGCGCCGGCTTCTTCGGCTACGGCGGCGAGACCGACGAGCCGGTCAAGAAGATGATCGCCGACCTGCAGGCCTCCGGCCAGGTGACGCCCGACCCCGGCGGGTTCTCGGAGGACCGCCTGGTGCTGCCGCTCATCAACGAGGCGGCGCTGTGCCTGCAGGAGAACATCGCCTCGCCCGGCGACATCGACATGGCTATGGTCGCGGGCAGCGGGATGACCTACCAGGGCGAGCGGATGGGGCCGCTGGCCGTGGCCGACACGCTCGGGCTGGACGTCGTCCTGGAGAAACTGGAAGGTCTGCATAAGACCTACGGCGAGCGCTTCCGCCCCGCCCGCTATCTCAAGATGAAAGTGCGCGCCGGCCACCTCGGCAAAAAGACCGGGCGCGGGTTCCACGAGTATTCGGCGTAGGGGCGGACGGGCGACAGCCCGCCCACCCAAGGAGGTAGACATGTCGGAGCGTCAGTTTGTTAAGGCGAGCATCGAAGACCGCGTGGCCGTCATCACCATCGACCATGCCCCCGTCAACGCCCTGAACGAACAGGTTCTGGACGAGCTCGAGGCGGTGGTGGACGAGGTCATCGCCAGCGCCGAAGCCAAGGCGGCGGTGGTGACCGGCGCCGGGCAGCTGGCCTTCGTGGCCGGGGCCGACATCAACGTCTTCGACGCGCTGCTCAAGCAGGGCAACGGCGCCGAGACGCGCGCCCGCGCCTTCCTGCAGAAGGGCCAGAACCTGTTCGCCAAGATCGAGAACGCCCCCAAGCCCTTCATCGCCGCCATCAACGGCGTGGCGCTGGGCGGCGGCATGGAGCTGGCCATGGCCTGCCACCTGCGCATCATCGGCGACCGCGCCAAGCTCGGCCAGCCCGAGATCAACCTGGGCATCATCCCCGGCTGG
>DAOUAB010000201.1:0-41783 GCA_034434015.1 Anaerolineales bacterium
CAACGTGAACATGAAGGTGGAGTTGATCACGCCGGTGGCGCTGGAAGCGGGCAGCCGCTTCGCCATCCGCGAAGGCGGCCTGACCGTCGGCGCCGGCGTCATCACCAAGGTGCTGGAGTAAAATGGCTAAGAAGGACGTGCGACCGATCATTACGTTCGCCTGCACCGAGTGCAAGGAACGGAACTATACTTCGGAGAAGAACCGCCGGAACGATCCCAACCGGCTGGAGTTCAAGAAGTTCTGCCCGCGCTGCCGCAAGCACACCTTGCACCGCGAGGCGAAATGACGAGACGCGAAAGCCGCAGGCTTTCGCCGTAAGGCCGCGGCCGGAGGCTGCGGCCGCCGAGGCCAGTAGCTCAATTGGCAGAGCACCGCTCTCCAAAAGCGGGGGCTGGGGGTTCGAGTCCCTCCTGGCCTGCCTGAGCCGTCGAGGAACACCGCAGCAGTTTCGCGGTGTTCCGATTGTCTGAGAGAAGAGGCGGTATGTCTAAAGCCCAACCTGTGGTGAAAGAACCGAACGCCCTGGTGCGCTTCTACCGGGAGACGGTCGGTGAGTTGCGTAAGGTGGTCTGGCCCACCTGGCCGGAAGCCCGCAACCTGACGGTGATCGTCCTGGGCGTGATCACGGTCGGCTCGATCGTCCTGGGTTTTTTCGATTGGCTGTTCGCCGAAGGCTTCCGGTTGTTGATCAGCCTGGCCGGCCGGGGATGACGGGATGAGCGACCAGACCGTGCCGCCTGAAAACGAGCGCGAGGACCAGGACCGCCCGGCCGGGGCGGCGATGGCCGAAGCGCAGCCGGAGCCGACGGAGACGGAACAGGCGGTCGAAGCGCCGGTCTCGCCGGAAGAAGGACCCCAGTGGTACGTCATCCATTGCTATTCCGGCTATGAGAACAAGGTGCGCCACAACCTCGAGCAGCGCATCGCGTCGATGGGCATGAAAGGCAAGATCTTCGACGTGATCGTGCCGACCGAAGAGGAGATTGAGGTCAAGGATGGCAAACGCCGGACGGTGGAGCGCCGGGTCTTTCCGGGGTATCTGCTGGTCCAGATGATCCTGTCGGAAGAGTCCTGGTACGTCGTCCGCAACACGCCGGGCGTCACCGGGTTCGTGGGGATGGGCAACACGCCCACCCCGCTGCGGCCGGAGGAGGTCGCCCAGATTCTCAAACGCATGGAGGCCGAGGCGCCCAAGGTGAAGGTGACCTTCAAGCCCGGCCAGAAGGTGCGCATCGTCGATGGGCCGTTCAACGACTTCATCGGCACCGTGTCCGAGATCGACATGGACCGCACCAAGGTGCGGGTGATGGTGTCCTTTTTCGGCCGCGAAACGCCGGTGGAGCTGGATTTCCTGCAGGTCGAGAAAGTGTAGCTCGTCCCAACGCCGCTGGCGTCTGGACGTTTCAGTGTGGGAGGGCGTTGCTCGCGCCGCGAGCCCATGCGCCCGCCAGCACCACAAGGAGCAATCGCATGGCAAAGAAAGTCAAAGGCGTCGTCAAACTGACCCTGGAGGCGGGGAAAGCCAACCCGGCCCCGCCGGTCGGCCCGGCCCTGGCCGGCTACGGCATCAATATCATGGCCTTCTGTAAGGAGTACAACGCGCGCACCAGCCAGCGCGCGGGCGAGCAGATCCCGGCCGAGATCACCGTCTTCAGCGACGGATCGTTCACGTTCATCCTCAAAACCCCGCCGACGGCCTTCCTGCTGCGGCGGGCGGCCAAGGTGGAGAAAGGGTCCGGCCAGCCGAACCGCGTCAAGGTCGGCAAGGTGACGCGCGCCCAGGTCCGCGAGATCGCCGAGATCAAGATGAAGGACCTGAACGCCATCGACCTGGAAGGCGCGATGCGCCAGGTCGAGGGCACCGCCCGCAACATGGGCCTGATCGTCGAAGGCTGAGTCGCCGGGCCGACACGGCCCGGCTTCTGTGGGAGGGCGCCGCTCGCCCCGGCGAGTTGGTGCGCCCGCCAGCACCACGAGGAGTCTCTCTCATGCGCAAACACGGAAAGAAATACCGCGAGCAGGCCGGCAAGGTGGATGCCAACCAGTTGTATCCGCCTCAGCAGGCGGTCGCGCTCGCCAAAGCCACGTCCTACACCAAATTCAACGGCACCGTGGAGACCCACATCCGCCTGGGGGTGGATCCCAAGTACGCCGACCAGAACGTGCGCGATGTCGTCGTCCTGCCGCACGGCCTGGGCAAGACCGTGCGGGTCCTGGTCTTCGCCGAGGCCGAGGGCGCCCGGCTGGCGCGCGAGAACGGCGCCGACTATGTCGCCGACGACGAGCTGATCAAGAAGATCCAGGAGGGCTGGGCCGAGTTCGACGTGGCCGTGGCCACGCCGGAAATGATGGGGAAGGTCGGCCGGCTGGGCCGCATCCTGGGTCCGCGCGGCCTGATGCCCAACCCCAAGACCGGCACGGTCGTGCCGGCCGCCGACTTGCCGCGCGTGATCAAAGAGTCTAAGGCCGGCCGCGTGGAGTTCCGCGTGGACAAGACCGGCAACCTGCACGTGCCCATCGGCAAGGTCTCGTTTAGCGAGGCCCAACTCTACGAGAACTTTGCCGCCCTGCTGCAGGCCGTCATCAAGGCCAGGCCGGCTTCGGCCAAGGGCGTCTATCTGCGCAAGATCGTGGTCGCAGCCACGATGGGCCCGGGCGTGAAGGTGGACCCGGTCGCGGCTTCCACGACGGCGACGGCCGCGGTATAATTTCGCCCAATTGATCCTTCGCCGCAGACAGCGGGCCGCCGCGCAGCTCCTCCAGCTGGCCGTGGCAGAAGCCCCGCCGAGGTGAAGACTCTCTCCGCGCAGACGGAAGTCCGCGCGCGAGCGCGCCTGTGCGCGACCAAGTCTTTGCTTCGTGCCGCGAAGCAAAGACTTTTTGTTTGGCTCGACTTCGTCACCGGAAGGAGGTGAATCGAAATTGGCAATCACACGCGAACGTAAGGAAGAGCTGGTGAAGACGTACACCGAGCTTATCCGGAAAAGCCAGGGCCTGATCCTGATCGAGTATCGCGGCCTGGGCATGAAGGGCATGGACCCGTTGCGCCGCAAGGTGCGCGAGGCCTCCGGCGAGTTGCACGTCGTCAAGAACACGCTGGCGCTGCGCGCCCTGAAAGAGACGGGTTTCCAGGCGCCGGAGGGTCTGTTCACCGAGACCACGGCCGTGGCCTTTGCCTTCTCGGACCCGCCGATGCTGGCCAAGGCCCTGGCCGCCGCCGCGAAGGACTCCGAGTTCGTCAAGATCAAAGGCGCCTTGCTCGGCGCGGCAGCCCTGGGCCCCAAAGAGGTGGAAGCTCTGGCCGAGTTGCCGCCGTTGCCCGTGATCCGCGGCCAGTTGCTGGGTATGCTCTCCGCCCCCGCCTCGCGGCTGGTGGGCGTGATGGCCAGCGGCGTCCGGCAAGTCGTCAACGTCGTCAAGGCGTATGCCGACCAGGCCGGCGCGGCCGAGACCGGCGCGGAAGCCCCGGCGGCGGCGTAAGCAGTTTCACAACATCACTCTGTCTATAGGAGATTTACGAACATGGCTGATTTGAACAAACTGGCCGAGGAACTGAGCGGCCTCACCGTCCTGGAGGCGGCTCAGTTGGTGAAAGTCCTCGAAGAGAAGTGGGGCGTGAGCGCGGCGGCCCCGGTGGCGATGGCGGCGATGCCGGCCATGGCGGCCGGCGCCGCCCCGGCGGCCGCCCCGGCCGAGGAGAAGACCGAGTTCACGGTCGTCCTCAAGGCGCTGGGCGATAAGAAGATTGACGTCATCAAGGTTATCCGCCAGCTCACCAACCTGGGCCTGAAAGAGGCCAAGGATATGGCCGAGACGGCCAACGCCAAGATCCTCGAGGGCGTGAGCAAGGAGGCGGCCGAGGACGCCAAGAAGAAACTGTCCGAAGTCGGCGCGACCGTCGAACTGGTCTGACGTTCCGACCCGGCGCATGGCAGGCCGCGCGGCTGCGGCCCGGCGGCCTGCCATGCCGCAACGCTGCCGGGCTGTGCGGCGTGGGCGCGCCATGGGCGCTTGCCCTGAGTGAGGCAGCCGTCCTCCGCGCCCGCCGACCGGCTTTCGACCCAAGGCCGACCACGCGTTCCCCGTCGCCCAGGCGATCCTCAGCGTCCCCGGCCGGCATCGTCCGGGCGATGCGCCACTCTTCCAGTTCGACCGGCTGCCATAGCCAGCGGGCCGTCCGCCGATATGACGGCCAGCCCGAACAACGTTTATCAGGCGCCGTTCACTTTCCCTGGATCTTTAGGGTATCATTTGATTATGACCACCACTCGAATTCTCGTCATTGAAGATGAGGAGCGCATCCGGCAGTTCTTGCAGCGCGGCCTGACCTATGAGGGCTACCGCGTCGACATGGCTGCTGACGGGCCCGCCGGCCTGGCGTTGGCGCGTGAAAACCCGCCCGACCTGGTGATCCTGGATTGGATGCTGCCCGGCATGGACGGCCTGGAGGTCTGCCGCCGGCTGCGCGCGGCCGGGCCGATGCCGATCCTGATGCTGACCGCCAAAGACTCCGTCAGCGACCGGGTGCAGGGGCTGGACGCCGGCGCCGACGACTACCTGGTGAAGCCGTTCTCATTTGAGGAGCTGCTGGCGCGCCTGCGCGCCCTGTTGCGTCGCGCGGCCCCGCCGCAACTGGAAGCGCTGCGCTTCGCCGACCTGACGCTCGACACCGGCACGCGCCAGGCCTTTCGCGGCGAGCGCGCCATCGAGCTGACGGCCAAAGAGTACGAACTGCTGGAACTCTTTATGCGCCACCCCCGCCAGGTGCTCACGCGCGAGGTCATCTATGACCGCGTTTGGGGCTACGACTTTGGCGGCGAGAGCAATATCATTGAGGTCTATGTCCGTTACCTGCGCCAGAAGACCGAAGCCGAGGGCGAGACGCGGCTGTTGCACACGGTGCGCGGCGTCGGCTATGTGCTGCGCGAGGAATGAGCCGCGCGACTCTCATCGGCGGCTTACATAGCCCTCATCGCCGTCTCAAATCCGGGCGCTAACCTCCCTATGTGGAAGACTCCGCCTGGGGCCGGCCGCCGGCCTCTCCCCCGATGACCCTCCGCCTGCGGCTGACGCTCTGGTATTCGGCCGTGCTGGCCGGCGTGCTGGCATTGTTCGGCGTCTCGGTTTACGGCATCCTCTCGTACAGCCTGCTGGCCGTGATCGATCAGAGCCTGTTTGCGGCCGCCACCGAGATCGCCAACGCCAGCACCATCAGCCCGGTCCTGGGGATCCGGCTGGTCAACCTGCCGGACCTGGAGGCCGAGGATCGCTTTGGCGGCGCCAACATCTATGCCCAGGTCTGGCGCCTGGACGGCACGCGCGCGACACAGACGGACAACCTGCCGCCCGAGGCCGGCCCGCTGGACGCTCAGGGCCTGTCCGCCGGCGGCCAGGTCTATCGCAACGTCTATCTGGAGAACGCCCACCTGCGCGTCTACACCGCCCGGCTGGTGGATAAGACCGACAAGAAGGTCATCGGATACGTGCAGACGGCCGCCTCGCTGCGCCAGATGGACGCCGTCCAGGGGGTGCTGGTGCTCGTCCTGGTCGGCAGCAGCATTCTATCGGTGGCGCTGGCGGCCCTCATCGGCTACCTCTCGGCCAGCCGCGCTCTCAAGCCGCTCAAAGTGATGACCCAGACGGCGCTGCAGATCACGCGCGCCGACGACCTCTCCCGCCGCATCCCCGTCAGCCAGACCGGCGATGAGGTCGGCCGCCTGGCCGCGGCTTTCAACGAGACGCTGGAGCGCCTGGAGCGCCTGTTTACGGCTCAGCGCCGTTTCCTGGCCGACGTGTCGCACGAGCTGCGCACGCCGCTCACCGCCATCCGCGGCAACGTGGACCTGCTCGAGCGCCTGGGCGGGGCTGATCCCGAATCGTTGCGCGACATCCGCTCGGAGACCGAACGGATGACGCGCCTGGTCGGCGATCTGTTGATCCTGGCCCAGGCCGACTCCGGCCATCTGCCGCTGGCGCGCGCGCCGGTGTCGCTGGATACCCTCCTTCTGGAAGTGGTGCGGGAGGTCCAGGTGCTGGCCGGCCACCTGCACGTGCTGGTCGGCGATATCGACCAGCTGATGGTCATCGGCGACCGCGACCGGCTGAAGCAGGTGATCCTGAACCTGGTCAGCAACTCGATCAAGTACACGCCGGAGGGCGGTCGGGTGACGCTCGGCCTGGCGCGCGTGAACGACTTTGCGCGCCTGACGGTTTCGGACACGGGCATCGGTATCCCGCCGGAGGACTTGCCGAAAATCTTTGACCGCTTTTACCGGGTGGACAAGGCCCGCGCCCGGACGGAGGGCGGCGCGGGCCTGGGGCTGGCCATTGCCCAACGCATCGCCCAGATGCACGGCGGCCGGATCGAGGCGGCCTCCGAGGGCCCGAACAAGGGGACGACCTTCTCGCTCTGGCTGCCGCTGGCTCCCACCGCCCCGAAAAAGCCGGACGACCACAAGCCCGGCGCCGCCAGGCCGCCGGCGCGATAGCGCCTATTTGAGATAGGGCCAATCCAGGAGCAGCACTTCGAGGGCTAACCGGGCGTTGACGTTCCGGTCCAGCAGGTCGTGGGTGCGGCGCAGACCGGCCAACACGGCGTGGAGGGCGTCGAGCGGCACCGCGCCGGCGATGCGCCGGACATCGTCGGCGTAGTCCAGGTTGTGGATGGGCGCGGCGGCCTGGGCGGCCGTCAGCAATGTGTCGCGCCAGAACCCGGCCCACAGGTCCAGCGTCGCCTGGAGCCGGTCGGTGCTGGACTCGCGCGCCAGCCGGTCGGCGTAGGCGAAGCGCTCGACGCGCGACGCCGCCACCAGGCGGCGCAGGTCGTCCATTTTTTGCCGGCGCTCGTCCAGGGCCGCCGGATCGGACAGGGCGCGGACTGCCCAGCCGAGCCGGCCGCCGGACAGGCGGGCCAGCAGCTCGGCCTGTGCCTGAGGCGCCAGCCAGCGCGTGATGAGCGCGTCCTGAACGGCGGCCAGGGGCAGGGGGCGGAGCGCCAGCACTTCGCAGCGCGAGACGAGCGTGGGCAGCAGGGCGTCGGCGCTCTCGGCCGTGAGCAGCAGCACGACGTTTGCCGGCGGCTCCTCGAGGGTCTTTAGAAACGCATTCATCGCCTCGTCGTTGGCGGCGTCGAAGCGGATCAACAGGGCCACCCGGCGGCGCGCCTCCACCGGCCTGAGCGTCAGGTCGTAGATAAGCTGCCGGACCGGCTCGATCTTGATTTTCTCCGCGCGGACCTTTTTACCGCTGACGACGGGGGCGACGGTGAACAGATCGGGGTGCGCGCCCCGGGCGGCAAGCTGGCAGTGCCGGCACTGGCCGCACGGCGCCTGCGACGCCGGGCACAACAGCGCCCGGGCGAATTCCCCGGCCAGGGTGCGCTTGCCCACGCCCTCCGGGCCGACGAACAGGTAGGCATGGCGCAGCCGGTCGTGCGCCAGGTCGCGCCGGAGCAGCTCCACCGCCCAGTCGTGGCCCACCACATCCCAGGACATCGCGGCGATTGTAGCACAGCGCCCGCCGGCTCCCGTCATTTCATCACGGAGCACCGCGGCCTAAAGGGATTGCCAGGAACCGCCGGCCTCGATATAATGGCGCTATCTGGGCGGTTGGCTCAGTTGGTTAGAGCACTGCTTTGACATAGCAGAGGCCATAGGTTCAAGTCCTATACCGCCCACTCACAAACAAACTGCAAACGCGACGACCGGGACGAGTACGTGCGCCGACGCTCCAGGGAGGCCAGGGCCCAGACTGCAAGCCCCGCCAGCTCAGGCGCGCAGAAAACCACCCGCGAGCGTGAACCCGAACGGGCAACCGCCTCAGTAGGGGAAACGGGCTGGCCCGTTATAGCCTCCAAAGAGGGTCGCGTAATCTTGTGGCCGCGTGGTCTGATCGCCCGAAAGTCGTTTGACTGTTGGACGACCCGACCAACTGGCCGCCGGACCAACCGACCAAAATTGGGTGGAACCGCGGAGGAGACTCCCGCCCCAACCGGGCCGGGGGTCTCCTTGTTTTATGGAGGTGAATGATGACCGATCACACTATCCGCACCGCCGGGTGGCCTGGCTGAGAGCGCGAGCCGCCTCTCGCCGGCTGCCGCGCTGGAAGAGAAGCGCGGCTCGACAACGCCTGGTTTTGTCTGCACGCCCGTCACCCGCGTGGCCCGGCGCCTGAAGCGATTTCCAACTGCGTTTACAAACGCCCCTGACCGCTCGACAAGCTCGCGGCTCGGCGCGCTTCCCGTAAACAAACTCGGAACACGCTCTAAAGGAGAGCGATATGTCTAAAGCACCCGAACGTTACGAAGAGTCCGAACTGTACAAAATCCGGCACTCGGCCGCGCACATCATGGCCCAGGCCGTGATGGAGATGTTCCCGGGCCAGGCTCGCATCGCCATCGGGCCGCCGATCGAGGACGGCTTCTACTATGACTTCGAGCTGCCCCGGCCGCTCTCGGCCGACGACTTCGACGCGATCGAGAAGCGCATGCGCCAGATCATCGCCGCCCGGCATCCGTTCGTCCGGCGCGAGGTCTCGGCCGAGGAGGCCCGCGCCCAGTTCAAGGACCAGCCCTACAAGCTGGAGCTGATCGACGGCCTGGACAGGGGCGGCCTGGATGAGTACGGCAACCCGAGCCCGGATAAACCCGTGATCTCGTTCTACACGCACGACACGTTCACGGACCTGTGCCGCGGCCCGCACGTGGAGCACACGGGCCAGATCAACCCGTCGGCGTTCAAGCTGATGAGCGTGGCCGGCGCTTACTGGCGCGGCGACTCGGCCCGCCCGATGCTGCAACGCGTCTACGGCACGGCCTGGAAGACGGCCGACGAACTGGAGCAATATCTGTGGCGGATCGAGGAGGCCAAGAAGCGCGACCACCGCAAGCTGGGCAAGGAATTGGACCTGTTCAGCGTCTCGGACGACGTGGGGCCGGGCCTGATCCTGTGGCATCCCAAGGGGGCGATGATCCGGGTCCTGGTCGAGGACTTCAGCCGCCAGGAGCACCTGAAGAACGGCTACGAGTGGGTCTTCTCGCCGCACATCGGCCGCGCCCATCTGTGGGAGACGTCCGGGCACCTCGGCTTCTACAAAGAGAACATGTACGCGCCGATGGACATCGAGGGCGAGGCCTACTATGCCAAACCCATGAACTGCCCGTTCCACATCCAGATCTACAAGAGCCACATCCGTTCTTACCGCGACCTGCCCCGGCGGTACGCCGAGTATGGCACGGTCTACCGTTACGAACGCAGCGGCGTGCTGCACGGCCTGACGCGCGTGCGCGGCTTCACGCAGGACGACGCCCACATCTTCTGCCGGCCGGACCAGGTGGAGGACGAGATCTCCCGCGCGCTGGACTTCTCGCTCTTCATCCTGCGCCGCATGGGCCTGGTGGACTTCAAAGCCTATCTGGCTACGCGTCCCGAGAAGTACGTCGGCGACATCTCGGACTGGGATATGGCCATCGCCGCGCTCCGGCGGGCCGTGGAGAAGGCCGGCCTGCCCTACGAACTGGACGAGGGCGGCGGCGCGTTCTACGGCCCCAAGATCGATCTGAAGGTGAACGACGCGCTGGGGCGCGAATGGCAGCTCAGCACGATCCAGTTCGACTTCAACCTGCCGGAGCGCTTCGGCCTGGAATTCATCGCCGAGGACGGCCAGCCGCGACGGCCGTACATGGTGCACCGGGCGCTGCTGGGCAGCATGGAGCGCTTCTTCGGCGTGCTCATCGAGCACTTCGCCGGCGCGTTCCCGCTCTGGCTGGCGCCGGTTCAGGTGATGATGATCCCGGTGGCCGACCGGCACATTGGCTATGCACGGGAGGTGGCCGAGAAGTTGAAGGCGCAAGGCTTCCGGGTAGAAGTGGACGAGCGCGGCGAGCGCATGCAGGCCAAGATCCGCGACGCGCAGTTACAGAAGATCCCGTTCATGCTGGTGGTGGGCGACAAAGACCAGGCGGCCGGGACGGTCTCGGTCCGCCGGCGCTCGGGCGAGGACCTGAAGGCCAAGAGCCTGGACGAGTTCGTGGCGCTGGCCCACTCGGAGTTGTAAGCCTTGATCTGAGCGTGACCAGTCTGTACGAGGCCGCCGACCTGTACGACCTGGTCCATCTCGGCCCGTGGAAGGGCGAGGTGGAGTTCTACCTGCGCCAGGCCCGGCGTTGGGGGAGCCGGGCGCTGGAGCTGGCCTGCGGCACCGGTCGTTTGACGGTGCCGCTGGCCGCGCACGGGTTGGCGATCACGGGCCTGGACCTCTCGCCCGCGATGCTGGCCCGCGCGCAGGCCAGGGCGGCCGCGGCCGGCGCGGCTGTCCGCCTCGTCCAGGGCGATATGCGCGACTTCGACCTGGGCGAGCGCTTCGACCTGATCTTCATCCCGATCAACTCGCTCTGCCACCTCCTGACCCGGTCGGACGTCGAGGCCTGTTTCCGCTGCGTGCGCGCGCACCTGGCGCCGCCAGGCCGCTTCATCATCGACGTCTTCAACCCCTCGCTGGCAATCCTGGGGCGCGACCCGAGCCGCTGGTACGAGGTGGGCGAGTACACCGACGCCCAAGGCGGGCGGGTCCGGCTGACCGAGCAGAACCGCTACGACCCGGCGGCGCAGGTCAACCACATCGTCTGGCGGTTCGAGGCCGACGACGGCCGCCGGAGGGAGCACCGCCTGACCATGCGCCAGTTCTTCCCCCAGGAACTGGACGCGCTGCTGGCCTACAACGGCTTCGCGCTCGAGGCGAAGTACGGCCAGTACGGCGAGGGCGAATTCCATTCGGGCTCCAATCAGCAACTGATTGTGGCGCGGGCGGCGTAGCTGGCTGCCGGCCTTCGTCGGCATGACGCAGGCACATACGTGTCGTCACTCCGGCGCAAGCCGGAGTCCAGGCATCCTTTGCTCTGGACTGACAACGCCTCCTGAAGGCATGCCGCCCGATCGTTGCTTTCGCGCAAGAAAAAGCGGTGGCCAGGCGGCCGGAGTTTGCTCTGGCGAAAGCCGGAGCCGATATGATGGCAGGGTCGGGCATCAGAGTCGCCAACCGAGACGGGCTTTGTCTCTGGCAGGCTTCCCCATATTCTCGGATCGATTTGACGCACAAGGAGGAGTTATGGGGGCCTACTACGTTTACATTCTGGCCAGTCGGCGCAACGGCACGCTCTATGTCGGCATGACCAATAACCTCCTGCGCCGGGTCTGGGAACACAAGCATGACCTCACCGCTGGTTTCACGCAGAAATACCAGGTGCATCGATTGGTGTGGTATGAGGTCGCCGCCACGCCCCAGGCGGCCATTGTGCGGGAGAAACAGATCAAAGAGTGGAAGCGCGCCTGGAAGTTGCGCCTCATCGAGGCACAAAACCCTGACTGGGTTGATCTTTATCTCGAGCTTGTCATCGATGCCCCCGCAGGTGACTCTGGATGCCGGCCTGCGCCGGCATGACGATGTTGAGGGGGTTCCTGGCACTCTGGTGCCTCCGGGCGCCGCGCTTCCCCTTCGTCACCCCGGCGGCGGCCGGGGTCCGGGCCGTTGCTTGTAACGCGGCGGATCAAGCTGGCTGCCGGCCTGCGCCGGCATGACGATGTTGAGGGGGTTCCTGGCACTCTGGTGCCTCCGGGCGCCGCGCTTCCCCTTCGTCACCCCGGCGGAGGCCGGGGCGGCACGGCAATAGCACTTGTGTGAAGTCACCCCGGCGGCGGCCGGGGTCCAGGCCGTTGCTTGTAACGCGGCGGATCAAGCTGGATAAGGCCTCCCCGGCCCTTCTTCCAGGCGGCAAGCCAGCGCCAGTTTACGTTATACTCTAGCCGAGGTCTGCGCCGCAATCCTGCATGCGGCCGGACGAGGACGTCCACGTGTTAGGCGCTGTCCTGCTCGATCGTTACCGTCTGGAAGCCGAACTGGGCCGCGGCGGAATGAGCGTCGTCTACCGGGGCCAGGACCTGCTGCTCCACCGCCCGGTCGCCGTCAAGGTCCTGTCCGCGCCGGCCTCGGCGCCGGGCACCGCCGGCCACAGCCGCCTGCTGAGCGAGGCCCGCGCCGCCGCCCGGCTCAATCACCCCGGCATCGTCTCGGTTTACGACGCCGGCGAGGCGCACCCGGGCGGCCCGGGCCAGAGCCGGGCCGCCGCCTTCATCGTGATGGAGTACGTCGAGGGCGAGTCGCTCTATGCGCGCCCGCCGCAGTCCCTGGACGAGAGTCTGTCCGCCGCCCGCCAGATTTGCGCCGCGCTCGACCACGCCCACAGCCTGGGCATCATCCACCGCGACCTCAAACCCGAAAATGTGCTGCTGATGCCGGACACCGGGCGCGTCAAGCTCATGGACTTCGGCCTGGCGCACACCGAGGGCGCGCCGCGTCTCACCGAAGAGGGGACGCTGGTCGGCACGTTCGCATACCTCGCGCCGGAGCTGATCACAGGCAGCCCGCCCAGTCCGCAGTCCGACCTGTACGCGCTGGGCGTGATGCTGTACGAATGGATCACCGGCGGGCCGCCTTTCATAGGCGACAACATCCTGCTCGTGCTGTCACAGCACGTCCACGCCACGGTCGTCCCGCCCAGCACCCGCAACCCCTCTATCTCGCCCGCGCTCGAGTCGCTCATCCTGCGTCTGCTCAGCAAGCAGCCCGGCGACCGGCCGCGCTCGGCCGGCGAAGTGGCCCAGGCCCTCGAGCAGGCCGCCGCAGGCGGACCGGAGGCCGGGACTGACGGCCGGCCGGCCGCGCTGCTCGACCGGATCGTGCGCGGGCGTCTGGTGGGCCGGGAGCGGGAGCTGGCCGAGATGCGCGCGCAGTGGCAGAAGGCGGCGGCCGGCGAGCCCGGCGTGCTGCTGGTGAGCGGCGAGCCCGGCATCGGCAAGACGCGCCTGGCGCGCGAGTTGACGACGCTGGCGGAGGTGGCGCGCGCCACGGCGCTGGCCGGCGAGTGTTACGCCGAAGGCGGCGCGCCGTACGCGCCCATCGCGCAGCTCATCCAGGCGGCGTTCGCTTCGGCCGGGCGCGCGGCGGCCCTCGACCTGCCGGCCTTCGTCCTGGCCGACCTGGTGACGCTCTGCCCGCCGCTGCGCTTCCAGTTCCCCGACCTGCCGCCCAACCCGCCGCTGGAGCCGCAGGCGGAGCGGCAGCGCCTCTTCGAAAGTTTCGTGGCGCTGTGCACGAGTCTGGCGGCCCGCGCGCCCCTCCTGCTCCTGGTGGACGACGCCCACTGGGGCGACGCCGGCACGCTGTTCCTGCTCCACCACCTGGCCCGGCGCGCCCGGTCCGCGCGGCTGCCGCTGCTCCTCGTCCTCACCTACCGCGAGGTGGAACTGGACGAGGCGCGCGCCCTCAACGACCTCCTGGCCGACCTCAACCGTGAGCGGCTGGCGGCGCGCGTCAAGCTGACGCGCCTCAGCCGCGATCAGACCGAGCAACTGCTGGCGGCGATGTTCGCCGAGGCGGTCTCGCCCGACTTCCTGGACGGCATCTACCACGAGACCGAGGGCAACCCCTTCTTTATCGAAGAAGTCTGCAAGGCCCTGATTGAGGACGGCAAGCTCTACCGCGAGAACGGGCGCTGGCGCCGGCCGGCGATGAGTGAGATCCGCGTGCCGCAGAGCGTGCGTGTGGCCATCCAGAGCCGCGTCGGCAAGCTGCCGGCCCCGGCGCAGGAGGCGCTGCGCCTGGCTGCCGTCCTCGGGCGCGAGTTCGACTTCGCCACGCTGCTCCGGGCGGCGGAACTTGACGAGGAGGCCCTCATCGACGCGCTGGAGCAGGCCGAACGCGCGCAGCTCGTGGTGGAGGCCAACGGCCGGGGCCGCGAGACCTTCGCCTTTGTCCACGCCCTCATCCCGGCCACGCTGCGCGAGAGCGTCAGCGGCCTGCGCCGCCACCGCCTGCACCGACGGGCCGCGGCGGCGCTGGAACAGGTGCACCCGGACGATTATGAGGCGCTGGCCCATCACTTCAGCGAAGCCGGCGACGAGACGCGCGCGCGCGCCTATTTTCTCCGCGCCGCCGAACGGGCGCGCCGCCTGTACGCCAACGACGACGCGTTGCGCTTCTACACCGAGGCGCTGGCGGTCACGCCTGCCGACGGGCCGGAGCGCTTCGACCTCCTGGCCGCGCGGGCGCAGTTGTTTGACCTGGTCGGCCGCCGGGTTGAACAGCGCGCGGACGTGGACGCGCTGCTGGCGCTGGCCGAAAAACTGGACGACGACGGGCGTCGCTTCGCGGCGGCCCTGGCCGAGGCCGACTACGCCACCGCCACCGATATGGCCCAGGCGCTGGGCCGGGCGGAGCGCGCCGCGGCGCTGGCTCAGACGCTGGGCGACCCGCTCCGCGAGGGCCTGGCGCTCCGGCGCCTGGGCTGGGCCGCGCGGCTGCGCGGCGACCTGGTGCGCAGCCGGACGGTGCTGACGGCCGCCGCCGGCCGCTTCCGGGAGGCCGGCCAGTTGAGCGAGGCCGCGGCCTGCCTGCACACGCTCTCCTTGACGCTGTACGACCTGAACGAAGAAGCCGCCGCTCAGCAGGCCGTCGAGGAGGCGCTGACCCTCAGCCGTCAGGCCGGCGACCGGCGGCACGAGGCCACCAGCCTGCGGCGTCTGGCGATCATGCTCTCCGAACAGCGCCGGTTCGCCGATATGCTGCCCCTGGCGCGGCAGGCCCTCGACCTGCACCGCCAGTTGGGCGACCGGTCCGAGGAGGCGCACGACCTCAACGTGATCGGCATCGCGCTGACCGGGTTGGGGCAGTTCGCCGAGGCCGAGGCCTACATCCGGGAATCGGGCGCCGTGGCCGAGGCGGTGGAATTGCGCGTCGCCGTCTCCAACGCCATTGCCAACCTGGTCGATCTGCGCCTGCGCCTGCGTGATCCGCAGGGCGCGCTGGCGGTGCTGGATGAGTACGCGGCGCACCCGGCCCTGGCCGACGACGAGGCCGCCAGCGCGACTCTCCGCTGGCAGCGGGCCAACGTCCTGGCGGACCTCGGCCAGTTCGAGGCGGCGCTGAAGCTGGCGTCCGAGGTGCGCCCACGGGCGGAAGCCCTGTTTGGCGGGTCGGCGGCGCTGGAGTTGGGCGCTTTCATCGCGCGCTGCCAGGCCGAGCTGGGGGAGCTGGACGCGGCGCAGGCGGGGCTGGAAGCCCTCCTGGCGACCCAGTTCGCCGAGGCCGTGCCCTACGGGCGCGGCGCGGTCCTGTACGAACTGAGCTTCGTCCAGCGCCTGCAGAGCGAGGCCGCCGGCGGCGACCGCGCCCGGCTGGAGGCCGCCCGGCGCAGCAGCGACGAGGTGATGGCGCTGGCGCGTCAGTTCAATCCCGTCCGCGCGCTGGCCTATGCCCTGGATTACGCGGCCGAGGTGTCTCTGGCCCTGGGCGAGCACGCCGCGGCGCTGGCGCTCTCGATGGAGGCCGTCCAGACGGCCGACGACCACCCGCACGAGCACTTCATCCTGGAGCGCTTCCTGTACACGCGCGCGCGCGTCCGGCTGGCCCTCGGGCGCGCCTCCGAGGCCGCCGACGATCTGCGCCGCGCGCAGGCCCTGGTCATGGCCGTCGCGGAGCGCCTGACGGATGACGCCCTGCGCCGGGGCTGGCTGGAGAACGTCCGCGCCAACCGCGGCCTGCTGGCCCTCGCCCGGACCTGCACTGCTGGAGAGAAAGAGACGGCATGACAACACTCGCTTACCCGCCGACCCGCACGGTCGCTCAGATGGATGACTATCACGGCGTCCGCGTGCCGGATCCGTATCGCTGGCTCGAGGACGTCGACTCGCCCGAGACCCGCGCCTGGATCGAAGCCCAAAACGCGCTGACCGAGTCGGTGCTTGCACAAGTCCCCGCCCGCGCTGCGCTGCGCCGGCGTCTGACTGAGTTGTGGGATTACGCGCGGGCCCAGACGCCCGTGAAGCGCGGCGGCCGGTACTTCCAGTTCCGCAACACCGGCTTGCAGAACCAGGACGTGCTGTACGTCTTCGAAACCGTAGGGGACGAAGGGCGGGTCCTGCTGGACCCCAACACCCTGTCGCCCGACGGCACCGTAGCCGTGACGCGCTGGTCGGTGAGCGGCGACGGCCGGTGGCTGGCCTGGGCGGCCAGCAGCAGCGGATCCGATTGGCTCACCTGGCGCGTGCGCGACGTGGCGACCGGCCGGGACCTGGCGGACCTGGTCGAATGGAGCAAGTTCTCGCCCGCCGCCTGGGCCCCGGATAACTCCGGCTTCTATTACGCGCGCTACGCGGCGCCCGCCGCCGACCGGGCTTACGCCGGCGTCAACCAGGATCAGAAGCTCTACTTCCATCGCCTGAACACGCCGCAGGCGGAGGACCGCCTGGTCTACGAGCGGCCGGATCAAAGAGAATGGGGCTTCAACCCCGAGGTGAGCCACGACGGCCGCTACCTGGTCCTCACGGTCTGGCAGGGCACCGATGTCCGCAACCGCCTCTTCTACCGCGACCTGCAGACCGGCGGCCCCTTTGTCGAATTGATCGCGGAGCTGGAGGCCGCCTACGATTTCGTCGGCAATGACGGCGCCGTGTTCTATCTGCGCACGGACCTGGACGCGCCGCGCGGACGCCTGATCGCCGTCGACACGGCCGACCCGGACCGCGCGCGCTGGCGCACGCTCATCCCGGAGAGCGCCGACGTGCTGGAAGCGGTCAAGATCGTGGCCGGGCAGTTCGTGGCCCGTTACGTGCGCGACGCCCACCATGAGCTCCAACTCTTCGCCCGCGACGGCGCGCCCGCCGGCGAGATCGCGCTGCCGGGCCTGGGGGCGCTGCACGTCCTGGATGAAAACTCCGGGTTGACCGGCGAGCGCGACGACGACGAGCTGTTCTATGCCTTCCATTCGTTCGCGCAGCCGCTCGCCGTCTACCGCTACGATTTCCGGCGCGCGGCCAGCGAACTCATTTTTGCGCCCTCGCTCCGCTTCGACTTCTCGGCGTACCAGACCCGTCAGGTCTTTGTCGCCAGCCGCGACGGGACGCGCGTGCCGATGTTCCTGACCCATCGCCGGGACCTTCGGCTTGACGGCCAGAACCCGACCCTGCTGTACGGCTACGGCGGCTTTAACATCTCGGTCCTGCCAGCCTTCGCGGCCGGCCGCCTGGCCTGGCTGGAGCTGGGCGGTGTGCTGGCGGTGGCCAATCTGCGCGGCGGCGGCGAGTATGGCGAGGCCTGGCATCAGGCCGGCACGCGCCAGCGCAAGCAGAACGTCTTCGACGACTTTATCGCCTGCGCCGAACATCTGATCGCCGCCGGGATCACGTCGCCGCCCAGGCTTGCCATCGAGGGGCGCTCCAACGGAGGCTTGCTGGTGGGGGCCTGCCTGACGCAGCGCCCGGACCTGTTCGGGGCGGCGCTGGCGCACGTCGGCGTCATGGACATGCTGCGCTTCCACCAGTTCACCATCGGCTGGGCCTGGGTGAGCGACTACGGCTCGGCAGACGATCCGGAGGAGTTCAGGGCGCTGTATGCCTATTCGCCGTTGCATAACCTGAAGCCCGGCGCGCATTATCCGGCCACGCTCGTCACCACCGCCGACCACGACGACCGGGTGGTGCCGGGCCACTCGTTCAAGTTCGCGGCGGCGCTCCAGGCGGCCCAGGCGGGCCCGGCGCCGTGCCTGATCCGGGTCCAGACCAGGGCCGGCCACGGCCTCGGCAAGCCCACGGCGCTCCTCATCGAGGAGCTGGCCGATATCTGGGCCTTCCTCATCCACGCCCTTGATTTAGAATACGCTCCGGCTGGCTGAGGTGCCCGCCAGTCTCAGGTCGGCCCTGTGTCTGGGCGGGTCTCAGACCCGCCCCCGCTTATGAATTTGAACAACCACGCCCAACGCCCCAAGCTCCGCGCCCTGGACGTCCGGCCGATTGTGCAAGACGGCCGGCGCTTCCTGCTGCTGCGTGACCACCTCCAGGTGAGCGGCCAGATGCTACTTGTGCCGCAGTTGCTGGGGCCGGCGCTGGCGCTGTGCGACGGCACTTCGACGGTGGCCGAGATGCGAACGACCCTGGAACTGCTTTATGGGCTGCGCTTCCAGGATGGCACGCTGCGGGACATGGTCCGGGCGCTGGACGAGGCCGGCTTCCTGGAGAATGAGCGCTTCCTCCAGGCGCAGGCCCGCGCGCTGGACGACTACCGCCGCGCTCCTTTCCGGCCGCCCGCGCTGGCCGGCCAGTCCTATCCGGCCGACCCGACCGGGCTGCGCGCCCTGCTGGACGGCTACCTGGCCGAGGCCGGCGACGTCATCCCCCTGCCGGAGGCGCGCGGCCTGTTCAGCCCGCACATTGACTACCCGCGCGGCGGCGGCGTATACGCCCGGGCCTGGAAACGCGCCGCCGCGGCCGCCCGCGCCGCCGATCTCGTGGTCCTGATCGGTACCGACCACTACTCGGACACGGCCGCCTCCGTCACGCTGACGCGCCAGAACTACGCCACCCCCTTCGGCGTGCTGCCGACGGCGGTGAAGATTGTCGAGGCCCTGGCCGAGGCCGTCGGCCCGCAGGCGGCCTTTGCCGGCGAACTACGCCACCGGGGCGAACACTCGCTAGAGTTGGTGGCGGTTTGGCTGCATCACCTGCGCGATGGCCAGCCGGTGGAGCTGGTTCCGGTCCTGACCGGGTCGTTCTCGCGCTTTATCGAGCAGGGCGTTTCGCCGTTGTCCGATCCGGCGCTGGCGGCGCTGGCGGCGGCGCTGCGCGCGGCGACCGCCGGCCGGCGTGTGCTGTGGGTGGCGTCGGGCGACCTGGCGCACGTCGGCCCGGCCTTCGGCGGGGACCCGCTGGCGGCTGAGGACAAGGCCCGGCTGGCGCAGGCCGATCAGGGCGTCGTCGAGCGCCTGTGCGCGGGCGACGCTGAAAGTTTCTACGGCGCCATCCAGCGCGTGGGCGACCGGAACAACATCTGCGGCCTGTCGCCCGGCTACCTGACGCTGCACGCCATGGGCGCGGCCGAGGGCGAGTGCGTGGCGTACCGGGCCTGCCCGGCCGATGAGCAGGACACGTCCGTGGTCACGGTCTGCGGCGTGGTCTTCGAATGACGCCGCTCCAGGTTGAGTTCGACGTCCCCGTCCCGATGCGGGACGGCGTGACCCTGCGCGCCAACGTCTTCCGGCCGGCGGCCGGCGGCCCGTATCCGGTGGCGCTGGCGCGCACGCCCTACGGCAAGGATTTCGCCACCGTCAGCGCTTCGCTGGATGCGGTGCGCCTGGCGCGGGCGGGCTACCTTGTCGTCGTCCAGGATGTGCGCGGGCGCTTCGCGTCCGAGGGGGAATGGGCGGTGATGCGCCACGAGGCCCAGGACGGCTACGACAGCGTGGAATGGGCGGCGCGCCTGCCGGGGTCCACTGGCCAGGTGGGCATGTGGGGCGGGTCTTACCTGGGCTTCACACAGTGGGCGGCGGCGCTGGCCGGCCCGCCCAGCCTGCGCGCGCTTGTCCCGAGCGTCACCTGGGCCGACGTGCGCGACGGCGTTTTCTGGCGGGGCGGGGCGCTGGAGCTGGGCACGGCCATCCACTGGCGGCTCAACCTGGGCTTCGACACGCTCTTTCGGCAGTATGGTCGCGCGCCGGACATGCCGGCGCGCCTGGGGGCGCTGGTGCGCGAGATCGACCGCCTGGCGGCCGAAGGTTACCATACGCTGCCGTTGCGCGGCTTTGCGCCATTCCGGCGCGCGGGCCTGGCGACCGAGCTGGACGAGCTTCTGGACCATCCGAACGATCCGGCGTTCGCGGCCCCGTTCTCGCCGGCCGCCGGCTACGACCGGCTGGCCGTGCCGGCCCTCAACGTTGGCGGCTGGTACGACCTGTTCCTGGGCGGCACGCTGCGCAACTTCGTCGAGCTGCGGCGACGCGGCCGGCCGGCTCACCTGGTGATCGGCCCGTGGACGCACCGGGAGTTCGAGTATGTCGTCGGCCAGGTGGACTTCGGCTTCGCGGCGCAGATGGCCTGGATGAATCTGGAGAGCGACCTCACCGGCCTGACTCAGCGCTGGTTTGACCGCTGGCTGAAAGGGGCCGAGGCCGGCGCGGCCGACGAGCCGCCGGTGCGGGTGTTCGTCATGGGCGCGAACACCTGGCGCCGGGAGGCGGAGTGGCCCCTGGCGCGCACCCGCTATCGCCCGTATTACCTGCGCGCCGGCGGAGCGCTGACGCCCGAGCCGCCCGCGGCCGCCGAGCGCCCCGACCACTACGTCTACGACCCGGCCGACCCCACCCCAACGGTCGGCGGCGCGATCCTGATGCATCCCGCCTTCCCGGGCGGCCCGCGAGACCAGCGCCCGCTCGAGGCCCGGCCGGATGTCCTGATGTACACCACGCCGCCGCTCGAGCAGGACCTCGAAGTCACCGGCCCGGTGACCGTTCACCTCTGGGCGGCCAGCGACGCGCTGGACACGGATTTTGTGGCCCGCCTGGTGGACGTGCACCCCGACGGTTTTTCCCAAAACCTGTGCGACGGCATCATCCGCGCCCGCTTCCGCGACGGCGCGCGGCCCGCGCTGCTCGAGCCGGGGCGGGCCTACGCTTTCACACTCGACCTGTGGGCCACCGCCAACGTGTTCCGGGCCGGGCATCGCCTGCGGCTGCACATCGCCAGCGCGAGCTTCCCGCGCTGGGATCGCAACCCGAACACCGGCGCGCCGATGGGGGCCGAGACGGCCCTGCGCCCGGCGCGGCAGACGATCCTGCACGATGCCGACCACCCTTCGCACGTCCTCCTGCCGGTGATTCCGGCCGGTTTTGCCACTTGACACGCGCCGCGCATTTTTGCTATTCTCTCCCCAATCACATAGCTGACCGCTCTTATCCAGAGAGGCTGAGGGACCGGCCCGATGACGCCTCGACAACCTGGATTGGCCGTATAGTCGCCGGGTCAAGCAGTCAGGTAGTCCACGACCGCCTGACGACCAGACCAGCCGACTACATGGCCAGACTAAGGTGCCAACTCCGGCAGATCGATTTCTGGAAGATGAGAGTGGGGAACAAGTAGTTCTACTTTACCCCTTCTCTGACCAGAAGGGGTTTCTTTTCCTCTTCTGGCCTCTCTGCAAGATAAGGACGGCGCTTATCAGGAGAGGCCCGATGACCACGACCGACCTTCCATCCCGAATCGAGGCGCGACAGGCCGCGCCTTTGCCCCCCGCGCGCGTGAAACGCGGGCCGTCCACGGACGCCGTCCATGCCGGCCGCGAAGCCTATCCTTACCATAGCCTCACCGTCCCGGTCGTCCAGACCGCCACCTACACGTTCGAGGACACGGCCGACCTGTGCGCCTTCCAGGAGGCCCGGATGTGGGGCGGGGCGCGCGACCGGACCGAGTACGGCCGCTACGGCAACCCGACCGTCGCCGCCTGCGAAGCCAAGCTGGCGGCGCTGGACCACGGCGAGGACGCCGTGCTTTTCAGCAGCGGCATGAACGCCGTCACCACCGTGCTGCTGGCCATGCTCTCGGCCGGCACGCACGTCGTCATCGGCGACGACTGTTACCGCCGCACACGCCAGTTCTGTAAGACCTATCTCAAGAAGTTCGGCATCGAGACCACCGTCGTGCCGATGGGCGATGTCGCGGCGCTGGAGGCCGCCCTCCGCCCCAACACCCGCCTGATCGTCTCCGAGTCGCCCACCAACCCCTACCTGCGCGTGGTGGACCTGGTGAAGCTGGCCGAGATCGCGCGGCGCCACGGCGTCAAGACCCTGATCGACGCGACCTTTGCCAGCCCCATCAACCAGACCCCGCTCGATTTCGGCATCGACCTGGTCCTGCACTCGGCCACCAAGTACCTGAACGGCCACAACGACCTGCTGGCCGGCGTGGTCGTCGGCTCGGCCGGCCTGATCGACTCGCTGCGCCAGGCGCTGGGCGTCCTGGGCGGCGTCGCCGACCCGCAGGCGGCGGCCCTGCTGGTGCGCGGCCTCAAGACCCTGGCCCTGCGCGTCGAGCGCCAGAACCGCAACGCCCAGGCCGTGGCCGAGTTCCTGGAGGCGCATCCCCGCGTGAGGCGCGTGTGGTACCCGGGCCTGGCCTCGCACCCGGACCACGCCGTGGCGCGCGCCCAGATGCTGGGCTATGGCGGCGTGGTCAGCTTCGAGATCGACGGCGCGCTGGAGGACGCCAGCCGCTTCATCGACGCGCTGGAGATCCCGATCATCGCGCCGTCGCTGGGCGGCGTCGAGTCGCTCATCGAGCAGCCGGCGCTGATGTCGTATTTCGAGCTTTCCACCGAAGAGCGTCTGGCGGTCGGCATCAAGGACAACCTGGTGCGCTTCGCGCTCGGCGTCGAGGACCCGGACGATCTGCTGGCCGACCTGGCCCAGGCCCTGGACCGGCTGGGGTGAACCATGGCGCTGTCGGGATATGATCTGTTCTTTGACCCGCCCGGCGCCGTGGTCGCGCGGGCGTGTGCGTTGTGCGGCGCGGATTGCCGTGTGACGCGCGGCGTCTGGGGGCCGACGTCGTCTGCCCAGGCGGCAGCGCGCCGGGGAGAATGGCACGATCGCTTCGAGTGCCGACACGCGCACGAGCCCTGGCATCGCCAGGCCGTGCAACTGAAGTGGGAGCTGGACACGGCCGGGGGCGCGCACTGCCGCGAGTGGTTGGCGGCTGAACTGCGCGCCGTCCTGGCCGGGCGGCCGGCGCGGTGACGGCCCTCGACGCGGTCCGGGCCAGCTATGATGCCGTCGCCGATGAGTACGCCCGGCGCTTTGCGGACGAGATGGACCGCAAGCCGTTCGACCGCAAGCTCCTGGACTGGCTGGTTGAGAAGGTGAGCGGGCGCGGCGTGATCTGCGACCTGGGCTGCGGGCCGGGCCAGATTGCGCGCTATCTGCACCGTCGCGGCGTGCCGGCCTGCGGCCTCGACCTGTCGCCGGCGATGGTGGCCGAGGCCCGGCGCTTGAACCCGGACGTGCCGTTCGCGGTCGGCGATATGCTGGACCTGAGCGGCGTCGCCGACGAAGCCTTTGGCGGGATCGCGGCCTTCTATTCGATCATCCACATCCCGCGTGACCGGCTGCCGCAGGCGCTGCGCGAGCTCAGGCGGGTCCTGCGTCCCGGCGGGGTGCTCTTGCTCGCCTTTCACCTGGGCGAAGAGACCGTCCATCTGGACGAATGGTGGGGCCGGGCGGTGGACGTCGATTTCCATTTCCTGACGCGCCCGGCCGTCAAACAGCGCCTGTCCGAGGCCGGCTTCCTGCTCGAAGAAGCCCTGGAGCGCGACCCTTACCCGGAAGACGTGGAGTATCAGAGCCGGCGCGCTTACCTGTTTGCGCGCCGCCCGGCGGGGGCATTCGGGCTTTTGGGCTGACCCGTCCGCCAGTCCGACACCCATCACCGACGTCATGCCGGCGAAAGCCGGCCTCCAGGAACAGAAGCTCGCAGAAGAGCGGGCGCTTCCGGGCCCCGGCCTTTGCCGGGGCGACGGTGGAAATGGCTGAGCCCAGGCGCGGCGGCCTGGCGATTGACCACCATCGGCGAAGGGGTCGTTTTTCGTGTTTTGTGTAATTTCCCACCAGCCGGGGCGCACGGCCGTGCGCCCCAACGCGTTTACACAAGAATCGGGATACGGCCGGCGAAGGCGCCCTCCGGCGCCGGAGGCTTGACGCCCAACCCGCCGGCGTGATATTCTCTGACCCGATGGACGCGCACTGGCTGGCCCGGCATCATCATCCGCTCCGCCTTCGGTTCGACCGGACGCCGGGTTAGTTGCGCGCCTCTGCTGATGACACACCCTCCGGTCCCCCGGAGGGTTTTGTTTTTAGAGGGACCATGACCCGCTCCGATATCCGCCTCGCCCTGCCGTCCAAGGGCCGCCTCGAGCAGGCGGCGCTGGAGTTCTTGGCCGCCGCCGGCCTGCGCGTGGACAAGCCCAACCCGCGCCAGTATTTCGCCCGCATCCCGGACCTGCCCGGCCTGCGCGTCCTGTTCCAGCGCCCGGGCGACATCGTCGTCTCGGTGCGCGAGGGCGGCGTGGACTTCGGCCTGGCCGGGCTGGACGCCGTCGAGGAACGCCGCGGCGAGGCGGACGAAGTGCTGGTCCTGCACGAGGCCCTCGGCTTCGGCCACTGCGCCCTGGCGCTGGCGGTGCCGGAGGAGTGGCCGGCGGTCTCGGTGGCTCAGTTAGCGGCTGCGGTCCCGCCGCGGCCTCAGCCCCTGCGCGTGGCGACCCGCTACCCGCACCTCACCACGCGCTTCCTGCGCGAGCGCGGCGTGCAGAACTTCACCCTGATCGACGCCGAGGGCACGCTCGAGGTCGCGCCCGCCATCGGCTACGCCGATGTGATCGTGGACCTGGTCTCGTCCGGCCAGACCCTGCACGACAACCGCCTGCGGGCGCTGGAGGACGGCGTGGTGCTGCGCTCGCAGGCCGCCCTGATCGCCAACCGGGCCGCGCTCCGGACCCGGCCGGATGTGCTGGGCATGGCCCGCCAGTTGCTCGAATACGTCGAGGCCTATCTGCGCGGGCAGGAAAACTATCTGGTCGTCGCCAACATGCGCGGCGGCGACCCCGACGACATCGCCCGGCGCCTGCTTGGCCACCCGGACCTGGGCGGCCTGCAGGGGCCGACCATCGCCCCGGTCTACACCCGGGGCGGCGAGCGCTGGCACTCGGTCAGCA
The DNA here is from genome assembly GCA_034434015.1 of Anaerolineales bacterium. Lineage (GTDB taxonomy): Bacteria > Chloroflexota > Anaerolineae > Anaerolineales > UBA6663 > SpSt-583. The sequence continues at coordinate 24,584 of DAOUAB010000201.1, forward strand.
TCGTCGTCCACAAGGACCGCCTGATCGCGTCCGTGCGGGCGCTGCGTTCGGTCGGCGGCAGCGGCGTGATCGTATCGCCGCTCACCTATATCTTCGAAGAAGAGCCGGAGCGCGCGCGGCGGCTCAACGGGATGTTGGGATGAAAATCCGCGACCGCGCTCTCCTTCAGCGCCGGGGCTTTGAAGACGACCCGGAACGGCTGGCCCGCGTCGCCGGCCTCCTGGCCGAGGTCCGCTCCGGCGGCGACGCGGCGCTGCGCGCCCTGACGGCCCGCTTCGACCGCGTGACCCTGGACGACTTCGCGGTCCGCGACCTGGCCGGCGCGCGCGCGCACGTCCCGCCCGAGGTGCTGGCGTCCTTGCAGTTTGCGGCGGAACGCCTGGAACGCTTTCACCGGCAGCAGCCGCTGGCCTCCTGGACGACACGCGAACTGGGCGGGACGCTCGGCCAGCGGGTGACGCCCCTGCGGCGCGTGGGCTGTTACGCGCCCGGCGGCACCGCGCCGCTGCCTTCCACCGTCCTGCACACCGTCACGCTGGCCCGCGTCGCCGGCGTGCGCGAGATCGTGGTCGCTACGCCGCCCAGCCCGGCGCACGCCGCCACCGGCTACGTCAACCCCGTCCTCCTGGCCGCGGCCGAGATCGCCGGCGCGACCGAGGTGCTCCGGATCGGCGGCGCGCAGGCGATTGCGGCGCTGGCGTACGGCACCGAGACGGTCCGGCCGGTCGACAAGATCGTCGGCCCCGGCAATGTCTACGTCACGCTGGCGAAGAAACTGGTCTTCGGCGTCGTCGGCCTGGACGGGCTGGCCGGGCCGACCGAGACGGTGGTCATCGCCGACGAGCACGCGGACCCGGCCTGGGTGACCGCCGACCTGCTGGCCCAGGCCGAGCACGACGTGCTGGCCTCGGCCATCCTGCTGACGCCGAGCGAGCCCCTAGCGCGCGCCGTCGAGGCGCACGTCGCTCAACGCCTTGAGTCTCTGCCCCGCGCCGACATCATCGCCCAGACCTTCGAGCGCAACTCCGGCATCGTGCTCACGCGCGACCTGGACGAGGCCTGCGCCCTGGCGGACGAGTATGCGCCCGAGCACCTGTGCCTGGCCGTGCGCGACCCGTGGGCCTGGGCGCCGAAGGTCACGCGCGCCGGCGGTCTCTTCCTGGGCGAGCATTCGTTTGAGGTGCTCGGCGACTACCTGGCCGGGCCGAGCCATGTCATGCCCACCGGCGGCAGCGCCCGCTACGCCTCCCCGCTCACCCTGTTGGACTTCGTGCGGCTGACGAGCCTGGTCGCGCTGGACCCGGCGACGACGGCCGCCATCGCGCCGCACGCCGCGCGGCTGGCGCGGGCCGAGTCGCTGGAGGCGCATGCCCGGGCGGCCGACGCAAGGCGGAACGGCTGAGGCCATGGACCCGCAGAAACTGATCCGCCCCGACCTCCTGACGATGAAGCCGTACGCGCCGATTGTGCCGTTCGAGACGCTTTCGGCGCGGCTGGGGCGTGATCCCAGGGACATCGTCAAGCTGGACGCCAACGAGAACCCCTACGGCCCCAGCCCGCGGGTCTTCGCAGCGTTGGCGCGGCTGGAATATGCCCACATTTACCCGGACCCCGAGTCCACGGCCCTGCGCCGCGGCCTGGCCGCCCATACCGGCGTGCCGGCCGAGAATCTGCTGGCGGGCGCCGGCGCGGACGAACTGATCGATCTGATCCTGCGGTTGTTCATCGCCCCCGGCGACCTCGTGATCGACTGCCCGCCGACCTTCGGCATGTACGCCTTCGACGCGGCCCTCAACGCCGCCGGCGTCGTGGCCGCGCCGCGCCGCGCGGATTTTTCGGTGGATGTGGACGGCATCCAGTCTCTGGTCTCCAATCAATCGCCTGCCCCCAAGCTCCTCTTCCTCGCCTCCCCCAACAATCCGGACGGCTCGGTGATCTCGGATGCGGACCTGCGCCGCCTGCTGGCATTGCCGCTCGTCATCGTCCTGGACGAGGCCTATATCGAATTCCACGGCGTCGAACATTCGCGGCTGGATTGGGCGCTCCGGCACGACAACTTGATCGTCCTGCGCACCTTCAGCAAGCGCGCCGGCCTGGCCGGGCTGCGTGTGGGCTATGGCGCTTTCCCGTCCGGCCTGATGCCGCATCTATGGAAGATCAAGCAACCGTATAATGTCAGTGTAGCCGCCAGCGCAGCCGCCCTCGCCTCACTCGAAGACGCGGCTTACCTGGAGACCGTCGTGGCGCGGCTGACGGCCGAGCGTGAACGCCTGGCCGCCGGCCTGGCCGAGGTCCCGTATCTGCGCCCGTACCCGTCGCGCGCCAACTTTATCCTGTGCCGGGTCGTCGGCCGCGACGCCCGCGCGCTGAAACTGGCCCTGGAGCGCGAGGGCATACTGGTGCGGTACTTCGACAGGCCGGGCCTGACCGATTGCATCCGCATCAGCGTCGGCAGGCCGGAGCACACGGACGCGCTCCTGGCGGCGCTCGGACGGCGGTAGTCCTGGCGGCCGCCCTCTGGTTGTTGGGGCGCGCGGCCCTGCGCCCAACCAAGGAGTCGTATGCGAACGGCGAGCCTTCAGCGCAAGACGAATGAGACCGATATCACGCTCACGCTCGACCTCGACGGCGCGGGCCGGCATGAGGCCGCCACCGGCGTCGGCTTCCTGGACCACATGCTCGCGCAGATCGCCGTCCACGGCTTGTTCGACCTGACGGTCCGGGCCCGGGGCGACCTGCACGTTGACCCGCATCACACCATTGAGGATACGGCGCTGGTGCTGGGCCAGGCTTTTGCCGAGGCGCTGGGCGACAGGCGCGGGATCGTACGCGCCGCGCACGCCTACATGCCGATGGATGACGCGCTGGCCTTCGTCGCCGTGGACCTGTCCGGGCGGCCCTACGCCGTTGTCCAGGCCGAATGGCGGGCGCCCGCCATCGGCGCGTTCCCGACCTCGCTCGTGCCGCATTTCCTGGAGAGCCTGGCCGCGACTATGAAAGCCAACATCCACGCCCGCGTGCTGTATGGCCGTGACGACCATCACCAGGCGGAGGCGCTCTTCAAGGCCCTGGCCCGCGCGCTCGACGCCGCCACGCAGATCGACCCGCGCCGGGCCGGGACGGCGCCGTCCAGCAAGGGGTCGCTGTGATCGCCCTGGTCGATTACGGCATCGGCAACCTGCGCTCGGTCCAGAAGGCGCTGGAGCATGTCGGCGCGCCGGTGCAGCTCACCGATGATCCGGCCGTCGTCCTGGCGGCCGACAAGGTCGTGCTGCCGGGCGTGGGCGCGTTCGGCGACGGTATGCAGGGCCTGCGCGCGCGCGGCCTGGTGGGCGTGATCCGGGAGGCGGCCGCACGCGGCACGCCCCTGCTGGGAATCTGCGTCGGCATGCAGGTCCTGTTCGAGGTCGGCGAGGAGCAGGGGGAACATCCGGGACTGGGGCTGTTGCCCGGCCGGGTCCGGCGCTTTCAGTTCGACCAGACCCCAAACCTCAAAGTGCCGCACACCGGCTGGAACCGGATCGAGCCGGCGCAGGCCAGCGTTCTGTTCCACGGCCTGCCCGCCGGCGCGTACGCGTACTTCAACCACAGCTACTTCTGTGAGGCGGCGTCGGCCGACACGCTGGCATTCACCGATTACGGCGGGGCGTATCCGTCCGTCGTCGGGCGCGGGCGCCTCTACGGGATCCAGTTCCACCCGGAGAAGAGCCAGCACGTCGGGCTGCTCCTGCTCAGGAATTTCGTGGAGCGCGGATGACGTTCGTCCTTTTCCCCGCCATCGACCTGCGCGGCGGCCGGGTGGTCCGCCTGGCGCAGGGCGACCCCGGCCGGCAGACGGTGTACGGCGACGACCCGCTGGCCGTGGCCGAGCGCTGGAGGGCCGAGGGCGCCGAATGGCTGCACGTCGTCAACCTCGACGGCGCGTTCGGCGATGACTCCGCGCCCAACCGGCGGGCCTTACGCGCCATCCTCGCCGCGGGCGTCCGCGTCCAGTTCGGCGGCGGCCTGCGAGATAAAATCGGTCTGCAGCGCATCCTGGACCTCGGCGTGGCCCGGGCCGTCATCGGCACGGCGGCGGTGGAGGACCCGGCGCTGGTGGATTGGGCGCTGGCGGCCTTTGGGCCGGAGCGGGTGGTCGTCGGCGTGGACGCGCGCGACGGCCTGGTTCGTTTGCGCGGCTGGACGCAGGGGACGGGCCTGACGGCGGCGGACCTCGGCCGCCGCCTGCGGGCGCAGGGCCTGACGACGTGCGTGTTTACGGATGTGGCCCGCGACGGCGTGGGGGCGGGCGTCAACGTGGCCGCCAGCGCGGCGCTGGCCCAGGCCACGGGCCTGCGCGTAATTGCGTCCGGCGGCGTGTCGGGACTGGACGACGTGCACCGCGCGCGCCGCGCCGGGCTGGCCGGCCTCATCGTCGGCCGGGCGTTGTATGAAGGCCAGGTGCGTCTTTCGGAGGCGCGCGCGGTCGCCGCCCTGCCCTGGCCTGTGGAATTGGCCGGCCACGGCGTGCGGCTTCGGCCGCCGCGCCCGGACGAGATGGCCTACGTCCGCCGGCTGTGGAGTGACCCGGAGAGGATGGCCCCGGTCGGCGGCGTCTGGCCGATGACGGATGAGGAAGCCGGGCGCTGGTACGCGCGCGTGGTGGACCCCGGCCGGCCGACGGACTTCTTCTGCCTGATCTTCGACGCGGCCTCCGACGAGCCGGTGGGCGAGGTCGGTTGCCGTCAGTTCAATTGGGAGACGCGGACCGCGCTGTTCAACGTGACGGTGGCCGCCGACCGGCGCGGGCGCGGCTATGGGCGGGCGGCGCTGCGCGTCTTTCTGGACTGGTTCTTCAACCGACTGGGCGCGTGGATGCTGGTGGACGACCTCGCGCCGGAAAACGCGCCGGGCCAACGGGCGCTGCTGAGATTCGGATTTGAGCGCGACCCGGCGGTCGCCGGCCATGTGCGCCTGACACGCGAACGCTTTAATCGGCTCTACGGATGCTGACCGGATGCTGGCCAAGCGCATTATCCCCTGTCTCGATGTGAACGACGGCCGCGTGGTCAAGGGCGTCCGTTTCGTCGGTCTGCGCGACGCCGGCGACCCGGTGGAGCAGGCGCGCCTCTACGACGCGGCCGGGGCGGACGAGCTCGTGTTCCTGGACATCTCGGCCACGCCGGAGGGGCGGGCCACGGTCGCGCCCATGGTGCGCCGCGTCGCCGACGAGGTCTTTCTGCCTCTCACCGTCGGCGGCGGCATCCGCACCGTGGACGACATGCGCGCCCTGCTGCTGGCCGGCGCGGACAAGATCAGCCTGAACTCGGCCGCGGTGCGGACGCCGGACCTGATCACCGCCGGGGCCAAACGGTTCGGGAGCCAGTGTGTGGTGGTGGCGATTGATGCCCGACGCATCTCAACCCCCGACTCCCGGCCCCCGGCCCCCCAATGGGAAGTGTATGTATCCGGCGGGCGGACGCCAACCGGCCTGGACGCGGTGGCGTGGGCGCGGCGGGCGGTGGCGCTGGGCGCGGGCGAGATCCTGCTCACCAGCATCGACGCGGACGGCACGCAGGCCGGTTACGACCTGGAACTGACGCGCGCCGTCGTCCGAGCCGTGGACGTGCCTGTCATCGCTTCGGGCGGCGCCGGGCGCCTCGAGCACTTCGCCGAGGTGCTGGCCGACGGCGTCGGCGCCGACGCTGCGCTGGCGGCCTCGCTCTTCCACGATGGCGTTCTGACCATCGGCGCCGTGAAAGACTTTCTGGCCGGCCGCGGCGTGCCGGTGCGGCGGGCCTAGAGCGATTGCCGATTTGGTTTACGGCATGTCATTCCGGCGAAGGCCGGAATCCAGCGAATTTGGGCGGGACCTGGACCCCGGCTTGCGCCGGGGTGACGTCAACGCAAGCGGATTTCGGTATAGTTGGAGCGCGTTGCACGCGCGAGTGGAGCAAAGCCGCTCTTACGGAGGTGCCGGTGACGATTCAGTATGATGAGCGCGGCCTGGTGACGGCCGTCGTCCAGGACTTTGAGACGCGCGACGTCCTGATGGTGGCCTGGATGAACGCCGAAGCCGTGCGCCTGACCCGGGAGACCGGCCAGGCCTGGTTCTGGAGCCGCAGCCGGCGCGAGCTCTGGCACAAGGGCGCTACCAGCGGCCACGTCCTGCGTGTGCGCGAGATCCGCGCCGATTGCGACGGCGATACGCTGCTGCTGCTCGTCGACCCGGCCGGCCCGGCCTGCCACACCGGCGCCCGATCGTGCTTCTTCAACGTCATCGGCTGATCGCGGATCACGCGTTCCCGGTCCCCACCCGCCCGTCTCCGATCCCTGCCATGCGTATCGTCATCAAACTCGGCACCTCCACCCTCACCGCCGGGACCGCGCAGCTCTCGCCGCCGCGCATCGTCGACCTGGTGCGGCAGATGGCCGCCCTGCGCGGGCAGGGGCACGAGGTCGTCGTCGTCTCGTCCGGGGCGATGGCGGCCGGCCGCGCGGCGCTCAACTCGCCGGCGCTCCCGCGGCATATTCCGCAGAAACAGATGCTGGCCGCCATCGGCCAGCCGCGCCTGATGGCGCTCTACGAACAGCTCTTCGGCCTGTACGGCGTGATGGTGGCCCAGGTCCTGCTGACGCGCGCCGACCTGGCCGACCGGCGCCGTTACCTCAACTCGCGCAACACCCTGAACGCCCTGCTGGCCCAGGGCGTCGTGCCGATTGTCAACGAGAACGACACGGTCGCGACGGAGGAGATTCGCGTCGGCGACAACGATAACCTGTCCGCGCTGGTCGCCAATCTGGTGGACGCGGGCCTCCTGGTGTTGCTCACCGATCAGCCCGGCCTGTTCACGGCCGACCCGCGCCGGGACCCGGCGGCGCAGTTGGTGGCCGAGGTGACCGAGGCCGAGATCCCGGCGTCCCTGTGGGAGGCGGCCGGCGGCTCGGCCACCGGCCTGGGCACCGGCGGCATGGTCACCAAGCTGCAGGCCGCCGACCTGGCCCGGCGCTCCGGGTGCGCGGTGGTCATCGCGGCCGGTTCTGCGCCGGAGGTGCTCCTGCGCCTGGCCGGCGGCGAGCGCCTGGGCACGCGTTTCCCGCCGGTGACTTCGGCCCTGGAGAGCCGCAAGCGCTACCTGCTGTCCGGCGGGCGGGCGCCCGGCGCGTTGAGCGTGGACGACGGCGCCGCGCGCGCTCTGCGCCAGGGGAGCAGCCTGTTGCCGGTGGGGGTGACGGCCGTCGAAGGCGATTTCGAGCGCGGCGACACGGTGCGGGTGCTGGACTCGGCCGGGCGCGAGCTGGCGCGCGGCGCGGCCAATTACGGCGCCGCCGACCTGGCCCGCCTGTGCCGCCGCCGGTCGGACGAGATCGAGGCGATCCTCGGTTATGATTACGGGGACGAGGTCATCCATCGAAATGACCTCGTGTTGTTGTAGAGGCGACCCGGGCTTGGGAGTGAGAGAGTATGCTCTTTGACATGGGCAAACGGGCGCGCGCCGCCGCCCGCCAGCTGGCGCAGGCGACGACCGAGCAGAAGAACCATGCCCTGGAGGCGCTGGCCTACAGCCTGGCGGTGACCTCCCGGGTGATCCTGGACGCCAACGAACAGGACGTGGCCGAGGCGCGCGCCCGCGGCCTGGAGGCGCACCTGATCGACCGCCTGCGGCTGAACGCCGCGCGCCTGGACGGCATCGCGGCCGACCTGCGCCGGGTGGCCCAGCTGCCGGACCCGGTGGGCGAAGTCTTCGACGAGGGGTTGCTGCCCAATGGGTTGCGCCTGCGCAAGCAGCGCGTGCCGCTCGGCGTGCTGGGCGTGATCTACGAGGCGCGTCCGAACGTCACCGTGGACGTGGCCGGGCTGGCGCTCAAATCCGGCAACGCCGCCATCCTGCGCGGCGGCAGCGAGACCCTGCGCTCCAACCGCGCCCTGGTCGGCGTGATCCGGGAGACGCTCTCGGCCTCCGGCCTGCCCGCCGACGCCGTGCAGTTCATCGACAGCGCCGACCGGGAACTGGTGCTGGAACTGCTCCAGCTGGCCGACGACGTGGACCTGATCATCCCGCGCGGCGGGAACCGCCTGCACGCGTTCTGCCGCCAGCATAGCCGCATCCCGGTGGTCACCGGCGGCATCGGCATCTGTCACCTGTTCGTCGATGAATCCGCCGACCTGGACCGGGCGCTGCCGCTCATCTACAATGCCAAGACCCAGCGGCCGACGGTCTGCAACGCGCTGGACACCGTGCTGGTGCATCGCGCCGTCGCCGCCGACTTCCTGCCCAAGGTGGTGGCGTACCTGGGGCCGGCCGGCGTCACCTTCCGGGCGCACGAGTCGGCCGCGCCGTTTTTGCAGCGGGACAGCGGGGCCGGGCCGCGCCTGCCCGACGGTGTTCAGCTCGCCGGCCCGGAGGACTTCGACACGGAGTGGCTGTCGCTGGTCCTGGGTCTGAAAGTGGTCCGGTCGCTGGACGAGGCCGTCGGCCACATCGCCGCGCACGGCACCGGCCATTCCGATGGAATCCTGACCCAGGACGCGGACAACGCGCGCCGGTTCGTGGCCCGGGTCGATTCGGCCGCGGTCTACGTCAACGCCAGCACCCGCTTCACCGACGGCGCGCAGTTCGGGCTGGGGGCGGAGGTGGCGGTCTCCACCCAGCGCCTGCATGCGCGCGGCCCGATGGGGCTGCGCGAGCTGACCACCTACAAGTGGGTATGCGAAGGCGACTATCATGTGAGGCCGTGACCGTATGCTCAAACCCATCCATTGGAAAACCTTCCCCCGCGATTTCGCCGTGATCCAGGTCGGGTTCGCGCTGTTCGGCCTGTCGATCGCGGCGCTGATCCGCGCCCACCTGGGCACAAGCCCGTGGGCGGTGCTGGAGGTCGCGCTGGCTCAGATCACGGGCCTGACCGTCGGCACGCTCAGCATCCTGGTCGGGTTCGCGGTGCTGGCGGGCGCGCTGGCGCTCAAGGAGAAAGTGGGCTGGGGGACGCTGGCCAATATCCTGTGCATCGGCCCCTGGCTCGACCTGTGCCTGTGGCTGATCCCGGATGTGACCGACAACCTGCTCGTTCAGATCGCCATGCTGCTGTCGGCGGTCGGCCTGATGGGCGTGGCCACGGCCATCTACATCGGCGTGGACGCCGGCGCCGGCCCGCGCGACAGCCTGATGCTGGCCCTGCACCGGACGACGGGCCTGAGCGTGCGGGTGGCCCGCGGCGCGCTGGAGGTCGCGGTGGTCGTCGTCGGTTGGCTGCTGGGCGGGCCGCTCGGCCTGGGGACGGTGGCCTTCGCCGTGCTGATCGGGCCGGCGGTCCAGGCGGCCTTCCGGCTTTTCAGGGTGAGGCCGCACGCCGTGGCCGCCCCGCCGGCGGCGGATTAGGGCGGCCCCCGGCTGTGTTGACGGGCGTCCCGAGCCGCCCGGCGCGCTTCCCGTTTTCGCGGGAGTGACGGTCCCGGGCTTTGCCCGATCCAGGTGCCTGATGCTTCAACGCCTCTTTGAGATCATCCAGGAGCGCAAAACCAGCCCGCCGGCGGGCTCGTACACGGCGCGGCTGTTCGCGGCCGGCGAAGATGAGATCGTTAAGAAAGTGGGCGAGGAGGCCGTGGAGGTCATCCTGGCGGCCAAGGGTCAGGGCGACGCCCGCGTGGTGGAGGAGGTCGCCGACCTGTTCTACCACGCCCTGGTGCTCCTGGCGGCGCGCGGCCTGACGCTGGCCGACGTGGAGGCCGAACTGGAACGGCGGCATTCCGGAAAAGGCTGATTGGTCTATTTGCCTAAACGGCGCCCATGGACTTTGCACAAAATACCCGATGACAGAAGCGGGCCGATTGTCCTATAGTTCACGAAATCTTATGACCGTCCAGCTCAGCCTTATTATCGTCGTCCTTATTGGGGTCCTCGTGCAGGACCTTTTCCGGTTTGGGCAGGCGACGGTGACCATCAGGCGCAAGTAGAGCACACTTCCAGTCCACCTAGCCGACACAGGAGCCGCCCAGACCCACGGGCGGCTCCTTCGTTTTGGAGGCCATTTTGACCGACCTTAAGCCCCGCAGTCGCGCCATCACCGACGGCCCCAACCGCGCGCCGGCCCGTTCGATGCTCAAAGCCGTCGGCTTCACGGATGACGACCTGCGCCGGCCGATCGTGGGGGTCGCCAACACCTGGATCGAGATCGGCCCGTGCAACTTTCACCTGCGCCGGCTCGCGGCGAAGGTAAAAGACGGCATCCGCGCCGCCGGCGGCACGCCGATGGAATTCAACACCGTCTCCATCTCGGACGGCATCACCATGGGGGCCGAGGGCATGAAGACGTCGCTCGTCAGCCGCGAGGTCATCGCCGATTCGATTGAGCTGGTGGCGCGCGGCAACCACTTCGACGCCCTCGTCTGCCTGTCCGGGTGCGACAAGACCAACCCCGGCGTGATGATGGCCATGGCCCGGCTGGACATCCCCAGCCTGGCGCTGTACGGCGGCTCCATCGCCCCCGGCCATTACGGCGAAAAGGCGCTGACCATCCAGGATGTGTTCGAGGCGGTGGGCGCGCACGCCGCCGGCCGGATCACGGATGAGGAATTTGCGGCTGTGGAGAACCTGGCCTGTCCGGGGGCGGGCGCCTGCGGCGGGCAGTTCACGGCCAACACCATGTCCACGCTGATGGAGTTCATCGGCCTCTCGCCCGCGGGCCTGAACGGCATCCCGGCCATGGCGGCCGAGAAGGACCAGGCCGCTTTCCAGGCCGGCCGGCTCGTGATGCAGCTCCTGAAGACCGACCTCCGCCCCTCGCAGATCCTCACCCGCGCCGCCTTCGAGAACGCCATCGCCTCCGTCGCCGCCACCGGCGGCTCCACCAACGCCGTCCTGCACCTGCTGGCCCTGGCCCGGGAGGCCGGCGTGGGCCTGCACATCGACGACTTCGACCGGATCAGCGCCCGCACGCCGCTCATCGCCGACCTGAAGCCCGGCGGGCGCTTCACGGCCGCCGACCTGCACGCCGCCGGCGGCGCCCCGCTGGTGATGAAGCGCCTGCTGGACGGCGGCTACCTGCACGGGGAGTGCCTGACCGTCACCGGCCAGACCATCGCCGAGGCCTGCGCCGGCGCGCAGGCGACGCCGGGGCAGGAGGTCATCACGTCTGTGGACCGGCCGCTCAAGCCCCACGGCGGCCTGGTGATCCTGCACGGCAACCTGGCCGAGGAAGGCTGCGTCCACAAGACGGCGGCCAACAACGTGACGTATTTCAAAGGCCCGGCGCGGGTCTTCGAGTGCGAGGAGGACGCCATGCAGGCCGTGACCGAGGGCCGGATCAGGGCCGGCGACGTGGTGGTGATCCGCTACGAAGGCCCGCGCGGCGGCCCCGGCATGCGCGAGATGCTGGGCGTGACGGCCGCCATCGCCGGCGCCGGCCTGAGCGAGAGCGTGGCCCTGCTCACCGACGGGCGCTTCTCGGGCGCGACGCGCGGCATCTCGGCCGGGCATGTGGCCCCGGAGGCGGCGCGCGGCGGCCTGATCGCGTTCGTCCGGGAGGGCGATCCGATCGAGATCGACGTCGAGAAGCGCCTGCTCAACGCTGAGATCGCGCCGGATGAACTGGCCCGCCGCAAAGCCGGCTGGCAGCCGCCCGCGCCGCGCTACCGGACCGGGGTGATGGCGAAGTACGCCAAGAGCGTGTCCTCGGCCTCGCAGGGGGCTGTGACGAGTTAATTGGGAGGAGCTTTATGAAACTCACCGGCGCCGAAATAGTCTGGGAAGTCTTGCAGCGGGAAGGCGTCAAAGTCGTCTTTGGCTATCCGGGGGGGGCCATCCTGCCAACCTATGACGCGATGACCCGGTACCCGGGCATTCATCACGTCCTGGTCCGGCATGAGCAGGGCGCCACCCACATGGCCGACGGCTTCGCCCGGGCCAGCGGCGGGGTGGGGGTGGCCATCGCCACGTCGGGCCCCGGGGCCACCAACATGGTCACCGGCATCGCCACGGCCATGATGGACTCGTCGCCCATCGTGTGCATCACCGGCCAGGTCGGCTCGCGCGCCATCGGTTCGGACGCCTTTCAGGAGACCGACGTCACCGGCGTGACTCTGCCGATCACCAAACACAACTACCTGGTGACCCGGCCGCAGGACATCGCCCGGACGCTGCGCGAGGCCTTCTACATCGCCCAGAGCGGCCGGCCCGGCCCGGTGCTGGTGGACATCACCAAAGACGCCCAGCAGCTCTCGGCCGACTTTGACTGGGACGAGGCCGCGCCGCGTCTGCCCGGTTACCGGCCCAACCTGCGCGCCCTGCCGTCCGAATACCAGAAGGCCGTTGACCTGATCAACACCGCCAAACGCCCCCTGATCCTGGCCGGCCAGGGCGTCATCCGGTCCGGCGCCCGCCAGCAGGTGCTGGAGCTGGCCGAGAAGGCGCAGGTGCCCATCGCGCTCACTTTGCTCGGCCTCGGCGGCATCCCGGCCGCGCACCCGCTCAACCTCGGCATGATGGGCATGCACGGCGAAGCCTGGGTGAACCAGGCCATCCAGCAGGCCGACCTGCTGATCGCCTGCGGCATGCGCTTCGACGACCGGGTGACCGGCAACATCAAGACCTACGCGCTCAACGCCCGGAAGATCCACATCGAGATCGACCCGTCGGAGATCAACAAGAACGTGCGCGTGGATGCGGCCCTGGCCGGCGACCTGCGCGAGGTGTTGACCGAATTGCTGCCCGACGTCCGCTCGGCCGACCACAGCGCCTGGCTGGACCACATCGCCGCGATGAAGGGCGACTCGGCGGTGCGCGACATCCAGAGCCTGCCGGACTCCGGCCATCTGTACGCCGCGCACGTCATCAACGACATCTGGCGCCTGACGCGCGCCGACGACCCGATCGTGGTCACCGACGTCGGTCAGCACCAGATGTGGGAGGCGCAGTACTTCCGCCACGAGCAGCCGCGCTCGCTCATCACCTCCGGCGGCCTGGGCACCATGGGCTTTGCGCTGCCGGCGGCGGTCGGCGCCAGGTTCGCGCGCCCGGACAAGGAAGTCTGGGTGATCGCCGGCGACGGCGGCTTCCAGATGACGATGGCCGAGCTGGCCACCATCGCCCAGGAGAAAGTCAAGGTCAACGTCGCCATCATCAACAACGCCTACCTGGGCATGGTGCGGCAGTGGCAGGAGTTCTTCTACGAGAAACGCTACGCCGCCACGCCCCTGCTCGGCCCGGACTTCGTCAAGCTGGCCGAGGCTTTTGGCCTGTGCGGCCTGCGCGTCACCCGGCGCTCCGAGGTCCAGTCCGCCGTGGCCGCGGCCCGCGCGCATCCCGGCACGGCGGTGATCGACTTCCAGGTGGAGCAGGAGGACGCCGTCTTCCCGATGGTGCCGGCCGGCGCCGACCTGGACGCCATGATCCGGCGGCCCAAGCGGGACGTCATGGCCGAGACCGGCGCGGACGACGAGTGGGAGATGCCCCGGTAGAGACTGGAGCGCGGAGACCAGAGCCAGTCTCTCGTCTCCGCGTTCTCGGAGGAGACGTCATGCCCAAACATATTCTGGTCGCTTACGTCGAGGACAAGCCCGGCGTCCTCAACCGCGTCGCCTCGCTTTTCCGCCGGCGCGCGTTCAACATCGAATCGCTGACCGTCGGCCGCACCGAGCAGGAGGGCGTCTCGCGCATGACCATCGTCGTGGACGCCGACGAGAACATGGCGCGCCGCATCGAGGCCAACCTGTACAAGCTGGTCAACGTCCTGCGCGTGGACGACGTCACCGACAAGCCGGCGGTGGTGCGCGACCTGGCCCTGATCAAGGTCTCGGCCGCCAACGGCCGGCGGGCGGAGATCCTGCAGCTGGCGGACGTCTTCCGCGCCCGCGTCGTCGACATCGAGGAACGCTCGCTGATGCTGGAGGTGACCGGCTCGGAGGACAAGATCGAGGGCCTCCTCAACGTCCTGAAGCCGTTCGGCATCATCGAGATGGTGCGGACCGGCATCGTGGCCATGGCGCGCGGCGCGGAGGCGGTCAGCGCGAACCCGCCGCAGGTGGCGGCCGAGGTTTCCGAGCCGGAGCTGCTCGACAGCCGCCTGGCGCTGGCGCACTCGGTATGAGCCTGTTGACCGCCCGCCACGTGATGCGCCAGCCGCTGCACACCATTCAGGCGGCCGATTCGGTGGCGCTGGCCGTGCGCAAGATGCAGATCAACCGCATCTCCAGCCTGATCGTGCCGCCGCGCTACGCGGATGGGGCCTACGGCATCATCACCAAGCACGACGTGCTCGGCAAGGTCGTCGCCCCGGGCCGCGACCCGCTGCGCGTGCTGGTGCGCGAGGCGATGTCCTCGCCCCTGATCAGCGTGGACCCGGACTGCGCGCTGCGGCGCTGCGCCTCGTTGATGATGCTCCACCGCATCCGGCGGCTGCCCGTGATGGTGGACGGGCACCCGATCGGCATGGTCAGCGACTCGGATGTCTTCGACGCGCTGTTGAACTTTCACACCGAGGCCGCGCTCTCGGCGTCGCTGTGATCTTTATCACTCGTCTGAGGAGATTTCATGGCCAAGATTTACTACGATAACGCCGCCGACCTGGCCCTGATCCGGGCCAAAAAAGTGGCCGTCATCGGTTACGGCTCGCAGGGCCACGCCCACGCGCTCTGCCTCAAGGACAGCGGCGTGGCCGTGCGGGTGGGCCTGGCGCCGGACAGCCGGAGCCGGGCCAGGGCGGAGGCCGCCGGCCTGACGGTGGGCGCGGTGGATGAAGTCTCTCAGTGGGCCGACGTGATCATGGTCCTGGCGCCGGACACCAAGCAGGCCAAGATCTACGCAACCGGCATTGAGCCGCACCTGACCGCCGGCAAGCTGCTCATGTTCGGCCACGGCTTCAACATCCGTTTCGGCACCATCACGCCGCCCGGCGACGTGGACGTGACGATGGTCGCGCCCAAGGCGCCCGGCCACCGGGTGCGCGAGATTTTTGTGGAAGGCGGCGGCACGCCCGCGCTCCTGGCCATCCACCAGGACGCCACCGGCAACGCCAGGGCGCTGACGCTCTCGTATGCCAAGGCGCTCGGCCTGACGCGGGCCGGCGTGCTGGAGACCACCTTCGCCGAGGAGACCGAGACCGACCTGTTCGGCGAGCAGGCCGTGCTGTGCGGCGGCGTCAGCGCGCTGGTCAAGGCCGGCTTCGAGACTCTGGTGAAGAACGGCTATCAGCCCGAGATCGCCTACTTTGAGTGCCTGCACGAGTTGAAGCTGATCGTGGACCTGATGTACCGGGGCGGCATCAACTACATGCACTACTCGGTCAGCGACACGGCGGAGCACGGCAGCTACACCGGCGGCCCGCGGCTGATTACCGAGGAGACGCTGGGCGAGATGCAGCGCATGCTGGACGAGATCCGCGACGGCACGTATGCGCGCCAGTGGATCGAAGAGAACGAGCGCGGCCGGCCGTGGTTCACCGCGGCGCGCCAGCGCGAGCAGGAGCACGCCATCGAGAAGGTCGGCGCCGAGCTGCGCGCCATGATGCCGTTCCTCAACCCGGTGGTGGTCAAGCCGGAAGAGCAGGGATAGCCCATGAGCGCAGGGGCGACCCGCCGGGTCGTCTCTGCCAGGTGTGATTTCTATGGACAACTACGTCCGCATCTTCGACACCACCCTGCGCGACGGCGAGCAGTCGCCGGGCGCCTCGATGACGTCGGCCGAGAAGCTGGAAGTGGCGCGCGCGCTGGCCCGGCTGGGCGTGGACGTCATCGAAGCCGGTTTCCCGGCCGCCTCGCCCGACGACCTGGAGGCCGTGCGCCGCATCGCCATCGAGGTCGGCAACCCGTTCGGGGCCGAGAGCACGCCCGGCCCGGCGCGCCGCCCGATCATCTGCGGGCTGGCGCGCGCCAACAAGAGCGACATCGACAAGGCCTGGGAGGCCGTCCGGCCCGCCGCCCGTCCGCGCATCCACACCTTCCTGGCGACCTCGCCCATCCACATGAAGCACAAGCTCAAGATGGACCCGGAGCAGGTGGTGGACCGGGTGGCGGAGATGGTGGCTTACGCGCGCAGCCTGTGCGAGGATGTGGAGTTCAGCCCCGAGGACGCCGGCCGCAGCGACCCCGAGTTCCTGTACGTGGTCTTGGAACAGGCCATCCTGGCCGGGGCCACGACGCTCAACATCCCCGACACCGTCGGCTACACCACGCCGGATGAGTACGGGGCGCTGATCGCCGGCATCCTCAAGAACGTGCCCGGCATCGAGAAGGTCGTGGTCTCGACGCACTGCCACGACGATCTGGGCCTGGCCACGGCCAACACCCTGGCCGGCGTCCGCCAGGGGGCGCGCCAGGTGGAGGTGACCGTCAACGGCATCGGCGAACGGGCCGGCAACACGTCGCTCGAGGAAGTGGTGATGGCGCTGCACACCCGCCGGCCGATCTTCGGCCTGAACACCGGCATCGACACCACCCAGATCACGCGCGTCAGCAAGCTGGTGAGCAATTACGCCAGCATGGTCGTCCCGCCCAACAAGGCCATCGTCGGCGCCAACGCCTTCGCCCATGAGGCCGGCATCCATCAGGACGGCATGCTCAAGCATCATCAGACCTACGAGATCATGCGCCCGGAGACGGTCGGCGCGCAGCAGACGCGCCTGGTGCTGGGCAAGCACTCCGGCCGGCACGCCCTGAAGATCCGCCTGCAGGAGCTGGGCTACGCCCTGAGCGACGCCGACCTGGACAAAGCCTTCGAGCGCTTCAAGGGCCTGGCCGACAAGAAGAAGATCATCACCGACGCCGACCTGGAGGCCCTGGTCTCGGACGAGCTCTACCAGCCGCGCGAGTTCTTCGCTCTGGACGGCATGCAGGTGGCCTGCGGCACGATGGGCCTGCCCACAGCGACGGTCCGCCTGGTCGGCCCGGACGGCAAACAGCACATCTTCGCCGCGATCGGCACCGGCCCGGTGGACGCCTGCTACAAGGCCATTGACGCGGTCGTCAAGGCCCCGAACACCCTGCTCGAGTACTCGGTCCACGCCGTCACCGAGGGCATCGACGCCATCGGCGAGGTCACCGTGCGCATCCAGAGCCACGACGTCGCGCCGACCATGAACGCCCAGAACGAGACCGAGCGCGCCCGCACCTTCGGCGGCTACGGCGCGGACACCGACATCATCGTCGCCAGCGCCAAAGCCTACCTCTCGGCTTTGAACAAGCTGCTGGTCGCCACCGGCCAATACGGCCCGGCGGCGGCGCCCGCCG
>DAOUAB010000202.1:0-53005 GCA_034434015.1 Anaerolineales bacterium
TAATGTGCTCTCTGGCGGTGATATTCGGTCTAGACACACCCGAATTGTCCGCCGGTGGGCAGGATTCCGCGAGGGGCCCTGCCCACGTTCATCGTCAGGATAAGTTAGTCAAAACTCCAAACCTTAGCAGGCTGAGATAAAGGCCGGGTGAGAACGGCGGCCGGCCGCCGGGAAGACATCGGCCGGGCGCAGGCCAACCGAAATCTTACCAAACCCTGACCGGTCACTAACGCGGCCTGGCCCGTCCCGGTCTCCCTTCAGGTTTAGCATGGGCCCGTGCTTCGCTGGATCGACCCGCGCCCGGCGGCCCTGGCCGCCTTGTCCCGCCAACGCCTCCGGGCGTGGCGGACTCAGGCTCAGGCCCTCGGGCGCGACGGCCTCCAACAGATCGCTCAAGACTTTCAGATACTCCTCCGGGCGAGCCGGGCTGCGCTCGCCTCCCCGCTCGTCGCCTGGCTCCGCCTCGCCCTGCGCGCCGCCGCCGCCGAGCTGCGCGCTCTGTGGCGCGACGCTACTCAGGCCGGCTCCGAGCAACTGTCTGGCGACTCGCGCATCCTGATCGAAGCCGCCCACGGCTGGCTGCGGCGTACGCCGGCTGGCCCGGCCTGGCGCCGCCTCGCGGCTGCCGCGACGCCGGCGGTCGAGCAATTGCGGCGGCCTCTGCGGACGGCGGCGGCCTCCACTCGAAGCTTCACAAGAGACCGCCTGTGGCCGCACGTCGTCGAGACTGGACGCCGCATCCGGCGCGAGCTGGCGGCCCTCGCCTCAACGATGCGCGCCACCGGGCAGTCCGCCACGGCGCGCGCGCAGGAGCAGCTCAAACGCGGGCTGCGCGGCGCGGAACGGCTGGCGGCCCGCCGGCCCGCCCTCGTGCGCACCCTGGTCGTGGCCGACATGGGGCTGGCGGCCACCATCGTCAGCCTGGTGGCCGCCAACGCCGCGTCCTTCCAGGCAATTTGGGCTACGCCGGCCCGGCCGCAGACCCGCCCCGTGATCGCCGCCGCTTTGCGCAAATCGGCGAACGAGCCGCCGACGCCGGCAACGCTGCCGCCGACGCCCACTTCGACCCCGTCGCCCGCGCCATCCCCGTCTCCAACTTATGAGCCCGTGCTCACGGCCACGCCGATACCGGTGGTTTATACGAATTGGGAGTCGACCCTGCCGCAGTATGGCGGCTGGAACGGCGCCGGCGAGTGCTGGGGGCCGGTCCTGGCCCCCACCGGCTCCGGCCTGTTCGCCTGGCCCACCGACCGGCGTTACCTGGTGGGCAAAAACTACAACGCGCGCTATCACCCGGGCCTGGACCTGGGCGGCGAGGTCGGGGACCCGCTGTACGCTGCGGACTCGGGCGTGGTGGTGTACGCCGGCTGGAACGTGTACGGCTACGGGAACCTGGTGATCCTCGACCACGGCAACGGCTGGCACACCCTCTACGCGCACCTGAGCCAGATCAACGTGGCCTGCGGCGAAGGGATCACGCAGGGCAGCCTGGTGGGCCTGGCCGGGAGCACCGGGCGGTCCACCGGCCCGCACCTGCACTTCGAGATGCGCTACCTGGGGGTCAACGTCAACCCGTGGAGTTACCTGCCGCCCTGAGCGGGTTCAACCCGGCGGCGGGAGCGCCGGCACCTGCGCCTGCCACAGCGTCACCATCAGCCCGCCGTTGATGAGGCGCACGGAACGCGCCTTGTCGAACGATAACCCCGTGGCAAACGCCAGCCCGGGGTCCGGGCACAGGAACGCCACCTGCCAGGCGGGGCATTGCTTCCGCAGGACATCGCCGAAAGCCGCGTACAGGTGGCGCAACGGCGAGGCGCCCGCCCGTGGTCGCCCGCGCCCTCCCCGATCGGCCGCCTCTCCCACACGCACGCCGTAAGGCGGGTTCGTCACCACCCAGCCGGGCCGCGCCGGCGCTTCCAGTTCCGACACCGCGCGCCACAGGAAGGCGATGTGCTCGGCCACGCCCGCCCGCCGCGCGTTGGCGCGCGCCGCCTCGAGCGCGCCCTCGTCCCGGTCCGAGGCGATGATCAGCGGCAGCGTCCGGCCCGGCGGCGGCGCGGGTCCGCGCCGGGCGACCTCATCCCAGAGCGACGCGTCAAAGGCAGGCCAGTCCATAAACGCGAAACGCCGGCCCCGGCCCGGCGGCAGGTCCAGCGCCCGCAGCGCGGCCTCGATCACGAGCGTGCCGGCGCCGCAGAACGGATCGATCAGCGGCGCAACGCCGTCCCAGCGCGCGGCCAGCAGCATCCCGGCCGCCAGCGTCTCGCGCAGCGGCGCCTTGGCCGTCGCCAGTCGGTAGCCGCGCCGATGCAGCAGCTCGCCCGACGAGTCCAGGCTGACCAGGCAGGTGTCGTGGTCCAGCCGCACGACGACCACCGGCGCAGTCGCGGCCTCGGCTTCATCGTCGCGCGCCGTCTGGTGGGTCACCGGCTGGCCCAGGCGTTCGCCGATCGCTTTGGCGATGCGCTCGGCCACCGCGTCCGAGTGATACAGGCGCGATTTGTGGCTCGTCGCGCGCACGACCACCGGCTGGCCCGGCTTCAGGTAGCGCTCCCATTCCAGGCGCGCCGCCCGCTTCTCCAGTTCCCAGAACTCCTCCGCGTGGAATTCCCCCAGCCGCACCAGCAGGCGGCTGACGGTGCGCAGGAGATAGTTCGCGCGATAGATATCCCGCAAGTCGCCCGCGAACGCCACACCGCCGGGCACACGCCGCAAATCGGCCAGGCCGAGGCCGCGCAGCTCCTGCTCGGCGAACGGCTCCAGCCCCGGCGCGCAGGCGGCGAAGAGTTTGAAGGTCATCGCCCGGGCTCCTGACCCGCCAACACTTCGTCGACGCCCCGCAAACGGGTCTTCAGTTCGCGGCCCGCCCGGGCGCTGACCATCGTCAGATCGCGCGCCCGGAGCAGCCCGGAGTCGCGGATGGCGCCAGGCACCACGTTCCGGCCGGCCGGGAGCCCCAGCGCGGCCAGCAGCCGCTGTCCGAATTCCCAGCGATTGAGCGGCTGCGCGCCGCCCATGTTCCAGGGCCCGGCGACCTCGGGCGCGGCGGCCAGTTCCAGCAGGGCCGCGGCCAGGTCGTGGACGTGGACCGGGCAGCGGTACTCGTCCGTAAACAGCGTGACCCTTTGGCCGCTCCGCGCGCCGTCGGCCAGCCAGCGTGTCTGGCGGTCCAGCGGGTCCAGGCCCCAGATCAACGACGGCCGGACGAGGGCGGCCGATGGGCAGAGCGCGGCGACGATGGTTTCGGCCTCGGCCTTGGCGCGGCCATAGTCGCCGAGCGGGGCCGGCGGCGTCTCGTCGCGGTACGGCGCGTGCTCGCCGTCCCAGATCAGGTCGGTGGAGACGTGGATCAGGCGCGCGCCATGCTCGGCGGCCGCCTGCGCCAGATGCCGGGCGGCCGGCGCAATGGCGGCGATGTGGTCGGCGTTGCGGTTGGAGCAGGCGGTGTGCAGGATGACGTCCGGCCGGAAAGCGCGCACGGCCGCCTGCACCGCGGCGGCGTCGCGCAGGTCCAGCCTGACCGCCCGGCCGCGGACCGGCGCCAACGGACGGGTGAAGTACGTGGCCGCCACCTCCCAGCCCGCCGCCGCCAGCAGGCGGGCGCCCAGATAGCCCGAACCGCCCGTGATGAGCAAGCGCTTCATAGCCGACCCAGCCGGCGCAGCGCGTCTTGGGCGGCGGCTTGCTCGGCGGCGCGCTTGCTCAGGCCGATCCCCTGCCCGCCCATCTCATCGCCGATAAAGACCTGGGCCGTGAACGTGCGCTCGTGGTCCGGGCCGCTGTTGTCCACAATCACATAGCGCGGCGTCTCCCGGCGCTCCGCCTGCGCCCACTCCTGCAGCCGGCTCTTGGCGTCGCTGTCCATCTCGGCGCGCAGGATCTCTTCCAGCACCGGCTGGAACAGCGGCTCCACCAGGCCGCGCACGGCGTCGATCCCGGAGTCGAGATAGTACGCGCCGATCACGGCCTCGAACACATCGCACAGCAGCGTCTTGCGCTGGCGGCCGCCGTTCTCCTCCTCGCCGCGCCCGAGCCGGATCGCGGGGCCGAGCGCCAGCTGGCCGGCAAACTCGGCCAGCTGCTCGGTGCGGACGAGGGCCGCCCGCAGGCGCGTGAGCCGGCCCTCCTTCATCTCCGGCAGGCGGTTGTAGAGCAGGGCCGCCGACAGGAAATCCAGCACGGCGTCGCCCAGGAATTCGAGACGCTCGTTGTCCTCAAAAACATCGGGGTGTTCGTTCAGATAGGAGCGATGTGTTAAGGCGCGCAGTAGGAGGGAAGGATCTTTGAACGGAGGCAGGTGCATGTCCGGGCTGATCGCCGATCGCCGGCAGCCGAAGGACGCCCGCCCCCTGCCCGGCGCCATCCGCTGCCCGCCATCGGCCACCAGCATAACCAGCCGGCGGTTAACCCGTGAAGCGTCTCACCACCAGCACCGAGTTGTGCCCGCCGAAACCGAAGGCGTTGGTCAGGGCTACGTCCACCCGCGCCGGGCGGGCCGTGTTCGGGACGTAGTCCAGGTCGCAGGCCGGGTCCGGCGTATGATAATTGATCGTCGGCGGCAGCGTCCGGGTGCGGATAGCCTGGACGCACAGGATCGTCTCCAGCGCGCCGGTGGCGCCCATCATGTGCCCGGTCATGGATTTGGTGGACGAGACCGGGATCTGGTACGCCCGTTCACCGAACGCGCGTTTGATGGACAGCGTCTCGCCGGCGTCGTTGAGCTGCGTCCCGGTGCCGTGCGCGTTGATGTAGCCCACGTCTTCCGCATTGAGCCCGGCGCTGGCCAGCGCCTGGCGCATGGCGTGCGCGGCCGGCGCGCCGTCCTCGGACGGGGCCGTGATATGAAACGCATCCGACGTGGCCGCATAGCCGGCCAGCTCGGCCAGGATCTCGGCGCCGCGCGCCTGGGCATGCTCCAGCGCTTCCAGGATGAGCACCGCGCCGCCCTCGCCCATCACCAGGCCGTCGCGCTCTTTGTCGAACGGCTGCGGCACGCCGTCGGTGCGGTGGGTCATGGCGCCGGTCCGGTCGAAGGCCGCGATGCCGGTCTCGATCAGCGACGCCTCGCTCGCGCCGGTGATGGCGGCGTCCACCACGCCGTAGCGGATCATCTGCCAGGCCTGGCCGATGCCGTCCTGGCCGGAGGCGCAGGCCGAGGCCACCGAGAAGTTCGGGCCGCGCGCGCCGGTCTCGATCCCGATCAGGCCGCCCGCGCCGTTGGACATGAGCTTGGGGATGAAGAAGACGTCCACGCGGCGCGGGCCGTGGGCGTCCAGGGCGCGCACGCCGTCCTCGAACGTCTTGCAGCCGCCGATGGCCGAGCTGACGATCACGGCCACGCGCTCGGCGTTGGCCTCGTTGATCTCCAGGCCGGACTGGGCCAGCGCCTGCTTGGCCGCCGCGATGGCGAAGTGTTGATAGCGGTCGGTGCGCCGGACCTCCTTAAAATCCATGTAGGCCGTCGGGTCGAAGGTCTTTTTGACCTCGGCCACGATCTTCACCGCGAACCGGGCGGGATCGAAGGCCGTGATCGGCCCGATGCCGCTGCGCCCGTTGACGATGTTGTCCCACGTCTCGGCGACGGTGTTGCCGCACGCGTTGACGGTGCCCATCCCGGTGATGACGACTCGACGAGTCATGGGTGCTCCTGCAAGAGATGAATGACAGCTTCCCGTAGATCAGACGGCGCGCTTCAGGCCGTGGCCGGTGAGCACGACGACGACCTCGCCCGGCGCGTCTGCGGCCAGCACTTTCGGCAGCGCCGCCCACACCACGCCGCACGTCGGCTCGACGTAGAAGCCCAGCCGCGCCAGCGCGTCGCCGCCCGGCAGGATCGCGTCTTCGTCCACCGCCAGGAGCGCGCCGCCGCTCTCGCGCACCGCCGCCAGCACAGCGTCGCCGCGCACCGGCTGCACCACGCGGATGCCCTCGGCGACGGTGGCGCCTTCCGTCACCCACCCCAGCCCCGCCCGGCCGTAGGTGTGGACCGCCCACAACGGCGCGCAGGCCATGGCCTGGACGCCGATCAGGCGCGGCAGCCGGTCGATCAATCCGGCCGCGCGCAGGGCCGTAAAGCCCCGGTGCAGGCCCAGCAGCAGCGTGCCGTGCCCGACCGGCAGGACGACGGCGCCCGGCGCCCGGCCCAGTTGCTCCCACAGCTCATAGGCGCAGGTGGCGTTCCCGGCCAGCCCGAGCGGATTGTAAACATGGCTGCCGTAAACGGCGCCGGCCCGGGCGGCGGCCTGCGCGGCTTCGGCGACCTGAGAGCGTGGACCGTCCACGGCGACGAGGCGCGCGCCGTAGGCCTCGATCTGGGCGCGCTTCGGGCCGGAGGCCGACGCCGGCACGAAAACCCGCGCGCTGATCCCGGCCCGGGCCGCGTAGCCCGCGAACGACGCGCCGGCGTTGCCGGATGAGTCTTCGATGGCCTCGGCCACGCCCGCCGCGCGCAGCGCCGCAAACAGCACGGCCATGCCCCGATCTTTGAACGAGCCGGTCGGGTTGAGGCCCTCGTGCTTAAAGAACACCGTCCTCCCCTGGAAAGTGACGGGCACCAGCGGCGTGCCGCCCTCGCCCAACGTCACCGGCTCAACCTCCGGCCCGAGCGGGAAGGTGTGCCGGTAGCGCCAGACGCCGACCGCGCGCGCCTCCACCTGCGCCGGCTCAAAGACCGCCGGCCCGGCCAGGTCGAGCACGCCGCCGCAGACCGGGCATTTCCAGCCCGGGGACATCGCCGGTTGCGTCCGGCCGCAGTTCGCGCACTTGAGCATAGTTCAGACTACGCACTACGTAGTGCGTAGTGCGTGTCACGTGCTTTAGACATTCCCGGCACCGTGAGCCTTGTCTTCCACTCCCGGCACGTACTCCCCTTCCACCCAGGCCTCGCCGTTTGGCCCGATCTCCTTCTTCCAGACCGGCACGATCTCCTTGAGCCGGTCGATGCCGTAGCGCGCCGCTTCGAACACGCCCGTGTCCCGGTGCGCGGCCGAGCACGCAATCAACACCGTGGGCGTGCCAGGGTCCAGCGGCCCGATGCGCTGGACGATGGCGATGCCCTCCACCGCCGGCCAGCGCTCGCGGATCTCGTCAGCCACCTGCTGCATCTTGGCCTCGGCCATCGGCGTGTAGGCCTCGTAGATCAACCGCGTCGTGGTGTGCGGCCCAATGGCATCGCGGTCCGCGCGCGTCGTCACGCCGCGCACCACCCCGGTGAACAGGCAGGCCGCGCCGGTGGTCGGCAGCGTGATGCTGGCGACCAGGGCATCCAGGTCGATGGGGTCGTTGGTGATCTTGAAGATTGTCGGAAAAGAAAAAGGGGACTGGAGACCGCCGCCGGAGACGGGCGGGAAGAGGGCGACCTCATCCCGGTCTTTCAATACGTCATCGGCGAAAGCGAACTCGCGGTTGCGCGAGACCAGGGCCGTGGGCAGCGCCGGGCTCAAGGCTGGGATGTCCGCGGCCAGCCGCTGTTTCAGCGCCGCCACCGTGGCGCCGTCGTCCAGGTCCAGAGTCAACCGCTCGCGCCCAGCGCGCTCCTTGAGCGTGGCGAAGAAGAGGACGGTGATGTTCATGCCGCCGGGTATCCCAGAGCCCGCTGTAGCCGTGTGAGCAGTGGATAGCTGATCGGGTCCGCTTTGAGAGCGGGATCCCAGTCCGCGTCCTGGCGCAGGTCGAACCAACCGACGGCCGTGATCGTATAGGCGCTGGCGGCCTCCGGCTCGGGCTCGTACCCGGGCCGGGCCTCGCCGGCCATTGCGCGGCACAAGTAAGTCTTGTAGCGTTGATAGACCCGCTCGGTGGTCAGCGCGGCCTCATCCAGCAGCAACCGCTCGACCGCGACGTCCAGGCCGGTTTCCTCGCGCATCTCACGCCGCACGCACTCTTCTTCCGATTCGCCCGGCTCACGGCCGCCACCGGGGATCAGCCAGGCGCTCCGCCCGTCCGCGCGCCAGCGGTGCTGGATCAATAGGATGGCGTGATCGCGCACGATCGCGCCCTGGTAGCGGACCTTAGGCGAGGACGACATCGCCGCTGCGCCCGCCGCGTTTCTCCAGCAGGCGCACGTTGGTGATCTGCATGGTCTTCTCGGCCGCCTTGGCCATGTCGTAGATCGTCAGCGCCGCCACGCTCACGGCCGTCAGCGCCTCCATCTCCACGCCCGTCTTGCCCGTCGTGCGCGCCGTCGCCGTGATGGCCACGCCGGGCAGGTCGTCGCGCAGTTCGCATTCCACCTCGACGTGCGTGAGCGGCAGCGGGTGGCAGAGCGGGATGAGGTCGGCCGTGCGCTTGGCGGCCATGATCCCGGCCAGCTGCGCCGCGGTCAGCACGTCGCCTTTCTTCAGCGCGCCGGCCCGGATCAGGGCCAGGGTCTCCGGCCGCATGCGCACCTCGCCGGCCGCCACGGCCACCCGCGCCGTGTCCGGCTTGTCGCCCACGTCCACCATCCGCGCCCGGCCCTGTTCATCAATATGCGAAAGCGTCACCTGATCACCCTCTCGTCCTTGCTCGCCGGCTCTCCCGTTTCCCTCGCCCCCACCCCCTGCTCCGGCGCCTCGCGCACGATGTACAGCGGCCGCTTCTTCACCTCGTCATAGATGCGGCCCAGGTACTCGCCCAGGATGCCCAGGAAGATCAGTTGCACGCCGCCCAGGAACAACACCGAGATGATGGCGGTCGCCTGGCCGTAGAAGAAATCCTCCTGCCCGATCAGCCGCAGCACGCCCACCGCGATGGCGCCCAGCAGCGCCAGGCCGGAGATCCAGAAGCCCGCCGTCGTCGCCAGTTGCAGCGGGACGTACGAGAAGCCGGTGATGGCGTCGCTGGCGAATTTCACCATCTTGCGCAGCGGGTACTGCGTGGCGCCCGCGTAGCGCTCATGCCGGTCGTACAAGACGCCGGTCTGCTTGAAGCCCACCCAGACCGAGAGGCCGCGCATGAAGCGGTGGTGCTCGCGCAACTGGCGCATCACCAGCACCACCTTGCGGTCGATCAGGCGGAAGTCGCCCGTGTCGCGCGGGATATCAATCGACGCCATCCGGTTGATCAGCCGGTAGAACAGCTTGGCCGTAACCAGCTTGAAGAACGTCTCGCCGGCGCGGCTGCGGCGCTGCGCGTAGATCACTTCGTAACCTTCTTTCCATTTGGCGACCAGGTCCGGGATGACCTCGGGCGGGTCCTGCAGGTCCGAGTCGATGATGACGACGGCGTCGCCTTCGGCGTAGTCGATGCCGGCCGTGATGGCGATCTGGTGGCCGAAGTTGCGGGCGAAATCGACGATCTTGACGCGCGGGTCCTGCGCGCGCAGCTCGCGCCCGATCTCGGGCGAGCGGTCGCGGCTGCCGTCGAAGACCAGCACCAGCTCGCACTCGCCGTCCAGGCTGTCCATCACGGCCTTCATGCGCCGGTAGAACTCCGGCAGAGTCTCTTCTTCGTTGAAGACGGGCGCGACGATGGAGTAGCGGGGGCGGGGAACAGTCATAGGCGTTGAAGCTTCCTCAGGCGGGCAACTGCTTGAGCGCGCCCAGCGCGGTGGCGTAACCCGGATCGGGCGGCAGGATGAAGCGGGTGCGGTAGAACTCGCCGGTGCGCTCGAGGGCCCGGCGGAAACTGGGCATATCCAGCAGGTGGCCGGTGACGATGATGTGCTCGGCCGACTGCGCCCGGGCTGAGTTGATGGCGGTCACGCCGATCACCTGGCCGACCAGCGTGACCAGCGCCGCGGCCAGGTCCTCGCGCCGCACGTCGAGGGCGCGCTTGCCCAGCCGTCCGAAATTCACGGCCGTCGCCTCCGGCGGCAGGTCCCCGATCGGGCCGCTGATGACGTCGCTCAGCGCCAGGTCGGCGCCGTTGGGATCCCCGGCCAGCGCCAGGGCGTCGATCTCGCCCGGGTCCACGGTGCCCAGGATCAGGCGGCTCAGGCCGAGCAGCGTGCCGCCGCCCACGGCCGAGCCGGAGACGTGCCGGTACTCGTCGCCGCGCGCCAGGATGGCGGCCGTGCCCGAGCCGGCGCTCACCACCAGTAACGGCGCCGTGTGCGGCTCGCCCAGGGCCTCGGCCAGGGCCTGTCCGCCGCGCCCGATGGCCGGGACCTCGCCGATCTTGACGATCTCGCAGGCGCCGATGCGGGCCGGCAGGTGGCGATGCCGGCCGCCGGTCACGGCCACCCGCCGCACGCGGTCCACGTCAAGGCCGCCCTCGGCCAGGATGGCGCGCACCAGCGCCTCGTCCGGCTCGCCGTCTGACGGCCGGGTCCACAGGCGCAGCGCGCCGTCCACCTCGGCGACGGCGTCGGTGTTCGTGATGCCAAAGTCAATGCCAGCCGACACGCGGCGATTATACCAATCTCCGCCCCCGCTGCTGTCCGCCTTTCCCCGGCCCCCGGCTCACGCTGCTCCCCCGCCTGACGCCCGCCTCATCCGTTGTATAATCCTCGCGCCATGTTCTCCGCCGTCAAATCACTCCGTGAAAGCCTGACGCGCACCCGCGACGCCGTCTTCGGTCGGGTGGCGACCCTGCTCGGCCAGAGCGAGATCACCGCCGAGACCTGGGACGAGCTCGAGGCGACCCTGATCCAGGCCGATCTGGGCGCGCCCCTGGCCGACGCCCTGATCCAGCGCCTGCGCGCGCGCGCCTCGGCCGAGGGCCTGATCCGGGCCGACGCCCTGAAGGGCGCGTTGGGCCAGGAACTGCGCCGTCTGTTGAGCGACCCGTGCCCGCTGACGCTGTCCGCCAGGCCCACCGTCATCGCCCTCGTCGGCGTCAACGGCTCGGGCAAGACCACCAGCGCCGCCAAGCTTGGCCGTTATTTCCAGCGCCAGGGCCGCTCGGTGATGCTGGCCGCCGCCGACACCTTCCGCGCCGCCGCCATCGACCAGCTTCAGGCCTGGGGCGAACGCCTGGCGATCCCGGTCATCGCCGGCCAGCCCAACGCCGACCCCGGCGCCGTGGCCTACGACGCCGTGGTCGCCGCTCAGGCGCGCCAGATCGACGTCCTGATCGTGGACACCGCCGGCCGCCTGCAGACCAAGTACAACCTCATGGAAGAGCTCAAAAAGGTCGCGCGCGTGATGGCCAAGGCCATGCCCGGCGCACCGCACGAGACTCTGCTCGTGCTGGACGCCGTCACCGGCCAGAACGCGCTCTCCCAGGCGCGCGCCTTCAAAGACGCCTCCGGCGTCACCGGCGTCCTGCTCGCCAAGCTCGATGGCTCGGCCAAGGGCGGCATGGCCTTCGCCATCCGTCAGGAGCTTGGCCTGCCCATCCTGTTCGCGGGCACCGGCGAGCGCTTCGAGGACCTGGAGCCGTTCGACCCGGACAAGTTCGTGGCCGGCTTGCTGGACTAATCGTGTCAGCGCGGGCGTGTGACCCGCGCGGTAAATCCTCCCACGCTGAGCAACCTTACATGGAAGACCTCCTCTCCCGCCTCAACGCCATCGACGACCGCCTGCGCGAGCTCCTGGAGCGTCTTTGACCTGCCCGCCAAAGAGAAAGCGCTGGCCGACCTGGAAGCCCGCTCCCAGGACCCGAACCTGTGGAACAACCCGGCCGAGGCCCAGCGCACCATGCGCGCCCTGTCCGGGCTGCGGGATGAGCTGAGCCACTGGCGCACGGCCACGCAGGGCATCGCCGACGCGCGCGAACTGGCCGGGCTGGGCGACGAGTCGATGCGGGCCGAGCTGGAGGCCGAAGTCAGCCGGCTGGAGACGCTGGCCCACAAGCTCGAGATGGAGACGTTGCTCTCCGGACCGCACGACCACGACAACGTCATCTTCACCATCTTCTCCGGCGCCGGCGGCACCGAGTCCCAGGACTGGGTGGCGATGCTCTACCGCATGTACCAGCGCTGGTGCGAGGCGCACGGCTACAAGACCGAGGTCATGGACCTGAGCGAAGGCGAAGAGGCCGGCCTCAAGTCGGTGACGCTGGGCATCGAAGGCCCGTACGCCTACGGCTATCTGAAGGCCGAGAAGGGCACCCACCGGCTGGTGCGCCTCTCGCCGTTCGACTCGGCCCACCGCCGCCACACCTCGTTCGCGTCGGTGGAGGTGTACCCGCAGGTCGAGGACGTGGGCGAGATCGAGATCAACCCGAACGATATCGAGATCGACACCTACCGCGCCTCCAGCGCCGGCGGCCAGAACGTGCAGAAGAACGCCACCGCCATCCGCATCCGGCATCTGCCCACCGGCCTGGTGGTCACCTGCCAGAACGAGCGCTCGCTCACCCAGAACCGCGAGAACGCCATGAAGGTGCTGCGCGCCCGGCTGCTGGCGATGCGTGAAGAGGAGCGCGCCAGAGAGATCGCCGCCCTCAAAGGCGAGCGGGTGAAGGCCGAGTGGGGCCAGCAGATCCGGTCCTACGTCCTCCACCCCTATCAGATGGTGAAGGACCACCGCACCGACTACGAGACCGGCCGCACCGACGATGTGCTGAACGGCGACCTGGACGGTTTCATCGAGGCCTATCTGCGTTCGCAGGTTGGGGCGTCGAACTAGAGATCAGAATCGAAAACTCGATCTTGACAGAACAAAAATCGGCCCTATAATTACGCAGATACCTGACTCTCAAGCCAAGACAAGCGCAGGCGGCCCATCAGCTCCTTGCGCTTGTTTTACTGTTCCCCGGCTTTAGCACGCCTGTTCGATTGGGAGGCCCGACAATGACGGATGCGTATCGTGGCAGTAGCAGCAATGAGAACAAGACGTTCAGCGCGCTGCGGATCAGCCTGGCCTCGCCCGACCAGATCAAATCCTGGTCGTACGGCGAAGTCCTCAAACCAGAGACCATCAACTATCGGCGTCTGCGGCCCGAAAAGGACGGCCTGTTCTGCGAGGCGATCTTCGGCCCCACGCGCGACTGGCAATGCTACTGCGGCAAATACAAGAACGTCCGCTATAAAGGCATCGTCTGCGACAAATGCGGCGTCGAGGTGACGCGCTCGTCGGTGCGCCGCGAGCGCATGGGCCATATCGAGCTGGCCGCGCCGGTGGCGCACGTCTGGTACACGCGCCGCGTGCCCTCCTATCTGGGCCTGCTGCTGGACGTCTCGCGCCGCAACCTGGACCGGGTCCTGTACTTCGCCCAGTACGTGGTGACGCACGTCGACGAGGACGCGCGCCAGAAGGCCCTCAAGCGCCTGGACGAGGAGATCGGGCGCGAAGAGAAGCGCCGCAACGACGAGATCAACCAGAAAATCGCGAGCCTCAAGCAGGGGCGCGACAAGCGGCTGGCTGATCTGGAGGCCAAGCGCGAAGCGGCCAAGGAGAAGTACGAGGCCGACGCGGCCGAGAAAATCGACCCGATCATGAAGGAGGCCCAGAAACTGGAGCGCGCCCTGGCCGAGAAGATGGACACCACCATCCGTGTGCCCATCACCTTCTCGTATTCCGATGAGGTCATCGCCGACAAGGGCGAAACCATCAGCCGCAAGCACATCACGGCGCTCACCAGCCTGGTCAAGTCCTACGTCGCTCAAATCGAAGCCGACCTGAAGGAGAAGCGCGACCGCGCCCTGGAGCGCCTCAAGGAGGACATCGAAAAGGTCAAGGCCGAGGCCGAGGACGCGATCGTCAAACTGCGCACCGACGTCGAGGACGGCTACGACGACCTGCGCGACAAGAGCTCGGTGGAGCGCGACGAGCTGATGAGCCTCCAGCCCATGATGTTCCTGGGCGAGACCAAGTACCGCGAACTCAAGCAGAAGTACGGCCAGGTCTTCAAGGCCGACATGGGCGCCGAGGCCTTCCTCGAGCTGCTCAAGAACATGGACCTGGAAAAGACGGCCAAGGAGCTCTGGCATGAGATCCGCACCACCAAGTCCAAGCAGAAGCGCAAGAAGGCCCTCAAGCGCCTGAAGGTCGTCGAGGCCCTGCGCCGCTCCTCCAACCGGCCGGAGTGGATGATCCTGACCATCCTGCCGGTCATCCCGCCCGACCTGCGCCCGATGGTCCAGCTGGACGGCGGCCGCTTCGCCACCTCCGACCTGAACGACCTGTACCGGCGCGTGATCAACCGCAACAACCGCCTCAAGCGCCTGCTGGAGCTGGGCGCCCCGGACGTCATCGTGCGCAACGAGAAGCGTATGCTGCAGGAGGCGGTGGACAGCCTGATCGACAACAGCCAGCGCGGCAAGGCGCTCTCGCGCCGCGGACGCCGGGAGCTGAAGAGCCTGAGCGACATGCTCAAGGGCAAGAAGGGCCGCTTCCGCCGCAACCTGCTCGGCAAGCGCGTGGACTACTCCGGCCGCTCGGTCATCGTGGTCGGCCCGACGCTCAAGCTGCACCAGTGCGGGCTGCCCAAGACCATGGCCCTGGAACTCTACCGGCCGTTCGTGATCGCCAAGCTGGTGGAGTACAACTACGCCTCCAACGTCAAGGGCGCCAAGCGCTTCATCGAGCGCGAGCGGCCCGAGGTCTGGGAAGTGCTGGAGGAGGTCATCAAGGAGCGCCCGGTCCTGCTCAACCGCGCCCCCACCCTGCACCGCCTCGGCATCCAGGCCTTCGAGCCGATCCTGGTGGAGGGCAAGGCCATCCAGATCCATCCGCTGGTCTGCTCGGCCTTCAACGCCGACTTCGACGGCGACCAGATGGCCGTGCACGTGCCGCTGTCGGAAAAGGCCGTGCAGGAAGCGCGCCGCCTGATGCTGTCCACCACGAACCTGCTCAAGCCGGCGGACGGCGAGCCGATCGTCGGCCCGCAGAAGGACATGGTGCTGGGCGTCTACTACCTGACGTTCTGGCACCCCACGCAGCAGCCGGAGCGCTGGCGCGTCTTCGGCGATCTGGACGAGGTCGAGATGGCCTACAGCCTGGGCCAGCTGGCCGTGCACACCAAGATCAAGCTGCAGATCAGCACCTGGTACAACGAGAAGAACGAGCGCTACGCGCGCCCGCAGAAGCGCCTCATCGACACGACCGTCGGCCGCGCCCTGTTCAACCGCGTCCTGCCGGAGGAGATGCGCTTCTATAACGACACGCTCGACAAGAGCGGCCTGCAGAAGCTGGTCGGCAAGTGCTACCAGGTCCTCGGCCCGGAGCGCACCACCGATGTGGTGGACGAGATCAAGGCCATCGGCTTCCGCTACGCCACCCGCTCCGGCACCACCATCGCCGTCTCCGACCTGCAGGTGCCGGACGAGAAGCAGAAGGTGGTCGAGCGCACGCTGGGCGAGCAGCAGGAGCTGGAGCGCATGTACCAGCGCGGCCTGCTGACCGAGCAGGAGATGAACGAGCGCGTCATCGACATGTGGAGCAAGGCGCGCGACGAGGTGGCCAAGGCGGTCTCGGCCAACCTGGACCCGGCCGGCTCGCTGGCCATGATGGCCAAGTCCGGCGCCACCAAGGGCGGCTTCGGCCCCATCTCGCAGCTGGCCGGCATGCGCGGCCTGATGGCCGACCCGTCCGGGCGCATCATCCCGCTGCCCATCCGCTCGAACTTCCGCGAGGGCCTGACGACGCTGGAGTACTTCATCTCCACCCACGGCGCGCGCAAGGGCCTGGCCGACACCGCGCTGCGCACGGCCGACGCCGGTTACCTGACCCGGCGCCTGGTGGACGTGGCCCAGGACCAGATCATCACCCACCACGACTGCGGCACCGAGGCCGGCATCTGGATCCGGCGCAAGGACGATGTGGCCGGCCAGAGCTACTACGACCGCATCCTGGGCCGCGTGGCGGCCAGCCCGATCGTCGACCCGAAGACCGGCGAGGTGATCGTCGAGCGCAACGAGATGATCGATGAAGCCCAGGCCACCCGCATCGCGGCCTCCGCGATCGAGCAGATCTTCACGCGCAGCGCCCTCACCTGCCAGTCCGAGCATGGCCTGTGCCAGCTGTGCTACGGGCGCGACCTCGGCCGCGGCCGGCTGGTGGAGATCGGCGCGGCGGTCGGCATCGTGGCGGCCCAGTCCATCGGCGAGCCCGGCACGCAGCTGACCCTGCGCACGTTCCACACCGGCGGCGTGGCGGCCGGCGGCGACATCACCACCGGTCTGCCGCGCGTGGAGGAGCTGTTCGAGAGCCGCAAGAAGCCCAAGGGCGAGGCGGTCATCACCGAGATCGACGGCGTGGTGGAGGTCATCCGCTCGGAGAAGCCGGGCGGCCCGCGCTTCGTCAAGGTGGTCGACAGCGCCATCATGCAGGACGAGTACGAGGTCCCCGGCAACTGGTCGATCAAGGCCGAGAACGGCCAGCTGGTGAACGCCGGCGACGTGCTGGCGACGCGCGGCGAAAGCGAGATACGCGCCACGCACGGCGGCAAGGTCAAGCTGAAGGAGCGCTCGATCGCCATCACTTACGAGCGCCGCGAGGAGCAGGAATACGAGATCCCGCCGTCGGTGCGCCTGCTGGTGGTGGACGGCCAGCACGTGCGGGCCGGCGACTCGCTGACCGAGGGCGCGCTCAACCCGCACCGCATCCTGCGCATCCTGGGCCGCGAGGCCTGCGAGCTGTATCTGCTGACCGAGATCCAGAAGGTCTACCGGGCGCAGGGCCAGAACATCAACGACAAGCACTTCGAGGTCATCATCCGCAAGATGCTCTCCAAGGTGCAGATCACGCGCCCCGGCGACACCGCCTACCTGCCCGGCGAACTGGTGGACCGGACGGTGCTCCAGAAGCAGAACGAGGCGCTGGTGGCGGAGGGCAAGCAGCCGGCCGCCGCGGTCCCGGTCCTGCTCGGCGTCACCAAGGCGTCGCTCTCCACCGAGTCCTTCCTGAGCGCGGCCTCCTTCCAGCACACCATCAAGGTGCTGGCCGGGGCCGCCATCGAGGGCAAGGTGGACAGCCTGAACGGCCTCAAGGAGAACGTGATCATCGGCAAGCTGATCCCGGCCGGCACCGGTTTCTGGACCTACAACAGCCGGGAGGAGCTGCTCGGCGCCGAGCCGCCTGCCGCCGCCCTGAGCGGAGATGGCGACGGCGCCAGCGCCGCGCCCGAAACGGCTTGAACGACGACGACCCTGGGCGGCCCCATCGCGTCCGACCCGCACGCCGTGGGCGCGATGGGGCGGCGCCCGGGTCAAATCGCATTTTCCTTGACAGCCCGCAGTCCGCTCCGTATAATCCCTTCGCTCTTTCCTCGATAGCTCAATCGGCAGAGCAACCGGCTGTTAACCGGTGGGTTCCAGGTTCGAGTCCTGGTCGAGGAGCACACCGTCCCGAACGGGCGAGGCCAACTCGCCCGTTTTGCTTTCGGGCGCCTTCGCGCTTTTGGGCCGGCCCCCTCGGCTCAGGCGCGCCTTCGTTTTCCGCGCGTTTGGCCGGGCCCGGCGACTTGCGTATAATCCCGCTGCGCGCGTTTCAGCCCGCCTGACTGTCGCCTGCCGCCGCTTATGCGCATCACCATCGTCGGGACCGGCGCCATGGCCTGCCTGTTCGGGGCCCGGCTGGCCGCCGTCGCCCCGCATGCCGTCACCATCGTCGGCACCTGGCTGGACGGCCTGGCCGCCCTGCGCCGGCGCGGCGTCGTCCTGTCGGACGAGCTCGGCACGGCCGCGCACCCGGTGGAAGCCGTGCCGCTCGGGCACCCGGTCAAACAGGCCGAGATCGTGCTGGTGCTGGTGAAGGCCTGGCAGCTGGAGACGGTGCTGCCGCACCTTGCCAGCCTCCTCAAACCGGGCGGCATCGTCCTCACGCTGCAACAGAGCCTGGGCAACCTGGAGCAACTCGGGCCGGAGGCCTGCCTGGGCGTCACCGAGCTGGAGGCGGCCCTGCTGGAGCCCGGTTACGTCCTGGCCGGGCCGGACCGGCCCACGCATCTGGCCGCGCCCGACTGGGCCGTGGACGTCTTCCGCCACGCCGGCCTGGACGTGGTCAGCGCGACGCCGGAACAGGCCATCGGCCTGCTCTGGGGCATGGTCGCCGTGCGCTGCAGCCTGGAGGCGCTCAGCCTGATCCTGGACGCGCCGTACGGCGAGATGCTGGCGCGGCGCGAGGCCCTGCTGCTGATGGACCGCGCCATCACCGAGTGCGCGATGGTGGCCTGGGCTCAGCACCTGCAACTGCCCTTCGCCGACCCGCTGTTCGCCGTGCGCCACGCCGCCGAGACCCGCGCCCGGCACACCTCCCCCATGCGCCGCGACCTGCGCCGCGGCGCGCCGACCGAGATTGACGCCCTCAACGGCGCCGTGGCCCGCGAGGGCATCCGCCTGGGCGTGCACGCCACCGTCAACGAAGTCCTCTGGCATCAGGTGAAGGCCCTGGCCGCCGGGTCCACGCCGCGCCCATGACTACAGTACCATGACCGCCGTCAGTGACGATGGTCACTGTTCTTCTTCGACCTCCCCGCTAGACTGAGAAAAGACACCCCGGTTGTCCCGTCAGGGGGTTCATCCACTCAATCCCATCTCATCAGGGGCTGCCATGACTCACTCTCTGTTGCCGCGCCTCCTCAGCGTGCTCTGCCTGCTCGCCACTTTGGCTGCCAGCCTCCCGGCCGCGTCTCCGGCCCGGGCCACCGGCGCGCAGGCCGGGACCTGGTACGTCGCCACCACCGGCGACGACAGCAACGACTGCGCCACCCCGGCCACGCCCTGCGCCACGATCAACGCCGCGATCGGCAAGGCGGCGGATGGGGACACCATCAAGGTCGCCACGGGTACGTATTTTGATGGATTAGCCATTGCCAAGGACATCACTTTCTTGGGAGGTTGGAATACTGCTTTCAGCACTCAAAGCAGTTTCTCGACCATTGATGGCCAACAAACGCGCCGTCCCGTGTACATCGGCGCGGAGGCGACCGTTCGGCTGGAGCAATTTCACATCCTTAACGGCGATCCCGGCGATTGGGCGACCGGCGGCGGCCTATCGAATCAGGGACAAACAACCCTGCATAAAAGCCTGCTGGCGAACAATCGAGGTCACTGGGGCGGCGGCGCGATCTATAATTTTCTTGGTGTCATTACCATCACACAGAGCGCCCTGACGAACAACAGTTCGTTCAACGGCGGCGGTGGAATATTCAACGAGGGGGGCGCTATCCGCCTCATCAACAGCACAATTAGCCACAACCAAACAAGCGGTGCTGGCGGCGGAATTCTCAATAGAGGGTATTACATTGGCACACCGGGCGTAGTGTCCCTATACAACAGCACCATAGCTGGCAATACCGCTTACCTGGGTGGAGGCCTTTACACAGAACCGGCCACTGAGCCTCTATACAATCTGACCCTGGCGGCCAACAGTATCATTGCGTCGAACACGTCGCTAAGCCCGGATGTAAGCTCTCCGGACTGCGGCGGTCCACTGCAAAGCACGGGCTACAACCTGATTGGCGCGACCACCGGCTGTACCCTGGCCGGATCGGCGGGCGATATCCTTGGCGTGTCCGCGAAACTCGGCGACCTGACAGATAGCGGCGGCTTTACGCCAATCCATTCCCTTCAGCCGGGCAGCCCGGCCATCAATGCCGCAAATCCGGCGGGTTGTACTGACAATCTCGGCCAGCCCCTGCTGACCGACCAGCGCGGTGCGCCGCGCATGAGCAGATGCGACATAGGCGCTTATGAGGCCGGCCTTTCGGCGGCGGTTCAAACCACGGGCCTGGTCCGCGCCGGTAACACCGTCACTTGCACAGTCATACTCCAAAATCTGGACGGGGGCATGGATTTGTCGCCGGTAATGGTGACCAACACGCTACCCGCGCAACTCAGCCCGATTGTCGGCTCGTTCACAAGCAACGACGGTGTTGGGGCCATCAATGGTCAGACGGTGTCTTGGACCGGCACTGTGATGAGCACCACATCGACCATCCTCACTTATCGGGCCGCCATCGATCCATCAGCCCTAGGGCAACTCATCACCAACACGGTCATCAGTTCCTGGTCCGGCATTCAGACGACCAGCAGCGCCATTCTGGATACCTATACACATCTATATCTTCCGTTGACGTCCCGCAACTACTGCCTCGATTTCTTCGAAGACTTTAGCAGCCCGGCCACCCGGTGGTACACGGGCGACGACGCCTACCTGCTGGCCCAGGTCGTCAACGGCGAGTATCGCCTGTACACGAAAGTCTCGGACATCTTCCTGATCGCGGCGCCCACCTGCCCGCGCGAGCACTACACGGTCGAGACCGACGTCCGCTGGGCCGCGTCCAGCTCCGACAGCTACGGCCTGCTCTTCGGCCTCAACTCGGACTGGAGCCGCTTCTACTTCCTGGACGTCAACCCCTATTTCCAGGGCTTCCGCCTGTTCCGCTACGACGACGCCTCCGGCTTCAGCCTGGTCGCCGGCCCCTACTTCACGCCGTATATCGTCTCGGGCCTGGGCTCCAATCACCTGGCCATCACCCGCAACGGCAGTCAAATTTCGGTCATCCTCAACAACGTCTTGCTGGGCAACTGGTACGACGCCGCCAGCCTCGGCCTCACCCGCGCCGGCGTGATGGTCCTGTCTTATGACGACGAGCCGGTGGCCGACGCCCGCTTCGACAACTTCCGCGTCACCAGCCTGAACTCCGGCGCCCTGGCTGCCGGCGCCGATGACGTTGGCCTGCCCACCCTTCTGCCCGCCACACCCGCCGGCTCCGCCCGTCCCCTGCCCGACGGCGCTGACTGGCCATGGCCCACGCTCGACCAGGTCAGGCGCGCATTCGAGACGCGGTAGAATCCGCCCCATGTCCTCGGCCGACTATTTCACCCGCGTCCAGGCCTCGCCGGGCTGGGCGCGGGTGCTCGCGTCTTTCGCCCGCTTCGCGGCCCCACAACCCGGCTGGCGCACGCTGGACGTCGGCTGCGGGCCGGGCGCGCTGGTCCGCCACCTGTCCGGTCTCGCCTGTCTCGCCTTCGGCGTCGATTCCGACCCGGCCATGTCCATCCGCGCCCGCAACCAGGCGCCCGGCCTCGGCTTCTGCGCCGGCGACGCCCGCGCGCTGCCGTTTGGCGCGATGGCGTTCGACCTGGTCACGGCCACCAACCTCCTCTTCCTGCTCCCTGACCCGCTGGCCGCGCTGCGCGCGATGGCGCGCGTCTGCCGGCCCGGCGGCCTGGTCGCCGTGCTCAACCCGTCCCCCAAACTCAGCCGCGCCGAGGCCGAGGCCCACGCCGCCCGCGCCGGCCTGACCGGCTTCGACCTGGCCTCCTTCGTCAACTGGGGCGCGATCGCCGAGCGCCACGCCCGCTTCAGCCCGGCCGACCTGGAAAATCTGTTCGAGTCGGCCGGTTTGCAGCCGCCGGAGATTGCGGAGAAAATTGGGCCGGGGCTGGCGCTGTTCGCCAAAGGGCGCCGGCCAGACTGAGGAGAACTATGTTGCGATCACGATGGATCGTGGGATTGATGCTGGCCGCGCTCCTGGCGGCCGCGTGCAGCGGGCCGGCCAATGGTCCGGCGGCGACTTCGGCCTCCGGCGGCACGCCGGGCGCGGCGGGCGGAGCGACGACGCCGGGCGCGGGCGCACAGAACGGCGCTCAGGGCGGCGCGCGGTCGGCCGTCATCTCCGAATTGCGGAATGAGGTGGACGCCCGGCCGGTATCCGCCGCCGAGTGGGCCGCCGCCAGCGAGGGCGAGCAGATCGCGGCCGGGGGCGGCGTGCGCACCGGGGACGAGGCCCGCGTGCGCATCGACACCTCG
Source organism: Anaerolineales bacterium (assembly GCA_034434015.1). GTDB lineage: Bacteria > Chloroflexota > Anaerolineae > Anaerolineales > UBA6663 > SpSt-583. The sequence goes on from DAOUAB010000202.1 coordinate 21,567, forward strand.
GAGGGGTCGATCATCCGCATCGCGGCCAACACGGAGTTCACGCTGGCCGAATTGTCGCCGCAGAGCGACGACCCGGTGACGCGGCTCCGGCTCGAGACCGGCAAGGTGTGGGTGTGGGTGACCAAGACGCTCGGCGCCGGGACCTTTGAAGTGGAGACGCCCAACGGCGTGGCCACCGTGCGCGGCTCGCTGATGAGCGTGGAGTTCGACCGGCTCACCGGCCGCCTGCACGTCCTGTGCGCCGAGGGGCAGTGCGAGCTGGGCGACGCGTTGCGCCAGACCCTGGTGCGCCTGACCGAGGGCCAGCAGAGCGAGGTCCCCGGGACGGGCCTGGCGCCGCTGGCGGCCCGCCGGATGACGCGCCAGCAGGTGCGCGAGTGGATCACCGAGTTCCCGGAGGCGCGCCAGGTCCTGCAACGCCTGCTGGGCCTCCTGCCCGACGAGACGCCGACCCCGCCCCCGCCCGGCGGCGGCCTGACCGCGTGCGACCACGCCTACTTCCCGATGCGGCCCGGCGCCACCTGGACCTACCAGACGGAGGAGGGCACGGTCACCTGGACCGTCGAGAGCGTGACCGGCGACGCCGAGAACGCCACGGCGATCATGACCTTCAGCACCGGCGAGATCACGGGCACGTACAACTGGACATGCAGCGCCGCCGGCCTGGTCTCGTACGACTTTGGCCGCCTGGACTTCAGCCAGATGGGCACCGTCGCCGAGTTCAGCGTCGTCAGCAGTTCCGGGGCCTGGATGCCGGCGCCCGAGCAATTGACGCCCGGCTACAGCTGGACCAACGCCTACGATCTGCAAATGAAGATCGCGCTGCCGGAGAACGCCGGCACCAGCGAAAGCACCCTGAGCCTGTCGCAGACATCCACGGTGACCGGCGCCGAACCGGTGTCGGTGGGCGGCGAGACGTATGCGGGCCTGCAAGTTTCACAGACCGGCGCCTTCCAGTTCTCGTTCACCATCAGCGGCTTCACGACGCCGCCGCAGTCGTTCGACTCGTCGAGCACAATCCAGATGGCGCGAGGCGTCGGGATCGTGTCGATGACGACGACCAGCGCGGGGTTTACGTCAACCAGCACCCTGGTGAGTTACAGCATCCCGTGACCATTCCGGCTTTGACCACACCTTCGTCGGGCAAACGACTGCGAATCGTCGCCCGTGTCCGACGCAGCCTACGATAGGATATCAGGACGCTCATGATGCAAGCCTTTTGGGCCGAGTACGGCTTTTATCTGTGGGGATTGACCACTGCGCTCGTCATCGTCGCCCTGGCCTGGCTGGCGTGGAACACCTTCGGCCAGGGGGGCGAGGATGACAGCCTCCCGGATGCGGCCGAGGCGGAGAATCCCGGCGACGTGTCGGCGCTGGCCTCCCAGGTGCAGGAGCTGGCCGAAGGCGCGCCCCTCATGCGCGCTTCGCTGGGCCGCGCGCTCCAGTTCGTGGGCCTGGAGCGCTACGTTGATACAGCCGGCGCGCCCGCGTTCGCGCTGGCGGTCGTCAGCGCGCGCGGCGACGGCCTGGTGCTGGCCAGCAGCGTGCGCGGCGGCCTGACAGCCAAACAGCTGGTGGCCTGGGCCCCGCCCGCCAAGACCCCGTTGAGCGCTGAAGAGCAGCTCGCCGTGAGCCAGGCGCGCTCCCAGTTCGAACAAAGTGTGTAGAACGTATGTTTCGGGTCCGGTTGACAACCTTAGACGAATGGCTACACTAATGGCACCACCCTATGTGATCTGACAACCGGATACACGCAGGTGAATTTCAAGGAGTCGCTATGTTCACCTTCCGCCCAGGCAGAAATGCTAGTGGGGGCAAGAATGGACACGGGGGGAACGGTCACGGAACCAACGGCCACAACGGCCTTAACGGAAACGGCCATCACAACGGGAACGGGAACGGCCACTCGGACCGGGTCGAGAGCGTCATCGGGCCCGGCATCCACTGGAAGGGGGCGCTCACCGGCGCCGGCGGAGTCCGCATCGAGGGCTCGTTCGAGGGGCCGGTCAAACTTGACGGGGCCCTGATCGTCGCCGAGGGCGCCCGGGTCACCTCCGACGAGATCCGCGCCAGCGCCGTCTCGGTGGCCGGCACCATCAAGGGCAATATCGTGGCGGACCGGGTGGAGATTCTCTCCACGGGCCGCGTCTACGGTGATCTGGTGACGCGCGCCTTTGCCAGCGAGGAAGGCGCCTTCCTGCGCGGCCAGATCGTCATGCAGGACGAACAGATGCCCGCGCCGGAGGAAGCCGTCCGCCCGGCCGTATCTGCGGCCTGAAGCCCCGCACTTCCCCTGATGAACAAACGCCGGCCTGAAAAGCCGGCGTTTTTGTTGGCGCAGAAGACCGGGCAGCCCGCGCTGGGGCGCACAGCCGCGCGCCCCAGCACGGAGCACTGAGAATCTGGCTCACGGCGTGATCGTGAACACCACGCCGTCGCCGCGCCCAAAGACCTCCGGGAAGTACGTCTCGTAGGCCGAGGTCGGGATCACCTGGTACACGCCCGGCCGGGAGGCGTGCAGGACATAGCTGTACTCGTACGTGCCGCGCGGCAGGTAGTTCGAGAACAGCACCACCTTGTCGTCGCGGATCTCGGTCTTGGAGAACCACCACCAGCCCCAGCCGTAGTAGAACGGGTCGGCCGGGTCCAGCTCCGGCGGCTGGCCGACGACCGAGGTGGTGAGCAGGCTGGTATCCACCGGCTCCGCGCCGGCCGGGATCGGGTCCTCCAGCACCAGGTAGTACAGGTCGTTGGGCGCGATCAGCGTCACCTTGACGCGGAGGTCGTCCCCGGCCCGGGCCTGGCTGACCGGCGGACAGGCCGGCTGGTCCGCGCCGCCGCACTCGTCGCTCACCAGGGTATACGTCCGCCCGACGATCACGCCGCGGCTCAGGGCGCGCACCTCGGGCACCGGCAGATAGAGGTTCAGGTGCGCGGTGTAATACAGGCGCCCGGGGCCGGCGCCGCGCTCGAGGACCAGGCGGTTAGCCTGATCCTGAAGGAGCTGGCTCACGGCCGTGCGCGCCTCGCGCGTCTCGCGCAGGTTGCCGGCGTCGGCCCGGTCGGCCAGCAGGATTTCCCCGTTCAAAGTGATGCGATAGTTGTAGTCCGCGCTCAGCTCGCCGCTGGCCACCATCCAGTCCGTCAGCGCCAGCACCGCCCAGACCGTCTCCTGCGTCGTCTCCCAGTATTGGGCCTTGCGCGCCGACATCAGCCAGCGCACGACGTTGGGGATAAGCTGGTTCTCGGCGTCCAGGCGCGCGAGCGCCATCAGGATGATGGCGGTGGAACGCGTGTCGGTGTTCAGGTTCCACCAGTCGCGGCGCGTCTCCTCCCAGTGCGCGCCGGTGGCCGAGAGGATGGCGGCGTTGTTCAGGTCGGAGAGCAGGGCCCGCACCCGCTCGTCGCCCGCGTCCAGGTCCTCCAGCGCCAGCGCCAGGTAGGCCCGGGCATAGGCGTCGAGCCGGTCGCGGACGTTGTAGAGCGTCACGGCCGCGCTGGTGTCGGCGTAGCCGGCGTCCTCCAGCACGTACAGGATGAAGGCCTGGCGGTTGAGGCGCCAGTCCTCGTCCGGCGGCAGCGTCGCCGGGTTGACGAGCTGGCCTTGCAGGTAGCCAGCCGCGCTGTTCAAGATACCCTCATTCACTGAGAAGCCGGCCTGCCGGGCCTGGCTCAGGCCGAAGAGCGCGTAGGCCGTGAGGTACGAGTTCGATTCCTCCGTGTTCCACCAGCCCCAGCCGCCGTCCACATTCTGCCGCGCGCTCAGCTTCTGCACCGCTTCGCCCACCAGATCGCGCAGGCGCGCTTCCAGCCCGGCATCCGGCAGGTTGAGCTGTTGGAAGGCCCGGTAGGTGACCACGTTGGGCAGAAAACTGGAGACGATCGCCTCGCTCGTCTCATACTTGGGGTTCTCCAGATACGTCAACGCCGGCGTGGTGGCGGCGGCCAGCGACGGCGCGACCTCGACGCGCAACTCGCCCTGGGTGGCGTCGTAGCGGCGCGGCAGGCTGATGGCCTCCAGGCGCGGCGTGGCGTCGGTCAGTTCGCCGGCCGTGCCCACGGTCTCGGGCGCCGAGTACTTGAGGATCGGCACGAGCTGGTCCGGGGCCGGGGCCAGCGGCGGTTTGGAGGCGTCGCGCAGGCCGCCGCCCTCCACGGAGAAGGTCAGGTCGGCGGCGGGGGCGTCCTCCACGGTCACGTTCCATTTGACCTCGGCGCGCCCGTTGGCCGGGACCGACACGGTCTGCGCGGCCGGGGACTGGAGGCGGACGCCCTGGCCGGCGAGCATGGCCGTGGCGTCGATGGCGGTCGCGGTGTTGTTGTTGATCACGGCGGCCAGCTCGGCCTGGTCGCCGGCGACGAAGAAGCGCGGGACCACCGGCCGGATGAGCAGGTCCTTGGTGGCGACGATGTCCACCGTGCCCTGCCCGACCAGCGTCTGGGCCGAGACGCCGCGCGCGTCCAGGCGCCAGGTGGTGAGGTTATCGGGCAGGGGCACGCTGACCACGGCTTCCCCGGCCGCATCCGTGGTGACCGTGGCGTTCCAGTAGGCCGTATCCAGGAAGTTCGAGCGCACCTCGTCGAAGCCGGCCTCCGCCCCGCCGCCGCCGCCCTTGGCGCGCGCCGCCTCCAGGTTGAGCCGGTCCACCGAGCGCGTCAGGCTGGAGGCCGTGCGCACGCCCAGGCCGCGCTCGCCGTAGAAAGCGTCCAGGATCGGGCTGGAGTTGGGGGCGCTGAGCTGCAGCACGGCCAGGTCCACCACGCCGATGGAGAACTCGGCCTGCACCGGGCGCCCGGTGTAGTCCACGGCCTTGAGGGTGTAGCGGACGGTCTCGCGCGGGCCGACCCGGGTCTTGTCCGGCGTGAGGGTCAGGTTGATCTCTTGCTGCTCCGGGCTGACGGTGAGCTTGACCAGGCCGAGCTTGAAGGCCGGGGCCGGGTTGTTGGCGTCCACGCCCTTGACAATGGAGACCGACACAAAGATGTTGGGCGCGTAATCGGCGGTGATGGGCAGCGAGTACGTGGCGCTGTTGTTGGCGAGCGGCACCACGTCGTGCTGCAGAATGCCGCCGCGCTCCACCGTCACCAGGGCCAGCGCCTCGCCCTGGAACGGCGAGGGGATGAGGATCTCGGCGGTGTCGCCCGGCCGGTACTCGCGCCGGTCGGTCACCAGCGTGATCCGGTCGTCGTTGCGCTGGCGCCAGGTCACGAAGTCGTTCCCGGCCGCGGCCACCCAGACGTACGTGGCGGTCTTCACCGTGCGCCCGCCGGCGTCCACGCCGGTCACCAGGACCTTGTAGGTGCCGCCCTCCGGCGGCGTGAACGAGACGCGGCCCTGGCCGTTTCCGTCCGTGGTCACCTCGGCGTTCCCCACCAGCGTGTCGTCCGGTTCACAGGTCCAGACGTTGCCGCCGGTCTCGGGATTGTTCTCCAGCGCGCAGTTCCACTGGTGATCGTAGAACTCGGCGCGCAGCCGCTGGTTCGGGAACGGCGCGCTGTCCCAGTCCACCGTGACGATCTCGAAGTCCATGGGCCGGCCGGCCGCGCCCAGATATTCGGTGGGCCGCACGCCGATGTAGAAGTTTCCGGCGTGGACCGTCACCTGCACGCGCCCGGCCACCTGCTGGCCGCCGGCCGGGTCGGTCAGGGCGGCCTCGATGGTGTAGACCTGCGACAGGCCCTTGTCCGACAGGTCGGCCGGCACGCTCAGCGTGGCGCGGCCCTGGGCGTCGGTGCGGCCGTCGCGCTCCAGGATGACGCGCCCGAACGCGCCGAAGAGCGGCCCGGTCTCGCCCGAGGTCCAGTCGAAATCGACGAAATCGAAGTAGCCGGTCGGCGCGCCCTCCTTCGGGTCGTACTGGAAGAAGGCGTCGGCGGCCAGCACCGTCCACCTGACGGGCGCGTCGGAGACGGCGCCGCCGAAGAAGAAGGCCGCGTCCACCGTCACCGGGATCGTCTCGCCCTGGACGACTTCGTCCTTGGGTGTGCTGACCGTCACCTGGTACTCCGGCTTGCGGTATTGGGCCACGCTGAACGAGACGCTGCCCAGGTTCTCGAAGCCGAGGTCGGTCTCCGGCCGGGGCCGGTTGATGGCGATAGTATAGAAACCCAGCCCGGCCTCGTCCGCGATCTTGAACTCGCCGGAGACGGTGCCGTATTCGGTCAGCGGCAAAGACGCTTCGTAGACCGTCTCGCCGCGGTCGTTGCTGATGACGGCCTGGACCTCGCGGTACTCGGGCAGGCGGAAGCGCGCGTCGTCCTCGGCGCGGACCACGCCCCGGAAATACACGATCTGGCCGGGCCGGTAGATCGGGCGGTCGGTGTAGACGTAGGCGCGGTCGCTCTGCCGGTAATACTGCGAGCTGACGTTGAAGTCCCACGGTTCCAGGCCGTCGCTCCAGTCGGACAGGGTGGCCGTGAACTGATCGCCCGCCGGCGTCACGGCGTAGAGCGGGTCCCAGAGCGTCTCGCGCTCGCCGAGGCTCGTCCGCAGCACGCCCTCGGCGTCGGTGGTCCCCTGGCCGATCACGCCGAAGTTCTGGTCGTACAGCGTCACCGGCAGGCCGGGGACGGGCTGGCCGGTGTTCAGATCGGTGGCCCAGACCAGCGCCTCGTCCAGCGCGGTCTTAAGCGTGAGATGCGCGCGCGCCACCACCAGCAGATGGTAGACCGGCTGGAGGTCCGGCGACTCGGGCGTCAGCCGCAGGTAGTACAGGCCGGGCGCCAGGCTGCCGCCCTCCGGCGCCAGGGTCACTTTGGTGAGAATACGCTCGTTGAGCTCGGCGGCAATCTGGACGCGGCCCGGCCCGCCGGGAACGGGCGGCTGTGACGGGTTGAAATTCTGCGCGAACTCGTACTGGTTGGGGCCGGTGAGGCGCGCGAACTCGTCCAGCGTGAGCGGGTGCAGGGAGAAGTTCACGGCGTCGACGTTGAGCGTCGTGATGTACAGCTCGCTCGGCAGATAGGCGCTGTACAGGCCGACCGTGCCGGCGGAGTTGAAGTAAGCCTCGGGCTCGCGCGGGCCGGTGGTGAAGGCCACCGTGCGCGGCTCGGTCAACGCCGGGTTGCCGTACGGGTCGAGCATGCCGGGGTTGAGCGTCACCCGGTAAGACGTCGAGGCGGCCAGGTCCCAGCCGACGTAGAAACTGAAGTCGTAGTCGCTCCAGTAGGTGTAGACCTGGGTGGGCTCGGGCACGATCTCGATGTTGGGGTCGAGCGTGCTCACATCCATGGGCGAGGCGAAATAAATGCGGAAGCCGCTGCTGAAGCGCACCTCCTGCTCGCCGTCGCCCGGATCGGTGGACAGGATAGCGGGCGGCTGGACGGTGGTGAACTCGAAAGCGTAGTCGTCCCCGAGCGAGGCGCCGCCGCCGGCGGCCAGGGCGGCGCCGCCGACCACGACGCCGTACGTCGAGCCGAGGGCCAGGCGCTCGGCCGGGACGAAGGTCAGCACGGTGTCGTCTTCGGACCAGCGGAACGCGCCGGCTTTCACCTGGCCGGGCTGCGTCAACTGGAAGGCGGCCTCGGTCGAGGCGCGGTCCATCGGCTGGTTGAACGTGATCGTGACCGGCTGGGTGAGCGCGATATCGCGCGCGTTGAAGGCCGGCTCGCTGGCGATCACGCGGGGAGCCGCGGCCGTGAACTGCCAGGTGAACGCCTCGGCCAGCTCGCCGCCGGTCACGTCACCCAGGCCGGCCGGGACGCGGCCGGTGTAGGTCTGACCGCCGGCCAGCGGGCGGGCCGGGCGGAAGACGTAGATGCTGGTGTTCAGCCACTCGCCCTGTCCCTCGACGGCGGGCGAGAGCGTCAGCGGGTTCGGGAGCGCGGCCTGGTTCGCCAGGTCGGTCAGCGGGACCACCGGGCGGTTGAACATAACCGTGATGACCGAATCTACAGCGGCGTCGAGCGTGCCGGCTTCCGGCAGGACCTTGGTGACCTCCAGGTAGCCGACGGTCTCGACGCTGAACGACACCTCGCGCGCCAGGGCCAGGCCGGCGCGGCTTTTGGCGCTGACCGCGACGCTGGCCGTGTACCGGGCGGCGCGCTCCAGGGGCCGGGCAGGCGTGAACGTCAGGACCGTGTCGCCCTCGGACCAGGTGAAGGTGCCGGGGACGGCCGCGCCCGCGCCGGTGGACAGCGTGAACGCCTTCTCGGTGGCGGCCCGATCCATGGGCGAATCGAAATAGACCGTGATCGGCGCGTCGATCTTCTGCTCGTCGCCGCGCGCCGGGAGCTGGTCCACGACGTTGGGCGCGATGGGCGGCAGGGGCGTGGCGGTGGGCGGCGGCGTGGCGGTGGACGGGATCGGGGTGGCGGTGGGGGCCGGGCCGAAGAGGTTGCAGGCCAGCGAGGCCAGCACCAGGAGGGTGAAAGCGGTCCAGAGGCGGTTGGGACGCCGAGGGGTCATCGGTTTTATCTCCTGAGCCGGGGCGCACAGGGACCGGCACGCCGGGGTATGCCCGGCCAACAGACGTATTTCGCAGGTGGTTGGTTCCGGCCGGATGGCGGCCCGGTTCAAAACGATTATACAACCGGGGACCGGGCGAGCCGGTTCAAGTTAATCTCGCCCGAACTTCAGCTAACCGAGAGCTAACCCGGGGCCTTGTCCACTTCAGGAAGACTGTAAGGTAGGACCACATTATGAGATGAGGAGACAACATGAGACGCATCTTCCTGGCATATCTGTTCGTGGCAGTAGGCATCGCCGTAACTGCCCTGGTGGTCTGGCGGGCGAATGCCGGGGCCCTCGTCTTTGAGCCGGCCGACTTCATATCCAGGAGTCTGGATTTTCTGGCCAACCTGGTCGTCGCCTTCCTCAGCTTCCTGCTGCTCAACGTTTTCTGGGACCAGCACCAGCGCCAGGAGCGGGCCGCCGCCACCCGGCAGCGCCTGACGCTCGGTTTGCAACAGTTCAACCAGCTGGTGAGCGAGGCGCTCCAACTCCTGGAGCAGGAATTTTCGGAGCGCGATGACGCGGCCATCCAACAGCATGAAAAGCGCGTCCTGCGCCAGTTGAACCAGTTGCACTCCCTGAAACAGGGCTTTGTGTTGCACCTCCCGGCACCCGAGGCGCACGACGACCAGCCGCTGGCCGGCGCGCTGGACCGCTTCTGGGCTGAGGTGGCGCCTGCCATCGACGATCTGGCCGGGCGCGGGACCCTGTACCCGGACAGCGAAGAAATTCGGGACAGGCTCCAGGAATTACAGCGGGGTCTGGCCGCGATCTCCGCGGCCTTGACCACACATGGCCGCATGGCGCAGGCCGCCGCCTGATCATGCCTCCGGAGGACATCATCATGAAACGCATGGGCGACATTATCAACGCCGACGAACGCGTCCGCGTTGGCGATCACCGCTACATCCGGGCGGCCGAGAACCTGGCGACCAAGGTCCTCTTTCTGGATGTGGTGCGCACCCCCCAGCACTACGTCCACCGGCGGCCTTACATGGACCCGTCGCAGATCCCGGGTCTGCCATCCGACGTCAAGTTTTTGGGTGAGTATGAAGCCATGCTTCTGGGCAAGCTGCTGCACCCGGTTTATCCGGTGCTGTGCATCGAAGGGCCCGCCGGCTCCGGGAAAAGCACGACGCTGGCCTATCTGCTGGACCTGGTCCGACGCCTCCAATCCGCCTCAGCTAATGGCCGCACGCCCGCCGAACTGCTCATCGCCCGCCTGGACTTCCGCCAGCAGGGCCACGGCGAGTTCGGGCCAGGACAGATCGACGCGCCGGACTCTCGCCGCGCCGTGGATGAACTCATCAAGGATATCTGCCGCGAGCTCTCCGCCCGAAGCCGCGAGCATATCCAGCCGGCAGAGGAGTTCGATAGTTTCTGGAATGGCTTGATCGCCAAATATGCCCGGCATGAGGACCCCGACATCGGCCCGGTCGTGCGGCGGATCCTGGACGAAGATCCGCGCCTGCACCGGAACAGCACCGCCGCGCCGCTGACCCCCGCTCAATTGGAACACCGTCGCGGCTTGATGGACGCCATCCGCGCGCAGGACACGCGTTGGTATCTGCGTTATCTGATCTTGTTCTGGCGGTACTGGATTGAGTCGCGCCACGATGGCCGGCGCGACAAGGCCTTTGTTGTCCTCGACAACCTGGACAGCTTATCCCCGCATCTTCAGCGCCTGGTGCTGGACCTGATCATGCGCGCCGCCCACCAGGATGGTCCGACGTTCGTGATCGCGCTACGGCCCGAAACCCGCATGCGGCAAGGCCTGGCTGACACATTGATCGACGTAATCACCCAGGAAGGGCCGCGCCCGTTCGACGTCATCGCCGACCGGCTACGGCGTTTCACCGACCAACCGCAGCACTACGCGGATCCTACGTTGGGACTGACCCGTGATCAGTATCAGCTCATAACCGATTTCATCACCCGAGTGTATACGCAAATCACCTCCAATGACACACGCTTCGCCGACTTCAGCGCCGCAGCGGCGGGTCGCAGCATCCGGCTGGGTTTGCTGCTGGCCCAAGGCCTGTTTCTGACCAGCATCGCCGACATGACGAGCAGCGACACAACCCAACATTTCCTGGTCCGCTCGTGCGTGCGGCAAGGACAGCCTCAATTCCGCGCCAGCGTGCGGTCGCCGATCGAGAACGTCTACAACATCAGCGGCATCACCGAAACGGCCCGGCTGCTGCTCAAGCCGCGCCTGCTCAGGTATATGGAACAGCATGACAACCGGTGCGCCTTGAGCGTGCTGCGCAGCACCTTCGTCCTGTTCGGCTACGAAGAAGACTGGATCAAGCGCGCCCTCAATGACCTGCTGCGCCACGAGTGCCAGATGATCCGATCGGACGGCTACGATGTGTTCCGCGAGAACTGGGGCGACGAACAGGAAATGCTCTATCTGACAGAAAAGGGCAAGGCTTACGTCCGCTATCTGATGCATGATACCGATTACATCCAGGAGGTCATGCTCGACTGTCAGGTAGACGAGGCCCGCTGGCCTAATCAGGTGGCGTACGGCCACTTGTCGGACAAACTGAAATTGCTGCGGCTATTCCTGCGCGATTTGGCCAAAGCCGATGTCGGCGAAGTTGAGAGCTTCGTCCGGCGGCTGCGCGTGGCCAAATACCACGAGCTGTTTGGCACCCGCCTCATCAGCCTGGACACCGTGCAACGCGTCTACCGCTCGGTCGGCCGCATCATCACCACCAGCGCGCATCGGCACCCGCATCAGAAAACGACCTACCGATCCATCCTGGATGACTACACTTCGCTGGTCCGACAAATGGAGAACGAAAACAAACGGCTGCTTGGCGCAGAGCCCGAACCAACGGAGGAGTTCACTCTCGAAGTAACCTAGGCTCGGGCGGCCCGGCGCTCCAGAAACCTGCCGGCTCACCCGAGCCGGTCTTGGCTTTCTACGAGCCCTGCCCAAAAGTCACAAAAAGAAGTGACGTAAGTCCAGCCGAATTCTACGGAAAATTATCGCCATTCTCGGACGGAGCCGGTATAGATTGTCTCTGTTTCTTGCACTCCGAACAGAGACTTCGGCATGGTCTTCCCCGGCAAGCCGGCTGACGCCCCTCAACCCGCCACAGGCGTGCTGCTCGCCAACATCGGCAGCCCGGACGCCCCCACTTTCCCCGCCCTGCGCCGCTACCTGGCCCAGTTCCTGGGCGACCCGCGCATCGTGGAGGCGCCGCGCTGGCTGTGGCTGCCGATCCTGCATGGCCTCCTGCTCAACGTCCGGCCGGCGCGCTCGGCCCGGCTGTACCGCAACATCTGGGGGCCGGAGGGGGCGCCGCTGCTGGCCATCACGCGCCGGCAGGCCGCCGGGCTTCAGGCGCGCCTCAGCGACCGGTTCGACGCGCCGGTCCGGGTGACGGCCGGGATGCGCTACGGCGAGCCGTCCATCGCCGCCGGTCTGCGGGAACTGCGCGACGCCGGGGCGCGCCGCATCCTGATCTTCCCGCTCTTCCCGCAATACTCCGCCTCCACCACCGCCTCGTGCCTGGACGCCGTCTTCACCGAATTGCGGCGCTGGCGCTGGCTGCCGGAAATCCGCACCGTCAACCACTATCCCGATCATCCCGCCTACCTGGCCGCGCTGGCCGCCAGCATCGAACGCGCGCGGGCCGAGCACGGCCGGCCGCAGCGCCTGCTCTTCTCGTTCCACGGCCTCCCGCGCAGCTATGCCCGCAAGGGCGATCCCTATGAGACCGAGTGCCGGCTCACGGCGCGGCTGACCGCCGCCCGGCTCGGCCTGAACGAAGACGCATGGGCGCTGTCCTTCCAGTCGCGCTTCGGGCCGGCTGAGTGGCTCAAGCCGTACACGGACGAGACGCTCGAAGCGTGGGGCCGCGCCGGCCTGGACGGCGTCCACGTCGTCTGCCCCGGCTTCGCGGCCGACTGCCTGGAGACGCTGGACGAGATCGGGCGCGAGGCGAAACACACCTTCGAGTCCGCCGGCGGGCGCGGCTTCCACTATATCCCGGCCCTCAACGACGAGCCCGCCCACCTGGACGCGCTGGCCGAGATTGCCGCCGCGCACTTGAGCGGCTGGCGGGATGACGTGGCGGATGTATCGAACCACGGATTACACAAATTTCACGGATGAGATTCTATGCTGACTACTCGCCGCACCCAGCTGCGCGTCGTCGTCATCGGCGGCGGCATCACGGGCCTGGCCGCGGCCTGGGCGCTGCGCCAGCGCGTCGGGGCCGCGGCCGCCCTGACCGTCCTGGAGGCCGCCGGCCGCTGGGGCGGCAAGGTCGAGACCCACGTCATGCCCGGCCCGGAAGGGGGCCGCTTCCTGGCCGACGCCGGCCCTGAATCCTTCATCACACGCAAACGCGAGGCCTGGGACCTGGCCCACGCGCTCGGCCTGCAGGACCGGCTGATCGACCCGGGCAGCGAGGCGCGCAACATCTATGTGCTCGACGCGGGACGGCCTCTCAAGGTGCCGCTCAACCCGGTGGACTTCGTGACGTCGCCGCTGCTGACCCTGGGCGGCAAGCTGCGCCTGCTGGCCGAACCCTTCATCCCGGCCCGGCGTGACGACGGCGACGAGTCGCTGGGCGAGTTCGCCAGCCGGCGGCTGGGGCGCGAGGCGATGGAGAAGTTCATCGGCCCGATCCTGGCCGGCATCTACAACACCGACCCGGCGACGCAGAGCTTGCTGACCACGTCGCCCGTCATGCGCGAGATGGAGAAAGAGAACGGCTCGCTGGTGGCCGGCGCGCTGGCCCGGATGCAGGCCAAGCGCCGGGCGCGCGCGCGCGGCGAGCAACTGCCGCCGGCCTTCGCCACGTTTCGCGAGGGCGCCCAGGAACTGGTGGACGCGCTGGTGCGGCGGCTGAGCGCGGACCTGCGCTGTGACCTGCGCCTGAACGCCGGCGCCCGGCGTCTCCGCCGGATCGACGACCAGTACGAGATCGAACTGGCCGAGGGCGAGCCGCTGCTGGCGGACGCCGTGATCGTGGCAACGCCCGCCAACGCCGCCGCCGGCCTGCTGCGCGACGCCGCCCCGGCGAGCGCGGCCGGCCTGGCGCGTATCCGGCACACCGACATCGGCACCCTGTCGCTGGCCTACCGTAGCGCCGACGTGCGCCTGCCGTTCCGGCTCAACGGCCTGATGATCCCGCGCCGGGAAAAGCGCCGCATCGACGCCCTGACCTGGACCTCGGCCAAGATGCCGGATCGGGCGCCGCGCGGCTACGAGCTGGCGCGCGTCTTCTTCGGCGCGGGCGCGCCGGCCATGCTGACGCTGGACGATGCCGCCCTGCTCGCCGCCGTGCGCGACGAGCTGCGCGCCCTGATCGGCCTGGAGGCCGCACCGATCGATTACCGCGTGTCGCGCTGGCCGGCCAGCTTCCCGCAGGCCGACGTCGGGCATCTGGACCGGGTGGACGAAATCGAGCGCCGGCTGCCGCCGGGTCTTTTCCTGGCCGGCAGCTCCTATCGCGGCCTGGGCGTCCCGGACTGCATCCGCCAGGGCCAGGCCGCGGCGCAACGGGCCGCCGCCGTCGTGACTGCGCCGGCTTGAAGCCGACGCCCCCGGAACCGCGCTCACCGCGAACGGGAACGGCTGAACAGTAACCCATCTTCTTATGCGAGGTCCGCTGTCATGAAACACACTCTCCGCTTCTTGAACCATTTCCGCCTGGCCCTTTTCGTCTTCGGCTACGGCCTGCTCGGCGTCCTGGTGGCCTCGACTCTCAACCGGATCATGATCGCCGAGTTGGGCTACCCGGCCTCGCTGGTCGGCCTGCTCATTGCCATCCCATATTTGATCTCGCCGATCCGGCTGTGGCTCGGCTACCGGTCGGACGGGTTTACGATCTTCGGGCGCCGGCGCGAGCCGTATATCGTCCTGGGCGCGCTGCTGGCCGGGCTGGGCCTGGCGGCGACCGTGCTGATGATCGTCAACTCGGCCGGCGCGCCCTGGCTCATGGCGGGCACGCTGCTGGGCTTCACGCTGTTCGGCCTGGGGCGCAACCTGGGGCACAACTCGTTTGAGGCCTTGCTGGCGGACATCTTCACCGGCGATGCCCGGCCGCGCGCCGCGACGCTGTACGAGGTGGCGGCGCTGCTGGGCAGCGTGATGGGCGGCGGCCTGCTCGGCCGGGCGCTGGAGACCTACGACCCGGGCCGGCTGGTGGCGGTCACGCTCGGCACGGCCACGGTCGCCTTTGGGCTGTCGCTTCTGGCGGCCCTCGGCCAGGAGCCGCGGACGGTGGTGACCCGGGTCGCGACCGAGAAGGCGCGCGGCGCTTCGTTCCGGGCCGCCGTCCGGGACGTGGTGCTGGCCGACCCGCAGGTGCGGCTGTTCTTCAGCCTGGTCTTCTTCACGTTCATCGGCACGCTGGCGCAGGACGCGCTGCTGGAGCCGTACGGCGCCCTGGTGTTGAACATGGACGTGGGGCAGACCACGCGCCTGACCGTGCCGTGGGGGCTGGGCGTGATGGCGGCCATGCTCCTCTCGGGTCTGGTCTTGATCAAATGGTTCGGCTATCTGAATGTGATGCGCGCCGGCATCGCGGCCAGCCTGGCCGCATTCGCGGGCATCATCTTCGCCGGCGCCACCGGGGACGTCGGGCTGTTCCGCAACCTGATCCTGTTCATGGGTCTGGGCACGGGGCTGGCCGGGGCCGGCATGCTCACGGGCGCGCTCAACTTCACCACCACCATCCGGGCCGGGCTGCTGATGGGGGTGTGGGGCATGGCCAACTTGCTGGGCAAGGCGGCCGGCAACGTCATCGGCGGCGGCGTGGTGGACGTCGTCCAACTGCTCACCGGCAGCCGGTTGGCCGCCTACAGCGCCGTGTTCGCGCTGGAGATCGTCATGCTGGCCGCGGCTTTCGGGTTGTCCTTCCGGCTCAACGTGGCCGCCTCGCGCGCGGAGCAGGAGGCGCGGCAGACCCTGCCGGCCACCGCCGCGGATTAAGCCGGCCCGCTGACGCGGCTGGCGCTGATGGCGCGCACGAAAAAGACCGGCTGCGGGGAGCCGGTCTTTTCTTGCGTGAAGCTGGCGGGGCGCGTCAGGCTTTCGTCCCGTTCGGCATGCGCCGGGCGGCCAGGGTGAGGATGTGGGCCGTCATCTGGCCGTAATCGTAGCCGGCGGCGCGGGCCGAGCGCGCGAAGCCGCCTTCCATGGTGATGTCGGGGTTGGCGTTCACATCCAGGACGTAGGGCACGCCGTTGCGGACGCGCATGTCCACGCGGCCGTAGTCGCGCAGCTTCAACGCCCGATACGTCGCCAGGGCGACGCGCTCGATGCGGCGCTTGAGGGTCTTGTCCAGGTCCGCCGGGCACTGCACGGCCGTCAGGCGATAGGCCTCCGACTCCGGGTTCCACTTGGCGTCGAACGTGCACAGCCGGTCGTGATAGTCCGCAAACGCCGAGTAGTCCATGGCGCTGATCGGCAGCACCTGGGCTTCGTCGCCGTTGCCCCACACCGAGACGTTGAACTCGGTGCCGTCGATGAAGTCCTCCACCAGCGCCGGGCACTTCCAGGTGTCGATGACGTACTGGATGCGGTCCTTCAACTGCTGAGGGTTGTCGACCACGGCCTCGCGCGTGATGCCGAACGAGCAGTGCTCGGTGGCCGGCTTGACCAGCGCCGGGTAACGCCGCCAGCCGTTGAGCACGGCGCGGTCGTACACTTTCGAGACCGGCGTCGGGATCTTGTTCTCGAGCAGGATCTTCTTGGTGTAGGCCTTGTCCAGGCTGGCGGCCAGGGTCCAGGCGTCGGCGCCGGTGTACGCGAAACCCATCTCCTCCAGCACCGGCGGCACGGCGTCGTAGGCGTTGGGCGCGCCGTCCAGGCCCTCGGCCCAGTTGAAGATGACGTATTCGCGCGGATCGAAGCCGCGCAGCGGGCCGGCCACGTCCTTGCGGATGGCCACGTGAGTGGACTCCAGGCCCACGACGCTCAGACCGCGCTTCATGCGCGTGATGCACTCCTCGGAGAGAAGGGTGTCATCCTGGGTCCAGTCGCTCATGACGCTATACAGCAGGATGGCCTTGAACGGCCGTGACTGGACAGAAGGTTGAGTCCGCTGGGATTTCAGTTTCAGAGCCATTTTTCCCTTTTCGGCGCTTCCGGGCCACCGGCTACATCTGGGAGACCTCGCAAGCATTACCGCCAAACATCCGGGTGACCTGCCCGGATACTTACGTCAGATTGACGTTTTCTAATCGCATCCTACCATAACCGAGACAGGCGTCAATATGTCTAGTCTTAAAACTCGGCCTTAAACCTTAAAGTTTCACGGTTAACGGCCACAATAGACGACTGACTCGGGGGGAATTGTGTGCAAACTGCACAAGGCGATTAGCGATCCAGGCGGCGGACAAAAACACACAGGTCTTCGCCGCGATCATAGAAATCGGTGATCTGCGTCTGCAACTCGCAGCCAGCCCGCTGATAGAAGCGCCGCGCCGGCTCGTAGTCGGGCCGGCTGCTGGTCCAGATGACAATGAGCCAGCGGCCGGCGGCGCGGACGGCGTCTTCGACGGCGCGCAGGAGGGCGGCGGCCACGCCGCGGCCCTGGGCGGACCGCGCCGTGCAGATCCAATACAGGTCAGCCGCGCCTTTGGAGAGCGCCGTCGGCCCCCAGCATGCAAAGCCCAACAACTGCCCGCCCTCGGTGCAGCTCAGGAAGTTGTAACCGCTGGCGACGGGATCGCGCTGATAGCCTTCGAACAGTTCCTGGACCGTGGCGATCTCTTCGGCCGTGAACACGCCGACGCTGCGGCTCGCGTCCAGGATGGCGGGGAGTTCCTCGGGGAGAGATGAAGAGACAATCAAGGGTGACAGGGTGACAGGGCGACAGGGTGACAGGGTAATGAACAATCACTCACTCACCCGGTCACCAGGTCACCCCTTCACCCACTCATCGCTATGGAGACGAGACGAACCGCGCGGGGCGCAGGCCGTGCCGCTCGATGGCGGCGTCCAGGATCATGTTGACCAGTTCGGCGTGGCTGATGCCCATGGCCGCGGCCTCGATCACCAGGTCGCTGATGCCGGGCGCCAGGCCGGGGAGCGGGTTGATCTCCAGGATGTAGGGCTTGAAGTTGTCGTTCTCGTCCAGGCGGAAATCGACGCGCGCGACGTCGCGGCAGCCCATCACGCGGAAGACGGCGGCCGTGAGCCAGTTAAGTTCCTGGATCTGCTCGCGTTTGAGCGGGGCCGGGCACAGGTACTCCAGGTCCTCGGCCAGGTCGGTCTTGAGGCGGTTGGAATAGACCGCGTCGGTGTCCTTGAAGGGCGCCAGGTTCACCTCCATCGGCGGCAGGAAGGTCATGCCGCCGGCCCGCAGCGCGGCCAGGCCGATCTCGGAATAGTCGCGGTCTTTGGTCTGGTAATAGCGCTGCGGCAGGCGGCGGGCGGCCACGCCGCCGATGTTGCCCACCAGGCCGACGGTCACTTCGCGGCCGGCGATGTAGCGCTCCACCAGCGCCGTCTGCTTGTAACGGCGGACGATGTAGTCCACCTGCTCGCGCAGTTCATGCTCGTCGTTGACGATCGACTTGCCGCTGACCCCCATGCCGGTGCCTTCCCGCGACGGCTTGACGAACAGCGGGAAGAGCATGTCGTCGTCCAGCGGCTCGTCCGGGCTCTCAAACGACTGGAAGGCGGGCGTGGGCAGATCGTGCCACATCAGCACGCGTTTGGTCATCGGCTTGTCGAGCGCCAGGGCCAGCGTCAGCACCCGCGAGCCGGTGTACGGGATGCGCAGCGTCTCCAACAGGGCCGGCACCTGCGCTTCCCGCCCATCGCCAAAGTGGCCCTCACAGATGTTGAAGCAGATGTCCGGCTTGAAGGCGCTCAAGTGCGCCACCAGGGTGGCGTCGCCCTCGAAGAAAGTGGTGTCGTGTCCGCCCGCGCGGATCGCCTCGAGCAACGCCTCGACGGTGGACTCGGAGTCGAGATCGTCCCAGTGGTCGTCGGCCATGCCCGGCCACTTGGGCGCGTTCTTTTTCAGATTCGCGAGGACGGCGACTTTGAGTCGAGACATACGGCCTCCGCGGGCGCCGGATTAAGGGCCGGGTCAGACCCCGACCCCCTGTCCCTGTCTTTCCAATGGCCTGAGCATGCCGAGACGTTTCAGGGCCGCGTTAAAGACAGCCTGCACCAGTTGGGCGTGCGTCCAGCCCTCGGCCTGGGCGCACAGGGTCAGGTCGCTGATGGAGGTGAGGCCGGGCAGCGCATTGATCTCCAGGATCATGGGCTGGAGATGGTTGTGCACGTCGAGGCGGAAGTCCACGCGCGCCACGTCCAGGCAGCCGCAGGCGCGGAAGGTCTCCAGGGTCAGCCGGCGCACCTCGGCGGCGATGTGGTCCGGCAGGGGCGCCGGGCACAGGTTGCGATAGTCGTCGGCCAGGTCGACTTTAAGCTTATAGGAATAGAAAGGCTCCGTGCCCGGAGGATAGACCGAATAGTCCACCTCCGAGATCGGGAAGAAGTGCAGGTCGTCGTCCGGCGCGCCGTCCGGCCGCAGGTTGCCGACCAGGCCGCAGGTGACGTCGCGGCCGTCCACGTACTCTTCGACCAGGACCGACTCCTTGTAAGCCTTGAGCAGGTAGGCGACCTTTTCCCGCAGCCGCGTCTCGTCGGTGATGATGTTGTCGCTGTGGATGCCGATGCCGGTGCCTTCGCGGTTGGGCTTGACGAACAGCGGCCGCCCGGCGCACAACCGCTCGGCCAGGCGCGGGTCCAGCGGCTGGTCGGCGGCGAAGAATTCCTGGAAGGCCGGCGTGGGCAGGCCGTAGTAGTGCAGCACCCGCTTGGTCATGGCCTTGTCCAGGGTGATCGCCAGGGCCAGCACCCGGCTGGCCGTGTAGGGCATGCCCATCATCTCCAGCAGGGCCGGCACCTGCGCTTCGCGCGAGTCGCCGCGGAACCCCTCGCAGGTGTTGAAACAGATATCCACCGGGTGCTCGGCCAGGCGCTGCGGCAGCTCGGCGTTCCCCTCGAACGCCACCACCTCGTGCCCGAGGGCGCGGAGGGCGTTGCAATAATCCTGGACGTTGGTCATTGAATCAAGCTCGGCCAGGGCGTCCCTGGGCGTGCTGCCGTTCAGGCTGGGCGCGTTCTCCTTCAGGTTGTAGAGGACGGCGACGCGGAGGCCCCCGGCCCGCCTCCCGCCGCCATCGCGCGCGACGGCGGCGGGACCGGAGGCGGGGATGGGCGATGACTCGGACGTTTCAGAAGTAGACACTAGCTCACTTCTCCCTGTGAGACGCCGTCTTCGGCGGGCGCGTCGCCGGAGGCCAGGCGGGGCGCCGGCGCCGCGGCCGTTTCGCCCTCGATCAGGCCCGGCGCATGCCCGATGCCGAGCGGCTGCCACTTTTTCTCATCGGCTTTGAGGCGGTGGGTGCCGCCGCCGCGCGCGTGCACATCGTCGAACGCGGCCGGCTTGATGAACATATCCCGGCCATGCAGCAGGCCGAGCACGCCCTCCTGGCCGGGCTCCGGCCGCTTGAGGACCTTGTCCTCCAGCGGTGCCACGGCGTGCGGGTTGTAATCCTCCGGCTCCGTGTAGGTGGTGATGAAGCCCTCATAGTTGCGCAGGACCACCTTGCCGGGGGCCTGCGACACGACGTAGTTGGGCATGACCGGGATCTTGCCGCCGCCGCCCGGCGCGTCGACGATGTAATGCGGCACGGCGTAGCCGGAGGTGTGGCCGCGCAGCCCTTCGATGATCTCGATGCCCCGGGCGACGGTGGTGCGGAAGTGGCCGGCGCCCTCCACCAGGTCGCACTGGTAGAGGTAGTAGGGGCGCACCCGCATCCGCACCAGGTCGTGCACCAGCTTGCGCTGGATGTGGACCGAGTCGTTCACGCCGGCCAGCAGCACGCTCTGGTTGCCGAGCGGCACGCCGGCGCGCGTCAGCCGGTCGCAGGCGTCGGCCAGCTCGCCCGTGATCTCGTTCGGGTGGTTGACGTGGATGTTCATCCAGAAGGGGTGGTACTTCTGGAGCATGTCGCACAGCTCGGCGGTGATGCGCATGGGCAGGAAGACGGGCACGCGCGACCCGATGCGGATAATCTCGATGTGCGGGATGGCGCGCAGCCGGCTGATGATCTCCTCCAGCAGCCTGGGCGCCAGCACCAGCGGGTCGCCGCCGGAGAGCAGCACGTCGCGCACCTGCGGCGTGCGCTCCAGGTAATCGATCTGGGCCTCGAACTCCTTGCGCGAGAAGGTCTGGCTGGGGTCGCCGACGATGCGTGAGCGGGTGCAGTAGCGGCAGTAGGACGCGCACTGGGTGGTCACCAGCATCAGCACCCGGTCGGGGTAACGGTGGACCAGGCCGGGCACCGGCGAGTGGCGGTCCTCGGCCAGCGAGTCTTCCATCATCGACGTGAACGGCACCATCTCGCGCGCGGTGGGGATGACCTGCTGGCGGATGGGGTCGTGCGGGTCGGCCGGGTCGATGAGCGAGGCGAAATACGGGGTGATGTCCACCCGGAACAGATTCTTGGCCTCCAGGGCCTGACGCTCGCTCTCGCTCAGGTCCAGCACCTGGGCCAGCTCGCCCACGGTGTTGAGGCGGTTGGACATCTGCCAGCGCCAGTCCGACCACTTCTCGTCAGGGACATCGGCGTAGAACTTCGCCCGCCGGCCGCGCGGGAAGGGATTTGCGGAAGTCATGGGGCGTTCTCCTTTCTGAGGCTCCGTCAAAGCGGCAACTTAAGCGACGAGAGACTGGACGGCGGGAAAGGAGGCGGGCGGGTCGTGGTCGGGGCGGAAGAAGCCGGCGGTGGGCGCCAACACAGCGTCCGGTGGGGAACAGGGGACACAACACCGCGGCCAGAGGTCCATCTGGCGGGATTGTAGCAAGGATTGCAGGCAGGTCAAGCAGCCAGCCTTAACATTTTACCCAGATGGCTTGACTCTCCCACGGCAGGCAGGTGTAGAGTCGGGGTCGAAAGGATGACGTCACCGTGTTTAGAGCGATTGCCGATTTAATTTACGGCATGTCATTCCGGCGAAGGCCGGAATCCAGCGAATTGGGGCGGGACCTGGACCCCGGCTTGCGCCGGGGTGACGTCAACGCAAGCGGCATTCGGTATAAAGTCGGCGACTTCTCGCGCCTGAGCCGCGTATCGGCGAAGAGGCTGCGGCCCGACGACGAGCACTGCCATTGCCGGTGGAGCCGGCCAAGCCGTAGAAAGGAGCTGTATGGCCCACTATCTGGTGAAAGCGCGACCGCAGACCGGGCGCCTGCCCGAACTCCGCCGGCGCCTGGACAGCGGCGAGATCCGGGCCATGCGCCCGTTTGGGGCCGCCCTGCACGGGGGGCTGGACGACGCCCGGCTTGAGGCGGACGGCTGGGCGCTGTGGGAAGAAGAGGACTACTGCCGGCCGCCGCTGGCCATGGAGCGCGCCGCCGTCCTGGACGCCTACTTCACCGACCTGAGCGTGGAGCCCGTCCAACCCGGGCAGGGGTGGGCGCGCATCGCGGACCGGCCGCGCCTGTGGGCCTCGGCCTGACGGCAACACGGCCATCTGGGTCTGCATTCGCCTCGCACCGTGAGCCTGTCGAACGGTCGAGAGGCGCGCCAGGGCAAGGGCAACAGGAAATCGTCATAGAAGCCGGCGTCGTCAATCATCACGGGGGGACACGAAGGGCCGCGAGAGCTTCGTGTGACTGCGTGGCCTTCGCGGCATCGGGCTCATCACCAAGGAGAAGACCGCCCCGGCGCTGCAAACCGCCGGGCCGGAGCGGCCTGCGCGTGTCCGAGCTGGCTGTGGGGACAACACGGCCTCGTCCAAACACAACGGGGCGGCTGACTCGAAAGTCAGCCGCCCCGCCGCGGGTCGGGCGCGCCGCCGGGGTTACGGCAGGTTGCCGACGACGTTGAACGTGTTGAAGATCTGGTCGAGCGCGCTATAGTCGGCGTCGGTCATGATGTTGGCGACCACCAGGAGCAGATACGCCGTCTGGTTCTCCTTGGGCCGCGCCGAGAGGACGATCAGCACGTTGCCCACGCCGTCGCAGTCGGTGAAGATGTCGAACTTGCCCTCGAACAGCGGGTCGTTCTCGCCATAGTCGCGGCGCTCCACAAACTCGCAGTTCTGGCTGAAGCTGCCCTTGTAGATGTCGAGCACCTGGATATAGCCGCCCAGCCGGGCGATGTCGTCGGTGACGCCGAAGAAGACGCCGGGTTCGTCCCAGCCGCCGTTGAAGCGCCCCAGGTCCGGCGCGGCGCTGATCGACGCGCCGATGATATCGCCGTCAACCTCCCAGTTGGCGCCGTTGCGGTCGGCCCACTCCACCGGCACGGCGATCTCGATGGCGCCGGCGTCGTCCCGGATCACTTCGTAGCCCGTGTACTCGCCGGTGCCGCTGGCCTGCACCTCATTGCCGAGCTCGTTGGCGAACGAATAGGTGACCGCCAGCTCGCGGCCGTTCATCTGACCGGACAGGTATTCCTGGGTGGAGAAGCGCAGCACTTCCACCGACAGCGGATCGCCCGGCTTGTGGCTGCGGATGATATCGCAATACTCGGTCATCGTGCCGTCGGCGGCCAGCGTCAGGCCCTCCATGGTCAGCAGGATGTCGCCGGGCTGCACGCCGGTGTTGTCGGCCGGCGAGCCGGACTTCACCGACGAAACCCAGATGCCGGAGTTCTGACCGTCGTTCCAGACGATGGCCTGGCCGTTGACGCCCAGCGAGTCGACGTCGTTGCCGTCGGCGAGCTCATCAATGATGTCCTGCGCGTCCTGGGCCTTGATGGCGAAGTACTGGTTGGTGCCGGAATTGCCCGCGTAGTTGATGCCCACCAGCCGGCCGGCCTCGTCCACCAGCGGGCCGCCGGAGTTGCCGGGATTGATGGTGGCGTCGTGCTCGATGACCGAGTCAACCGAGGCCCAGCTGGACTCGCCGCCCGCGCGCGCCTTGGACACAATGCCCTTGGTGAGCGTGAACTCGGGATCGCCCAGCGGGAACCCGGCGGCGTACACCTCCAGACCCACCTCGACGTCGCCTTCATAAAGCTCCAGGTAACGGAAATCGCTGCCCTCCACCTGGATCACGGCCAGGTCCGAGCATTCGGAGACGCCCAGGATCCGGGCGCGGTATTCCTCCCCGTTCAGGTAAACGCTGATGCGGGCCGCGCCGGTGACGACGTGATTGTTGGTCACGGCCAGGCCGTCCGGGCTGATGATGAAACCGGAGCCGGCGCCGGCGGCGTTGGCCTGGACGCCGACTTCCGGGTCGACGAACGTGCCCTGGGCCACGATCTGGATGGTGGCCTGCTGGACGTCCCGGACGTCGCGGATCGCCCCGGCGTTCTCGGGGGTGGGCGTGGCGGCCGGCGTCACCGTGGGCCGGGGCCGGGTCGGCGAGGGCTCGGGCGTCTCGGTCGGCGGCGCCCCGCCGGGCGAGCAGGCGAGCGCCGCCAGCGCCAGGGCGATGGGCGCCGCCAACAGACGGCTGAGCTTGTGAGCGCGCATGGCAAGTCTCCTTTGTGAAGCTTTATGAATTCCAACCAACCGAGAGGGCGGCAGGCCCTCGAACGACCAGGGGCGGGATCATGGTAACGGCGTCAGGGCGGTGCCGACGGCGCGCAGGGAGATTCCGGCCAGGAACAGGCCCATGAGCGCGTAAAGGAAGGCTTCGCGGCGCGAGTCCCGGCCGCGCACAAAAGCGTACAGGCCGGGCAGCGCGATGATGAGCACGACGCCGTACAGGTAGTGCACCCAGCCGCGCGCCGGCGCCTGGCCCTGCGTCGCCAGCAGGACGCCGACCGCCGCCTGCGCCAGAAACAAGGCTTCGCCCACGACCAGGACGCCCAGGAAGCTGCCGCCCACGCCCCGGCTGCGGGCGAACGTCCAGAAGCCGTAGCCACTGATGATCAGGCTGAAGATCAGACAGGCGTTGGACAGGCCGTCGTGCAGGAGCGTGAGAGACATGGGCCGTGGTCAGCGGCATTCTACCATACGCCATCGCGAGCGGGCTCACAGCGAACATCGCGCCACACTATGCCACAATCGGCCGGCCCTGGGTATCCGCCAAAGGTCGGAATCGTCTGCGCTCAAGCGACGACGCCGACGACCATGCCGTCGCCGGCCGGGAAGATCGTGCTCACCAGGCGCGGCTCGGCCGCACAGCGCCGGTTGAAGGCGCGCATGACCTCGGTGGCCGCCTCCCCCCGGTCGCCGGCCACGACGGCGCCATGCCGGAAGGCGTTGTGGGCCGCCACCACCCCGCCCGGCCGGAGGTTGGCCAGCGCCCAGTCCAGGTAAGCCGGATAGCCATCCTTCTCGGCGTCAATGAAACAGAAGTCGAAGGGGCCTTCGGCGGCCAGCGCCGGGAGCAGAGTGTGGGCATCGCCCACGCGCACGTCCACCCGATCCGCCACGCCGGCCAGCGCGAAGTGCTCCCGGGCCACCTCGGCGTGGCGCGGCTCCTTCTCCAGGGTGATCAGACGCCCGTCCGGCGCCAGGCCGCGCGCAATCCAGGCGCCGCTGTAGCCGCCGAGCGTGCCGATCTCCACCGCCCGGCGCGCCGCGCAGGCGCGGGCCAGAAACTGCAGGAAGCGCCCCTCCTCCGGCCTGATGGTGATCGCCGGCAGGCCGCGCTTCGGGATCGCGGCGTAAATCGCGGCCAACGCCGGATCATGAGCGGCGAAGAGCGCGGTGATGTAGGCGGCGTGGCGATCGTCGTACGTGGTCATGCGTAAGCCAAAGCCCGGCTCCGCAAGCCGGGCCGGGCCCCTCAGCCGCGCGAACGCTCCAGCATCAGCATCATCAACACGCTGGTGATGAGCAGTTTCTCGTCCGCGTCCGAAAACTCGCCGCGCTTGTCGAGCGTGAACCGCCCCTCGAAGAACGCCGGCTGTTTCTTCAGGTACAGCACGGTCTGGCCGCGCAGGTCCACCAGGTAGGAGGGATTGACCAGCATCCCCAGAAACGGGATCTCGCTCAGCAGGCCGTCGAGCACCTTGAGCCACGGGTTCTCCTCATGGATCAGGCCGACGTCGGCGCCGTACGGGTCGCGGATGTCGTAGGTCGCCTTCCACAACGAGCGCATGCCGCGCCGCTTCACGGCCCCCACCGGCCCGCCGCCGATGGCCGTGATGTTGTACTGGGCCGAGAAGTCGATGATCCGGTCGGCCTTGATCTGGAAGAGCTGGCGCTGCTGCTGCTCGTCGGCGAAGACCTTGACGTCCTCGCGCAGGGCCAGGATCTTCTGGCGCACATACATCACCAGATTGCCCGAGGCGTCCAGGACGCGGACCTGCGGCGCCAGGGCGATGATCTTGAAGGACAGGGTGAGCGGATAATTGAGCATAGTCGCCTTTCCGGGTGAATATGCGCGAGTTTAGCCGAGGACCCGGATTCCGGCGAACGTTTTTGGGGAGGATTTGGTTAGGAGAGGATGCGCCGCGCCGCCGCCGCGCCGGAGAGCACCACCATGGGCACGCCGCCGCCGGGGTGGGCCGTGCCGCCAGCGAAGAACAGGCCGCCGATGTCCGGCGCGCGGTTGGCCGGGCGGCGGAAAGCCGCCCACGGGCTGTTGGACGAGGCCCCGTACAGCGCGCCGCGACGCGCGCCGGTCAGGCGCTCCAGGTCAAGCGGGGTGAACACGCGCTCATACGCCAGCCGATCGCGGACGTCCAGGCCGCGCGCGGCCAGCGTCGCCAGCACGTGTTCGCGATACGCGGCGGCCCGCGCCGTCCAATCCCAGGCCGGCCCGAGCGGCGGGGCATTGACCAGCACGAACCAGTTCTCACACCCGGGCGGCGCGTGATCGGGGTCGCGCTTGCTGGTGATGGCGACGTACACCGTCGGGTCCTCCGGCGGCGCGCCGCGGGTGAAGAGATCGTCGAACTCGCGGCGATAATCGCGGCAGAAGAAAAGGTTGTGGTGCGCCAGGTGCGGGTGCTCGCCGCGCACCCCCAGCAGCAGGAGGAAGCCGGAGACGGACGGTTCGGCCGACGCCAGCGCACGCGCGCGGCCGGCCGGGGCCGAGCCGGGCGGCAGCAATTTCTCGTAGACCGTGGCGACATCCACGTTGGCGAGCACGGCCCGCGCCGGCAGCGCCGCCCCTTCGGCGATGACGCCCACCGCCCGGCCGCCGCGCACGTCGATGCGGTCCACGCGGCATCCGGCGCGGATCTCCACCCCCAGCTCGGACGCCAGCCGCTCCAGGGCGCGGGCGATGGCGTAGACGCCGCCGCGTGGATACCACACGCCGCCGGTCAGCTCGACGTGGGCGATGACATTGAGCGTGGCCGGCGCGCGGTAGGGGCTGGCGCCGACATAGGTCGCGAAGCGCCCCAGCAATTGGCGCAGGTGCGGCGAACGCACGAAACTGCGGATCGCGGCGTCCATGCTGCGCCAGCCGTCCACCTGCGGCCATTCGCCCACGGGCACCCGCAGCAGCGTGCGCGGCGAGACCGGATCGCCGAAGATGAAGGCCGGACCCGTGATGCGGTACAGGCGCGCGGCGTAGGCCAGGTAAGCCAGGTAACCCTCGACATCGCGCGGCTCGATCCGGCCGATCTGCTCGGTCATGCGCGCCAGGTCGCGGGTGGCGTCCAGCACGACGCCGTCCGGGTAGAAGTAGCGCGTCAGCGGCTCCACCGGGACCAGGGTCAGATAGTCCTCCAGGCGGCGGCCGGCGGCGCGGAACAGGGCCTCGAAGACCGGGCGCATGGTGATAACCGACGGGCCGGTGTCCCAGCGGAAACCGGCGGCGCGGACCTCGCCCATCTTGCCGCCCACCTGGGCGTTCTGCTCGAGCACCAGCACCCGCCGGCCGGCGGCGGCCAGGCGGATAGCGGCGCTCAGGCCGCCGATGCCGGCGCCGATCACGATGACGTCGTGGGTCATCGCGCCTCGGGCAGCGCCCGCCCCTTCCAGCGCGGGCCGCCGGTGTAGCGCCAGTAGAGCGACCGCGCGGCGATCACGGTCATCAGCATCACAGAGACCGGCATCAGGAGCGCATCACGCACGCGCTGGCCGGTGACAGCGGCGGTCAGGGCGCGGATGGTGACCCCGAGGAGGACCAGGCTGAGGGGGAAGGATGAGGCGGCCAGGGCCAATTCCCAATCCCCCATTCTTAATCCCCAGCTCCCCATCGCCCACAACCAGGGGAAGACGAAAACGAGCCAGTGAAAGAGCGTGGACAGCAGCAACAGCGCCGGCCGACCCCCATGCCCGGCCAGGATGTTCTTGGCGAAGCCGTCGCGCACCTCGGGCCAATTCCGATACATGCGGCAGGCAATCAGGCCCGCGCCGTCCGCCATGCGCAGGCGCAGCCCCGCGCCCTTGACGCGCGCCGCCAGCGCCACATCCTCCAGGATGTCGCCGCGCACCGCGGCATGGCCGCCGACGCGCTCGTAGGCCGCGCGCCGGAAGAGCAGGCACTGGCCGTTCGCGGCCGAGAAGATACGCCCGGGCAGGTGATGGACGGCCAGCGCCGGAAGATAGGCGATGACCACTAGGGCGATCAGCGACACGGCCAGGCGCTCGCCCCAGGTCTGCGTGATCTGCGTCGGCCAGATCGTCAGGAGGTCGGGTTCGGTCCGCGCCCGCATCCCGGCCAGCGCCGCCAGCGCGCCCGGCCGCCACTGTACATCGGCGTCCGTGAACAGCAGCCAGTCGCCGGCCGCCGCCCGGGCGAGCTGGTGACAGGCCCAGTTCTTGCCCAGCCAGTCGGGCGGCAGGGGTTCGCCGGCGAGGACGCGCAGCCGTGGGTCGCCGCCGCCCGCCGCCCGCGCCGCCGCGCCGGTCCCGTCGGCGGAGTGGTCGTCCAGCACGATCACCTCAAAATCCACGCCCGTCTGCCCCAGCAGCGCGCGCACCGTGTCGCCGATGATGGCGGCCTCGTTGCGGGCGGGGATGAGCACAGAGATCAGGCCGTGCGCGGCGAACGGCGGCTGTCGGCTGACAGCCGGCGCGTTACCGGTCGCAAGGCGCGGGAAAGTGAGCGCGTTCAGGCTGGCGATGGCGGCCAGGACGATGAGGACCAGGGCAATGAAGAGGCCGAGGTAAAGCATGGCGGACGGGATTCACCAAAGACGCGGCCCTCACGCCGCCCGGCCGAGACGCCGCAGGAGCCGCGCGGCCCGCTCCGTCCGCAGACGCGGGGCGCGCCCGAGGTCGGCGCGGTACTTCCAGGCCAGCAGCGCGGCGTTGCCGGCCCACAGCCCAATCAGCGCCGGGTCCGGCCGGTAATTAAGCAGGTGGCCCAGGAAGCACAGCATCGTCAGCGCCAGCGCCCAGCCGGAGTTGTCCAGCGCCAGGAACCAGGCGGCCAACAGACAGCCGAGGACGATCGGCGCCTCCGGGCCTGTGAGGCCGGCCCAGACTCCGAACGTGGTGGCCACGGCCTTGCCGCCGCGCCCTCGCAGGAACGGCGAGAAGGCGTGGCCGAGCACCGGCGCGAGCGCCACGGCGACCAGCCATGGGCCGCGCAGGGCATCGCCCCAGTAGGCCAGGCCGACCGGGATGGCGCCCTTGAACCCGTCCAGCAGCAGCGCCGCCACGCCCGCCCAGCGCCCGCCGGCCCGGAAGACGTTGGTCGAGCCGGGATTACCGTCGCCGTACGCGCGGATGTCCCGGCCCAGCGCCAGCCGGCCGAGGAGCGGCGAGAACGGGAGGCTGCCGGATAGAAAAGCAATGAGTAGCCAGGCGATCTCGGACATTGGCGGCGGCAGGTGGCAAGTGATGGGTGATGGTCAGCGCTTGTTTGCGGGGTCAGGCGCAGACGTGAGAGCGATGCGCCAGAAATTGACGGCGAAGACGCCCATCGCCAAAAAGCCGACCAGGGCCGGGCCGGGCTGGCCCCAGAACACCCCCAGGCCGATAGCCTGCAACAGCCAGGTGGCGGTGTAAATCACGGCCAGCGGCCGGGCGGGCAGGTCGCGCGGCGCGCACAGGAACGTCACCAGAAAAGACGTGAGCAGCCAGCCGAGGAAGTTGATCCAGGGGATGCCGAAGTAGCCGACCGGCTCAGCCCAGACCCACAACCCGCGCGCCGTCATCTGCGGGTCCAGGTACAGGTCCCAGGCCGTGAAGGCGACGGCCGAGACCAGGGCGAAGGCCAGGCGCTCGCGCGGCGAGACGACGACCGAAGCGACCGCCCAGGCCGCCGGCAGCATCATCATCCAGGCCAACGGGATGAGCGCCGGCACGCCGAGCAGTTGCGGCTGGAGCCGGTCGGTGTACTGGTAGACGCCGAACGGGAAGCCCGTTGTGCTGCCGAGCCACTCCGCCGCCCAGGTCAGCGGCACGGCCAGACCGACCACGTCCACCAGGCGCTGCCAGGTCCAGGCGCGGCCCAGGATGAAGAGCACGGCGCTGAGCTGCAGCACCACGCCCAGGCTGGACAGCCAGGCGAAAGAACGACCGCCGGTCCACGCGTCGAGGACCGGCAGGGCGATGGTGTACGCCAGCCAGGCCAGCGTGGGCAGCGGCCAGAGGTCCGGGGTGAGTTGGGCCAGGAGCCGGCGGCCGATAGACACCCGTTTGGGAGAGGGGAACACGCTCTGCATTTTACCGCTTCACCCAGCGCCGCAGACGCGCTTCCACCGCCGGGCTGGTGAACAGCAGCACCCCCTGCACGATCAGCACATTGGTGGCCAGAAAGAACACGCCTTCCTCGACCGGCACGCCGCCCGGCAGGAAGACGCCCAGCGACTGGGTCGCCGCAATCGTCCAGGTCCCGGAGCCGATGGCGATCGAGTCCATGGTCGTCAGATACACGGCCGGGATCACGATACCCAGTGTGTACACCTTCCAGTTAGCCAGGAAGGCATCCCAGCCGATGGCCCACTGGCCGGCGATCACGGGCAACGCCCAGGCCAGGATGAGGAACAGGTAGTTCCACTCGCCGAACGGCAAAGCCGGCAGGTCGCTGGCGGGGGTCCCGGCCGGCAAGCCGGAACCGGGGAGCGGGGGCGTCGGGGAGAAGGCCAGGGCCAACGGCAACATCAGCGCCGGCAGGGCCGCGCCCGGCGCGAAGGCCGTGGAGCGCGCGGCGAAGAGGCGCATCAGGCCGAAGGTCAGCGTGCCGCTCAGCCACACCTGGAGGCCGAAGAAAAGGTATTCCTCGAGCGGCACCCAGCCGATGACCACGCCGCTGACCAGGGCCGGGTCGTAATACCAGACCCCGCTGCCGACCAGGTAGTTATCCCACGGCGTCGTCCACACATAGGTGATCGCCAGCATGGCCGCCAGCACCAGCCACTCGCGGCGCGTCGGGCGCACGATCCAGGTGAGGACTGCGGCCGGCAGAATGACGAAGTAAAGGAGGAAGTTGAAGTAGGTCAAGGCATTCGACGAAGGGCGGAAGACGGAGGACGAAGGCGATCAGGCCTTCGTCCCCATCGGCCGTCGTTCGTCCTCCATCAGGCCGAGGCCGCCGCCCGCTCGCCGTCCACCGGGCGCGGCGCGCGCAGGGTGGCCACGGTCCAGAAGATGGCAGGCAGCTTCAGCAATTTCTGCAACCCGCTGGTGTGGGCGCGTTGCCGGTGGACCTGGTAATCCAGGGCCTCGATCTCGTCCAGGATGGCGCGGTAGAGCAGCGCCGCCGCCGTCACCGCCGGGCGCGCGGCCGCCGCGAGCAGCGCGATGCCGGGCAGCGCCCGATAGTACAGGTCGCGCGCGCGCTTGATCTCAAACTGCATCAGGGCCTTGAAGCGGTCGTCGGCGACCCCGGCCAGGATGTCGTCGGCGGTCAGCCCGAAGCGCGCCAGGTCGCTGGCCGGTAGGTAGACGCGGCCGCGGGCGGCGTCCTCGCCCACATCGCGCAGGATGTTGGTGAGCTGCAGGGCGAGGCCGAGCTTGACGGCGTACGGGGCGGCCTCGTCGAACGTGACGCCGGGCGCCAGCCCGATAATGGGCATGGACAGCAGGCCGACGGTGGAAGCCACCAGGTAGCAGTAGCGCTCCAGCTCCGGCCAGTTGGCGTAGCGCTGGCGGCTGAGGTCGAGCGCCACGCCGTCAATC